>CAZVMD010000357.1:0-7392 GCA_964628555.1 uncultured Myxococcales bacterium | reverse complement strand
GCGATCCATAACCACCTATGGTTTCACCCCAGGCGACCGGTCCCCAGTGGCTGGATTTCCTTGGGGGTTGCGCAGCTGTTTAGAGCGGACAGAGACTGTGTTCACGCAGCTCTGCAAATGATTGATGATGTATTAGGCAAACAGCCGGAGGTCGTTAACCTAGAGACCGCTGCTCTTGGCCTCTCGTTTGTGTTGAAACGGGGGCCAGTGGAAAACCGGGATTATGCGCTGCGAATTTTGGTATCCCATCGGGAGCTGTTGAAGACCCGCGCCGCCGAGGCCGTCAACGATGCGCTGGCGCCCCATGATCCACCTCGTACGCTCGGGGCTCTTTGGGCTTGGCACGCCGGGGCGCGTGGGTCACGGAGTCAGTAACCACGACAGAGGAGGAGGCGCCTAGCCCCCCACCAGCTGCCGCAGGCTCTGCCTGGCCTCTCCCTCGTCTTCGCAGTGGGTGACTTGGAGGTCGTAGCCGCCGACGACGCGGGCGGCGGCGCTGACTAGGGCGAGCATGGCGCGCAGGCGCAGCGGGGCGCCGTGGGTGGCGATGCAGAGGCGCGGCTTTTCTGATCTTAGGTACTGCACGATGAGGCGGCGGGCCTCGGGGGTTGGCTCGGGCGCGTGGCGGAGGTCGAACAGGCAGGGCAGGGGGCGATCGGGCTGACTGTAGCGGCGAAGCAGCGCGACAAGCTGGCTGGCGTGCTGCGGCAGCACCGCTCCCCGTGGCGCGAAGGTCAGAATCCCCTCGCTAAAGGTGTACGTGTGCGGGCTGTCTGAGTCGGCGGCAGGCATGGCGAAGCGGCGCTCGGCGCGCCCAACCCCAGCCTACGCGATGGATGGGGGGCGGGTCTGTGCGGACAAGTGGCTATTCTGACGACGGCGCGGTCGGCCTCGGGGCCGGGGGCTAGCCGCTTGTCAGCTGGGGGCTGCGCCGGCGGCCGCGGAAGAACAGGGCGAGGGCGGCGGCGCTGCAAAGCAGGGTGAGCCAGAGGCCAAGGACGTAGCTCGTCGGGCGGTAGCGGAGGGTGACGGAGTAGGTGCCGGGGGGCAGGCGGACGGCGAGGCGGCCGCCGTCGCGGTCGTGGGGGTATTTGTCGCCGAACTTTTCGACCTGACCGACATCGCTGCGCCAGTGCTCGTTCCAGTTGGTGTTAAGCAGGAGCACGGCTTCTTGCGAGAGCTCGACGCTGGCCCGCAGGCGGTTGGGCGAGAAGTGCAGCAGGCGGGCCTGGCCGGCGCTGGGATCCTGCAGGCGAAGCTGCGGCACGTCACCGAGGTCGAGCTGGCGCGCTCGCTGCAGCGGGGCTTCTTCGTCGCAGCCGATGACGCCGTGGTTGACCCAGTTGTCGACCAGCATGGCGGTCCAGTGACTCTGCACTTGGAAGAAGGGGGCGTGGCGGTCGGGCGGGGGCAGGCGCAGCAGCGGAACGCGCTGATAGAGCCAGGCGCTGTACGCCACACTCTCGACGGAAAAGACGGCGAACAGCAGCCACATCAGCAGGCGGCGGCGGGGCCGGCTGGCAAGCAGATGCTGCGCCGCCAGCGCAACGATCAGCGCTGCGGCCAAGGCTGACAGCAGCGTGTAGCGCGTCGGCACGCGCAGATCGCGGAACAGCGGAAGCTGCTTGAGCAGGCCCCAGGGACCGCCGCCGGGCAGGGCATAGCCCGAGGCGATGGCGAGGCCGCACGCGAACAGCAGCCACAGCTCCCAGCGGGCCCTAAGCCAGCGCAGTCCGTAGAGCAGAAACGGCCACATCAGCCAGGGCAGCTTCCAGCCGTACTCGTGAAAGAAATAGGGCTTGCCGGGGACGGGGCTTAAGCCCTGAAACATGACGGCGTTCTGCAGCAGGAACAGCAGATCGTTGTGGTCGCGCTGGCTGGTGATGCGCGGATTGCGCAGCGCGAACTCCAGCACGGGCAAGAGCCGCACCGCGCCAATTCCTAGCGCTGCCAGAGCGGCCAGCAGAAGCACCCAAAGCGGTCGCAGGCTGCGGCGCTTAAGGACTTCGAAGAGCGCCATCAGGCTCAGGCTCACCGTCGACAGTGCGGGGGTGGTGGTGCCGCCCAGGCCAATCACCCAGGCCATCAGCGCGCCGAGCGGAATCACCCAGCGCAGCTGCCGCTGCGCGCGGCGCCAGCTGAGCAGCAGATAGGGCAGCAGGCTGGCGCCAGCGAAGTTGAGGTGGCCGCTTGAGACATGCAGGGCAAACCAGCCGCAGCCGGCAAACAGGACTGCCGCCAAGCGGGCCGCGTCGTCGTCGATCTGGAAGTCGCGGGCGAGGCGATACATCCCATCGAGGGCGAAAAACAGGTAGGCGACCAGCATCAGCTTGCTGCCCAGCGCGGTGCCAAACAGCAGCACCAGCACAAAGGTCGGCGTCGCTATCGTCGACTGCGGATTGGCAAGATAGACCTGCCCACCACAGGTCCAGGGATTCCACAGCGGCAGCTCGCCGAACCACAGGACGCTGCGCCGACCGGCCTCTAGCCACGATAGGAAGTAGCGAAAATCGTACGAATAGGGATGGGCGAGCGGCTGCGTAAACAGCGGCGCCACCAAAGCCAGGGCCAGCAGCAGAAACAGGAGGCTGCGGCGAGCACTCCCAAGCGGCGGCGGCTCTTTTCGCTCAGCATCGGACGACGACATGGCGGTGGACGATACCAACCCCGCCCAGGCGAGCCAACGACTAGCTGGTGTCCCTCGGAGCGGGCCAGATGCCGCCTGTGCTGCGGGCTGACCCGGGGCAGCGGCGACAAATTCCCAAGCGCCACCGCGGATTACGCGCGGCGCGAATTGTGCGCGACAAAAGCGGCAAAACGGAGTCCCCTAGAGAGAGCGGAGCCGCCCACTTTTTGCTCCGCGCCGCCGCCAACATCCTGGTTAGTTTGGGGGAATGCATGCGTAGTCATCGTCACATTTTGAGTGCCCTCGTCCTTACTGGCCTGTGCTCGGCCTGTGAGCCACCGCTCAAGCAGCAGCCCATGGCCATACCGCCGGGCGATACCGGTCCGCTCAGTGAAGTTGAGCTGGTCACCGCGCACACGCTGGGGCCGCTGACGAGCGTGCCTCCGGATCGCACAAACAAGTATGCGGACGCGGAGCCGGCCGCGGTGCTGGGACAGATGCTGTTCTTTGACAAGAGCTACTCCGGGGCACTGGCTGTCGGGGAT
The DNA here is from genome assembly GCA_964628555.1 of uncultured Myxococcales bacterium. Taxonomy (GTDB): domain Bacteria; phylum Myxococcota_A; class Polyangia; order Palsa-1104; family JAEUJZ01; genus JAEUJZ01. Next base: position 4,221 of record CAZVMD010000357.1, on the reverse strand, counting down.
GACGGGAGCAACGGCGGTCTGGGAGCGATGGGCGATACCGGCAAGGTCTCGTGCCACAGCTGTCACGGTGTCGATGGCGCGGCGCTCGACGATCAGCGCTCAAAGCCCAACAACGTGTCACTGGGGACCGACTTCGGAACGCGCAATGCGCTGGGGCTGATCAACTCGTCGTTCTACGTCTGGACCAACTGGGGGGGACGCTTTGACTCGCAGTGGTCGCTGCCGCTGGCCGTGGCGGAAAATCCCAAGATCATGAAGAGCACGCGGCTCGATGTCGCGCACCTGCTATGGAACAAGTACAGGAGCGAGTACGACGCGGCGTTTGAGACTCCGCTCGATCTCGCGCTGGATCCGCAGGCCGTCGACGCCACTCGCTTCCCCCCGAGCGGCAAGCCGAAGGCGGCCCCCAGTGATCCCGATGGCGCGTGGGAGATGATGGCCGCGGCGGACCGCGACATCATCAACCGCATCTATGTGAACTACGGCAAGGCGCTACAGGCCTATATGCGCAAGCTGGTCAGCGGAAATTCGCCCTTCGATCGCTGGCTGGCCGGCGAGAGCACAGCGATGAGCGACTCGGCAGTGAGCGGCCTGCGGCTGTTCATCGGCAAGGCAGCCTGCGTCAAGTGCCACTTCGGCCCGGCGCTGACCGACAACGACTTCCATGTCCTTGGCGTAGCCCAGACCGGTGCGCATGTGCCGGCCACCGACTTGGGGCGCTTCCAAGATGTGCCGCCGCTGCTCGCCAGTCCGTTTAATAGCGCGGGCGTGTTCAGCGATGATCGGAACACCGGCCGACTGCAGGGGCTTTCGCAGGTGGCCGCGCAGCGCGGCCAGTTCCGCACCAAGGGACTGCGCAACGTCGCAAGCTCGGCCCCCTACATGCACTCGGGGCAGCTTGGCACCCTGGCCGAGGTGGTGGCGTTTTACAACGCTGGCGGTGGCGACGTGAACGGCCTGGTCAAAGATCCGCTGCTCAAGCCGCTGAACCTCAGCCAGCCAGAGCAGGCTGACCTGGTCGAGTTCCTCAAGGCGCTCAGCGGCGAGGCCGTGGCCGCCGATCGTCTGCGCGATACCGCGAAGTAGCGCCGCCATCCCCCCGTTGGCACTTCCCCATTGGCTTTCCCCCCATCCGGCCTATTCCGCGCTGAGCAGCAGATAGTTTAGGCACATCTCATCGCGCGTTCCCTCGCCCCAGGTGACATCGCGCGGTGGTGTCGGCACACCATCGACAAGCGGCTGATTGGCGGCCGAGTTGTCGTACTGACACTCAAGCTTAAACAGGTCGCTGCCCGTCGCGGTGTACGGCGTCTCGAACTGGTAGGCCCCCTGCCAGTGAAAGTTCCAGCGCGGCAGATCCAGCAGCAGATCGTTGTTCAGCCAGGTGGTGATGTGCGTGCCCAGAAGGTGCATGTGCGGCGTGTGTGCGTACACCGTAAGCTTGTTGGCCGGCAGCTTGAAGAACGAGGCTAGCGCCGACAGCGGCACCAAGACGGTCTGCGTCGCATCGGCCTGCCCAGCCGGAATCATCAGCTGCTTGGGGCGAGCCAGGGGCAGGGCGTGTAGCTCCCGCTGCGGCGGCGTGTCGGTAAGCTCCAGATCGAGCGTCGTGCGATCGACCTGTCCCGGTCCGGCGATCACGTTGTAGTGGATCTGCACGACGATCAGCGAGCCCTTGCGCAGGCGCAGCGCCGTGCCCTCGGGCATGCGGTTGCCGAGGCTGCCGGGGGCCCAGCCAATCAGCGTCACCGGCGGCGCGGTGGTGCCGGGGGCGCCAAAGCAGGTATAGCCCTGACCCCCTGTATCCTTGCCGCGAATCAGCGCAGCATCAGACTCCGGAATCTCATAGGCGATGACGTGATGGACGATGCGCTGGTTGTCGGGGTGGACGCTGCCGGCCAGCAGGAAACGATCGGCGGTCAGCTTGGGATCGTAGATGAAGCAGTGATAGTCGTCTTCGCGGCTGTTCTTGGGGGCATAGGCAGAGCCGGGATCCAGCACCAGATCGGGCCGGGCCGGCAAGAGCGGCACCGGCGGCGGCAGATCGCTGCGCGGCGGCAGGCTGGCATCGCCCTCGGGGCGCAGGCCATCGAGCCAGCGCAACAGCGCCTGTTTGTGATCCTGAGCCATGGCCCGTGAGCCGCGCAGCGGACGACTGTCGGCCGAAGGCGGCCAAGGCGGCATGCGATCGGCACTCACCGCGCTGCGCACGCTGTCACCGGCTCGCAGCAGCTCGTCGTAGGTCGACAGCGCAAACGGCGCGATGCCCCCCGCGACGTGACAGCTGCCGCAGTAGCGCTCGACGATCGGCTTGATGTCGTGGTGATAGGTCAGCGGCTCACCGCCGGCCTGCGGGTCCGAGCAGCCGGTCAGGCCCAGGCCCAGGGCCAGTCCCAGGCCCTGGGTCGGGCCCAGTCCACGTCGCAAGCTGGCGAAGCACGAGGGAGAGGCGGAGGGGAGGCGGCTTGAGGTCATGAGCGCTCCTTGGCTGGGTTGGGCTGGCAGCTGCGCGGGGCCGCGAGCGAGTTATTGATGGGTCAGTCAATAGCCAACAACTGGCTTATAGATGATTCTGTTAATAAGCGCTAGGGTAGAAACCACATGCCGTCGCCCAAGACCGCCCGCCGGCCGCGGCCGCAGCCCGGCCGCTCGTCCGCCCCATCGCCGGCCCCCACAGCTGCTGCGCCCGAGGCATCCGAGCCGGCTGCCCCCCGTCGCCAGCGTCGCTCCCCGGAAGCGGCGCGGCAGCTGATCCTCGATGCCGCCGAGCGGCTGTTTACCGAGCGCGGGCCGGATCGGGTCAGTGTGCTCGATGTCGCGCTGGCCGCCGGGGTCAGTCACTCGCTGGTGCTGCACTACTTCGGAACCTATGCCGGATTGGTGCGCAGCGTGCTGGCCCGCCGCAACCAGACGGTCTTCCAGCAGGTCAAAGATCGGCTCTTGCGCGACGCTGCCCAGCAGTCGTCACCGCAGCCCGATGAGCTGCTGGGTCTGCTGCTGAGCTTTATGTCCGAGCCGACCCACGCGCGGCTGCTGGCCTGGGCCGCTCTGTCGGGCGAGGGGCAGCATCTGAAGATGGTGAAGAACCGCGGCCTGGGCCGAGTGGTGGATCTGGCCACGGCGCGCTTGGCCTCGCTGGGCCCGCCGGCCAGCCACGTCCCGCGGGACCGCATCGAGGAGGCGATCCTGGTCGCCATCGCTGCCGTGCATGGCTACGCCACCGGCAAGTCGGTCTATCTACCGGCCCTGGGCCAGTCGGATGCCGCAGCGATGGATTCTCGCTTTCAGCGGGCGCTGGGAGCGATGCTGCGCACCTACCTTTTGCCGCCGGATGCGTAGCAGGGCCGCGCTGATGCGCTTAGTTCGCGCCTGCCCCTTTGGCGAAACCGATCGGCGCGACATCCAGCGGCAGGGGTGACAGCGCTGGCTCGGGGAGGATCTCGGAGGGCAGGGGATAGTCGCTGCGGCGGAGGCGGAAGAGCTCATCCTCGCACAGCCGCGACCACTCGCTAAAGTGGCCGAGCGCTGTGGCCCGCTCGACACAGGTTAAGAAGGCCCGCCACAGGCGGGGTATTTCGCGCGCCGCTTGCAGGTATCCCCTGGCCATCGCGGTCCGCGCTCGAAAGCCACCCTGATCCGGCGCACCAGCGGCGGCTCTGGGCGGCGGCGATGCAGCGCGATACAGGCACCGTTCTCACCGGGGATGGGGCAGGCGGCTTGCCAGGTCAGCGCAGCTAGCTGCAGCGTCGCGACGATGCGCAGATCGGCCGGCTTGACCTTGTGCAAGCGCTCTAGGGAGTATCGGCGACGCGAGGTGGGATCCCCAGGCTCGTCCGGCTCGTCGAGCAGAGAGCTGATGTCATCGAACAGCGCCGCGGTCGGCGCTGCGAACTCTGGCCGGTCCGCGTAGAGGCCACGATAGGCGTCAACATCACGCAGGTAGCGGGGAATATCCCCCAGCCCACGCCGCCACAGTGCGGCTTTGACGAGGGCTGTGGCGATATTGGCGAGATCGGCATGTGGCGGGGCCGTGGGGATATCCGCATCTTGAGCAAAGCGATTCGCCATGGCCTCGTAGACCAGCGCCGCATCGCCATAGCGCGCCGCCACTTGGTAGGCCCGACCCAGCCGATACAGCTCCTCTTTCGACTCCGGCAGCTTGGCCGGGTGGACGGTTTCTTCATCGGCGATGGTCAGCGTCGGCGAGGCCGGGGAGGCAGC
>CAZVMD010000356.1:0-7397 GCA_964628555.1 uncultured Myxococcales bacterium | reverse complement strand
CGAAACGGCAACGGGCGGAGGCTCCCATGCGTGCGTGGTTCCGACTTGGCTCGATTCTGAGTATCTGCATCTTCTTGTTCGCCGCCTGTAGCGGCGGCGGCGGAGGCGGCTGTGGCAGCGGCGGTGGCCTGGGGAAGATCAAAGGCGGCTTCCCCGTCGATAAACGAGCCGATGGAGCGGTGCAGCTGCGCCTGACCAAGGGCCTGTTCGACTTCATCGAGGCCAATGCCAAGGCGCTGATCGACGCCCTGCTGCCGCCGAGCGGCATCCCGATTCCATCGCAGTGTGGCGGCGACACCGAGATCTGCTGCGGTCAGATGTGCAAGGTGATCTTTGGCTTCCAGCAGCTGAAGATCGATCCGCAGCCGCCCTCAACGCTGCGAGTGACGATCCGCACCAAGCTCAAGGCCGAGCCGGACTTCAAGGTGAAGATCCCGGTGGTCGGCAAGTGCGATCTGCGCTTCGACACCACGCGCAAGGGCCGGCCCGACATTGGCCTGGTGCTGCCGGTGCAGGCGCGCACGAACGGCGAGACCAAGCTGGCCAACATCGACTTTGATACCGGCGGCCTCGATCTGCAGGACCTCGACAACGACGACATCGAGATCCGCGGCGGCTTCCTGTGCGACACGGCGGACTTCTTCAAGGGCCTGTTCATCGGCACGCTGAAGGATCAGATCAAGAAGCAGCTGGCCGGTCCGTTGACTGGCGTGTTCTGCCAAAAGTGCATGAACAAGGACGACTGCTCGTCGCTGGCCGATCAGGGCTGCATGAGCAACAAGTGCATGCGCAAGGGCAGCTGCATGCAGTTCCTCGGCATGGAGGGACGCATGGATCTAAGCAGCCTGGTGCCGAGCGGCTCGGGCGGCATGGATATCTACGCCACCGCCGGCAACTACACCGATGTCGAGGCAGCGCCGACGAGCGGCCTGTCGATGGGCATGCTGGGTGGCGCCGTGGCGACGAACCGCAGTGCCTGTGCCCCGGCGCGCCCGGCGCCGACTCGCCCAGCCGGAGCGCTGGCCAAGACGCCGGCCTTCTCGGGCAACACCGCCCCCAACGGCAAGCCGTATCACGTCGGTGCTGGTCTCTCGACGCTGGAGCTTGACCTGTTGGGGCACGGCTTCTATGAGTCGGGCGGCCTGTGCCTGGCGATTGGCACCGAGCAGGTGGAGCTGTTGTCGACCGCCACGCTCGGCGTGCTGATTCCGTCGCTGTCAGACCTGACGCGCGGCGTGCCCTCGGCGCTCAAGATCGCGGTGCGGCCGCAGTACGCGCCGACCTTTGCGCTGGGCAAGGGCACGTTCAAGACCGACGGCATGGGCAAAAAGGTCATCGACGATCCGCTGCTGCACCTCAAGGCCAAGGATCTGGCTCTCGACTTCTACGTCTACATCGACGAGCGGCCGGTGCGCTTCATGCGTCAGACCATCGACCTCGATGTGCCGCTGGCGCTTGACGTCGATGCGGCCGGCAAGATCATCCCGATGCTGGGCGACCTGACGATGGGCTTTAGCAATGTCCGCGTCAGCGACAGCGCGCTGCTAAAAGAGACGCCCGCCACGCTGGCCGGCCTGCTGCCTGGCCTGCTGCCGCTGGTGCTCGGCGCCGTCGGACCGACGCTTGGCGAGTTTGAGCTACCGGATCTGATGGGCATGAAGCTGGAGCCAGTGCAGATCACCGCGACGCCGGACAAGAACAACAAGCTTGAGTACCTGGGCCTGTTCCTCGGCCTCAAGGCCAAGATGATGCCGCTCGTGCCCGAGCTAATGAGCGTCGAGCCAGGCAGCCTGCAGCCGGTGGCCCAGGCGACGCCGTCCGAGACCGTGGCCGAGCTTGCGGCCCTGGAAGTTCCGACCCAGAGCGCGCTGCGCCGTGGTGACGAGGTGCGGGTCACGCTGCGCCTGTCAGCCCAGAACGCGCAGCCGGGTCGTCACGAGTGGCAGTACCGGGTCGATGGCGGTCTGTGGCAGCCGTTCGACAACCGACCGAGTGTGACGCTAAACGACGGCGTGCTGCGCCTGCCGGGCAAGCACAGCATCGAGGTCCGGGCTCGCCTGGAAGGCGTGTACGACAGCCTGGATGCGACGCCGGCCCGCGTCAGCTTCACCGTCGCACCGCAGGCCGACCACGAGCCGGCCGCGGCCTCAGTGGTGGAAACCCGGGCTAGCGCCGAGCGGGCTGAGCTGGATGTACCCAAGAGCGGCTGCAGCATGGGTGCGCCAAGCGGACTCTCGCGCTCGGGCCGGCTCGGCGTGCTCGGCTTGGTGGCCGGCCTGCTGACGCTGCTGGGTCTGGCCCGGCGCGGGCGGGCGTCGCGCTACACGCTGCTGTCGCTGTTTGCGGCGCTCGGGGCGCTGCTCGGCAGCGGCAGCAACCTCGCCTGCCAGGGCAACAAGCTCGGCGATAACAGCGGCAATGGCGACGGTCCCAAGGCGTTTTACAGCAACATCGACGAGGTCGGGCGCTATGCCAGCGCCGTGGCGCGCGACGGCAAGATCTACATCGCAGCCTATAACTCGAACTACGGCGATCTGGCCTACACCGAGGTCGGCTTCGAGGAAGCGCAGACCGCCAAGCTCGACTGGTATCCGGTCGATGGCCTGCCGAGCGGCGAGCCCACCAGCAAGGGCAAGGACGCCTACCGTGGTGGCTACGACGATCCGGCCGATGACGTCGGCCGCTTTGCCGCGCTGGCCCTGACCAGCAAGGGGCGCCCGGTCGTCGCGTATCAGGACGTGACCAATGGCACCGTGAAGCTCGCGGCCCGGCCCGATGCCGGCAAGCCCTGGCAGATCTCGACCCTGTCTGCGACCACCGATGGCAAGGCGGGCTTCTTCACCAGCCTAGTCCTCGACGATGCCGACGTACCGACGGTGGCCTATATGCTGACCGCGATCCGCAAGGACGAGGGCAAGTTCGCCTCGCAGCTTGTCCTGGCCAAGGCGGGCAGCGCCGATCCCAGCGGTGCCGAAGGCTGGCAGAAGAACGCCATCGAAGAGCAGGCGATCTCGTGCGCCGGGCTGTGCGACATGGGCGAGGCCTGCGTCTACATCGACCCGATGAAAAAAGATCGCACCGCGACGCAGTGCAAAAAAATCGAGACCGGCTGCATGCCCGGCTGCAAAAACACCCAGGCCTGCATCGCCAGCAAGTGCGTCGATGCGCTGGGCACGCCGCCGTCGTCCAAGCCCGAAGGAACGGGTCTTTATACCCGCCTCCTCCGCACGCCGAGCGGCGCGGTGCTGGTGTTCCACAACGCCGCCACCGGAGCGGTGAAGCTGGCCGCGGCCCCCGACTGGAAGGTGGTCACGGTGGATGGCGGCGACGGCAAGGTGCGGGTCGGCGACTACATCGGCGCAGCGGTCGGCAGCGATGGCACGCTGCACATCGCCTATGGCGACAAGGATGGCCGCCTGCTGTACCGAGCCTGGAAAGACGGCATGGGCAGCAAGGTCGAGGTCGCAGACAGCGGCATCCGCGAGGTCGGCGGCGTGCAGGACGTGCACCTGGTGGGAGCCGGTGTTCAGCTGTTCCTCGACGGAGATCAGCCGGTGGTGGCCTATCAGGATCAGACCGCCAACTCGCTGGAAGTGGCGCGACGCGGCATGACGGGCTGGACGCACCAGACCCTGAGCATGACGCCCGACAAGAGCCGCGGCTTCTATCCGCAGGCGGTCAGCAACAGCGGCCGCTTCCTGATCGTCGATGTGGTGTACGACCGCATGGCCGATGCGCTGTCCGGCCTGGCGTTCTCGCCGCTGTAGTCGCCTGCGATAGGGGTTGTAGGGGAAGCCAGCCGGGGGGCTGGCGAGAAGCTTCGGGGGGAGCCGTTACTGCTGGCAGCAGAGGGTGATCGGGTTGTTCAGCGTCACCCGGCCCGCCGCCATCTCGGTCGCTAGGTCAGTGGGTGCCGCGCCGCTGGACGCGCAGATCGGCCGTGCCTGGAAGCTGAGGGCAGCGGCCGCTACCGTGTTGGTGGAGATGCCGCCCTGCACGCAGGCTGCCGTCTGGGTCGCGTTTGCCGTCTTGACGCCACCGCCAGTGCCGCAGGTCATCGAGTCGGTGAACTGGGCCTGCCCGGCGCTGATCGAGCACGAGCCGGCGCCGGCGCCGCAGCTACAGGTGCAGGCCCGGTTGTCGCTATAGCCGCGGTACCACACCTCTTTGAACGAGAACGGCGACGGACAGCTGGCCATGTTGCCGTTAAACGCGATGCAGTTGCCAGCCGCCGCCATGCAGGCCATGGTCTGGCAGGTGGTCGGCGTCGGCGTCGTCGAGCAGAACTTCTGCGAGTTGCCCCAGCTAGCCTGCTTGGTGCCGGTCTTGGTGGTATCGAGCGGACACAGCGAGTTGATGGCGTCGATCTTGAAGTAGTCAGTGATCGCCGGCGTGGCAGTGATCGGGTCGCAGTCGTTGAGCGGGGTGGCCGCGACTCCACTCGAGAGCGAGGCATTGCCGCGCTCCATGTTGCCCATGCACTTGGCCATGTCGTCGAAGACATGCAGCGTGCTGTTGCAGCGCCACGTGGTGTTGGCCTGGCAGGCGCAGCCGTTCGAGCAGTCGGCCGCCAGCGACAGGTTCTGGTTGATGGAATTCGTGGTCTGCGATCCAGGACAGGTCATGGCCGCTTGGATCTTGTTGCCGTAGCCGATGATCTGGTTGTTCGGATCAACGCACTTTAGGTGCGTGGTCTGGCACTGCGGATCCTCGCAGTCGGTGCGACAGTCATCGTTGTTGTCGATACCGTCGGTGCAGTCCTCGGCGATCGACAGCGGCGACTTGTCACAGAAGTACATGTCGACCTCACCGCCGTCGGGAAACTGCGGCGTGTTGGTCGCGTTTAGGGCGCTGAAGTCCCAACAGCTCATCAGCGCGAACACGGGAACGACTGAGACTAAGCGAAGCAAGCGCATTAGAACCTCCCTGGCAGAGCGAAGGATGCGAGGGGAGCGCCAAGACGAAGAGTAGAAAACTGGCGCAGCCCCGCCTCTTTGTTGCTGCGAAGCTCGACGACCAGCAGCACCGCCGTGACCGCCGCTCCGACGCCCGCCGCCCCCAGGAGGCCATAGCCGGCGTACGACTGCCGCTCGAGCACGCCGACGTCTTCGGCCGGACAGCCGGTCGTCGCACAGATCGCCTTTAGGTCGTTATAGCGGCTGTTGACCAGCCCCAAGGTCACGCCCCCGGCGATCGCGGCGGCTAGCGTGGCTGCGCCGGCAAAGATCGAATAGGTCGGGATGCGCGGCGGCGGCTTGACGACCGCGGTCTCGGTCTGATCCGGCGCCGGGGCCGAGGTCGCCCGCCGACCCAGCTCCCCTTCCAGGCGAGCGATCTCCTGGTTGATGTACTCGGAGTCGGGATCGTTGGGACGGGCGGCGATGAAGCGCTTGAAGTGATCGAGTGCATCCCGCGGCCGGCCCATGCGCACTTCACAGCGCGCCATGTTGTTCAAAAGATCGATGAGCGGAACGATCTGGTAGGCGGCGGAAAACTCCAGCCAGGCGTTCGGATAGTTGCCCTGGCTGTACAGGTCGACACCGCGCATGAAGTGCTCGCGCGCCGCCTGCTGCCGTGGCTCCGAGACCTGCAGCTCTTTCGGGGTCGCGGTGGCGGCCTCCGCCTTGGCCTCTTTCGCGGGCTCGGCGGCTGGAGGGGCCGGCGGCTTTCCCGCGGTCGGAGCCGGTGCAGCGCCCGGCTTGGCCGCCGCAGCCGCTGGGGCTGGGCCTGGCTTTGCCGCTGTGGTCGCCGTCGCGGCAGGCTTTCCCGCCGAGGCTGGAGGGGGGGCAGGCTTGGCGGCCGCATCCGCGGGGGCAGCCGGGGCCGGAGCCGCTGCGGCCTCCTTGCCCGCGTCCTTGGGCGCCTCTTTGCCCGCATCCGCCGCCGCCGGAGCCGTCGCCTCAGCGCCCGGCTTCTTGTCGCGCCGATGCGTGCGCGCCTCCGCCGAGCCCAGGCCCAGGGCGAGCACCGCGGCCAAGCCACCGTACCCAAGCCAGCGCGCGAGCGTGCCGCGCTGGCGCCGAGCCACGACATTCTGAGTACTGAGAGAACATAGAGAGGGTGTCTGCGTAGGTGTCGACATGGGGAGACCGGAACATCTTATCACCCTCACACACCCGAAGTCTTGCCTCCTGTGCTGCCAGCCAACCCGACCGCCGAGCCGGTTTCCCGGGTTGCGCGCAGATCTCGTTGTTGATCCGGTTCTTGATCTGTTTGTTGATCTGGCCGCCGGACTCGTACTAGGTTCCCCCCACTTCTCTGTCCCCGCTGTACTCCCAACTCGCTTTTCCGCTGCCGCCGCGAGTCACCTGCTGACGACCGACGGTTCTTGCGCTGTAGGAGGAGGCTGTCATGTTGCTCTCGCGTCGCTCTTCACCCGGCCTTCGGTTTCTCTTTACGACCTCGCTGGCCGTAGGAGGTCTGTCGCTGCTCACCACCTGCGGCTACGGTCGCAATGATGAGGAGCTCGAGTCCGAGGAGGGGACGGACAACACCGAAGCGCAGCTCGTCTCTCTGACCATCAAGCCGAACAACGACATCCTGCTGGTCGACCTCAACACCGAGGCGAGCAAGATGTTCACCGTGCGCGGCCTGTTCTCTGACGGGTCAAGCGCCGACTTTACGCGCAAGGTGAAGTGGTCGCTCGACAACGCGGCGGTCGGCAAGTTCTCGGGCTCGACGTTCAAGAGCTCGGTGCTGTCGGCTAACAAGGTCGATTTCACGCGCATCTTCGCCAAGATCAAGACGCCCGAGCGCGAGCTAGCCAGCGTCGCCAACCTGACCGTGGTCTGGCTGCGCACGACCGGCAACTCGCAGGACTTCTTCTTCAACCTGCCGTACATGATCGAGCCGCAGAAGAAGCCGCTGACCTTCACCACCGAGGTGCAGTCGCTCGACGTCTTCTTCGCCGTCGATACCACGGGCAGCATGGGCGGCGAGATCAACCAGCTGTCGCGCAGCCTGCAGACCACGATCATCCCCGGAGTCAAGGCCGCGGCGGCCAAGGATGCCTGGTTTGGCGTCGGCGCCTACGATGACTGGCCAACAGGCTCGTACGGCAGCGCGAACTGCTATGGCGGCCCCGACGATCAGCCGTTCATCCTGCTGCAGTCGATGACCGACGACGTGATGAAGGCGCAGAACGGTGTGCAGCAGCTCCTGCGGGGCTCCAGCCCGCGCGGCTGCGGTGCCGATACGCCAGAAGGTCAGATGGAGGGCCTGTACGCCATCGCCACCGGCGACGCACTGATGGGCGCCGGCGCCAACATCCCGGCCAATCACAAGGGCATCGGCGGCGTCGAATTCCGCGATGGCGCGCTGCCCGTCGTGGTCAGCATCAGCGACGCGTCGTTCCACAGCAAGGGCGACACCAACCCGCTGACCTGCTTTGGCCAGAA
>CAZVMD010000355.1:0-7410 GCA_964628555.1 uncultured Myxococcales bacterium | reverse complement strand
AGCTCAGCGCCACCGCCGCCAAGCACCACATCGACCTGCGCACCGCCGCCTTCGTCGTCGCCATCGACCGCGTCGCCCGCGCCACCGCGCAGCGCGGCCTGTAGTCGGCTTCCCGCCCACCGCTCAGCTGGCGATCAGCAGCGACCCAGGGAGCGGATCAGGGGAGGGTCGCGGGGCCGCGGTCGCAGCTGCCGGTGGGGGGAAGGTTGGGCAGGATCCGTCCCGGGTCTTGCGGATCGAACCTGACCGGCAGCGTGCAGCGCAGGTAGTGCGTGAGCTCGGCGGCGGGCATTGGGTTGGGCGCGACTTTCCAGAGCTGCGCCCGGCCTCCGATTCCCGCCGTCAGCAGCCGGCGGCCATCGGGACTGTAGGCAGTGGAGAAGGCGCCGCAGCCCAGCGCCAAGACCGCGACCAGTCGGCCCTGCGCGCTCTCCCAGATGCGCGTCTTGCAGTCGGCGCTATAGGTGACGATGCGTCGGCCATCCGGGCTGAACCGCGCACCGCCGACGCTAAAATCATGCCCAGGGAGCACCGCGATCGGCCGACCGCTGTCCGACTCAAAGAGGCGGGCGGTGTCGTCTTCGCTGGTGGTGAGCACCTGGCGGCCATCGGGGCTGAAGACGGCAGTCCGGACGTAGCCGCTGTGGCCGGCGAGCGTGGCAAGCAGCCGGCCCTGCTCGGCGTCCCACACCCGGGCTAGGGAGTCCAGGCTCGCGGTGACAATGCGTCGGCCCTCGGGGCTGTAGCGGGCGTCGAGCACCTGCTGGGGATGCCGGGGCAGCGAAGCGAGGAGCCGGCCCGACTCGGCATCCCAGATGTCCGCCGTGTGCTCGCGAGGGTTGGTGGTGACAATGCGGCGGCCGTCGGGTCGGTAGAGCGCTCGCGTCACTTCCTTGCGCGGGGCCGACAGCTGCAAGAGCGGCGCGCTGCCATCCGGTGTCCAGATCACGGCCGGTCCACCCGAAGACGAGCTGAGGATGCGACGGCCATCGGGGCTGAACATCAGGTGCTCGGGGGAGCCGATGCCCTTAGGCAGCACGGCCTTGACCTGACCGCTCTCGGCGTCCCACAGCCGCAGCGAGCTGTCTCGGTGGCCGGTGGCAATGAGCCGCCCATCCGGACTGTACTCCGCCACATACACGAGCTCGCGATCGGCATCGGTGGTTAGCGTTTTTTCCAATAAGCCGTCGGCCAGCCAGAAGCTGCGCAGGCTGTGATCGCCCTGGTGGGTGGTGACGACCTGGCGGCCATCGGGGCTGAACACAGGCGAAAAGAGACTGCCAGCTGGCCCCTCAAGGACGCTGAGGAGCTGACCCGACGGGCTCCACACCCGCACCGCCGGGTCGTCGCTCGTCGTGAGGATGCGATGGCCATCCGGGCTGAACGTTATGCCGCGGAAGCGACGGCCGCCTGCCGCTAGTCGAGCCAGCAGCTGACCGCTTTCGCCATTCCATACGCACGCGTTGTGGCCGCTAAAGTCGAGCGTCACAGCGATGCGGCCCGCGCGATTGAGCCGGGCGTAGACCGGCTTGGCGTAGACCGGCTTGGCGGCGGGATCGGCGAGAACGGTGAGGAGTCGGCCGTCGCGCCCGTCCCAGATCCGCGCCGTACCGTCTGCAGCGAGCGTCAGGATGTGTCGCCCGTCGGCGCTGAGATCGACGCTAATGACGCTGCCCTGGTGTCCGCGGAGTACGGCCAGCAGGCGACCGCTCCCTGCCTCCCAGATGCGGGCGGTCTGATCGGCGCTGGCGGTGACCACGCGCTGTCCATCGGCGCTATAGCGCAGATCCAAGAGCCGGCCCTGGTGGCCGCGGAGCACGGCGACGACTGTGCCGCGGCGGGCCATCCAGATCTGGGCTGTCCCGTCGGCCTGGCTGGTGACGACCTGCTGCCGATCCGGGCTGTACACCGGCGGCAGCCGGTAGGAGTGCTTCCCCGCGATCGTGGCCAGCAGCCTGCCACTGCCCACCTCAAAGGCCCGCACCGTCGAGTCCAAGCTGGTGGTCAGGACCTGCTTGCCGTCCGCGCTGAACGCCGCCTGCTCGACGCGATCTTCGTGACCGTCCAGAGCTGCGAGCACCTGGCCGCTGCGGCAGTCCCAGATGCGCGCCGTCCGATCCCAGCTGGCCGTAAGAGCCAGTCGGCCGTCGGGGCTGAAGCTGGCATCGACCAGCCGGTCGCGGTGCCCGGTCAGGATGGCGAGGGTGCGACCGCTATCGCTGGCAAAGATGCGCGCCGTCCCGTCCTGGCTGGCGGTGAGGATGCGCTGACCGTCTGGACTGAAGGCGATGCTCGACAGCGCGGCGGTGTGGCCGGTGAGGACGGCGGCGCTAGCCCCGTCGGCGTAGCGGGCACTGTGCAGCGAGTCCGGCAGTGCTTCGTCGCGGCTTCCGGCCTGCTGCGCCCGCTGCAGCCAGAGGAAGGCCTCGCTGGGCGGCCCGCGCTCTAGCAGCAGGCGACCAATGTTGACGTCGCTGGCCAGTCGCTCACTCTGCTCACGCTGCCGCGCCTGGTGTAGCTCGACAAGCTCCTTCTGGGTCTGGGCCTGCAGCAGGTCAAGCTCGTGCAGGCGTCGCGCTTGGCGCCAGGTCCGGAGGCACAGGCCGCAGATCAGCACGCCGACCACAGCCGCTGCGCTGGCTAGCCACAGGCGAGACCAGGATCGGCGCGGCTGCAAGATGCTGGCTCTCCTAGAGCACGGTCTGCACGCTGCTGCTCTGCCCCGCCGGGTTGGCAACCGTCAGCAGGGCTCGCACGCCGCGCAGCGTCGCCACCTGCTCGGCTGACAGCGGTAGGACCAGGCGGCTGGCATCGATCTGCGCCGGCGGCGTGGTGTCGAGCAGCGGCGCGCATCGCTCATCGCTGGCGTTGGTGATGCGGATCGTCGAGCTGGGGTCGAACAGCCAGCCATCGATCAGCAGCGTGCCGGGCGGGGGCGTCGGTCCGTTCATGGCGTTGCTGCAGCTAGTGCCCATATCCATCGACCCACCCATGCCCATGGCCATGTCCATCGGCGCGCCCATACCCATGTCCATTCCCGTCGGCATGGGGGCACCGGTGTCGTTGATCTGCGAGTTCGAGCTCATCGAGATCTGGGCGATCAGCGGCTTGCGGCTCGGCCACACCCCCTGCGCGCTCGGCCGCGTCGTGCAGGCCGAGCTGGGATATTGCATGTCGTTGCGCACCGGATGCAGCGGCAGGCTGACATCCGCAATCGCTTCCAAAAGACCTACGCCGTTGAGCTCAAGGCGGGCTGAGACATCGCGCAGGCAGATCTCGCTGTCGCTGCCAGGCTTAGGCACAAAGGAAGCGGCAAATATGGAATATTCGACATTGTGTTCGATTTCGGTAAGAATGCGATACCGCTGCGTGCCTTGATTGAAGGTGAATATCGTGCTTGGCTCTGAAGGAATTAATTCAAAATCATTACTATTGGGTATTCGCTTGTGTTTCCATATCGAAACATCAATAGCTCGTGCATCGCTGGAGATGTCGGTAATGATCAATTTGGCCCGCGCTTGACAGGCGATAGTGTTGCCCGCTAGCAGCAGAGCTGTCGCTGTGAGTATGGACTGAATCCGGACTGGGGAGTGAGCCGTTGTGCTTGCAGGCTTGCCGGTACGCATAAGAGTCCTCGCCTATTGCGCAAAAGTGGGTCGCAGGCTGGCCTCAGACTCGATCCGTGTCGGTACGGCGATCGCTGCGGCCAGGCCGCCCAGGAGCAGGAATCCGCCAATTCCGGCGACGGCATAAAACCAGCTTTTCTTATAAAAAGGCTTGTTCTGTTCCTTTTTTAGCGCTTGCTCCATAAACAGCGCTCGTTCCTTTTCTACTTTCAGCGCTTCTTGCGTCTTCTTGGCTTGGGATTCTTTCGTTTCCAGCTCAACCTGGGCGTCTTGCAGCCGCTCTTGGGCCTTCATTAGGGCCTGTAGGTCACTGACATATCCCCGTGCCTCAGCCGCGAGAGGGCCTTTTTCATCAACTTCTAGATAGCGCTGATACATTTCCAGCGCTTCTTTGCGCTGTTCAGCTTTGCGATACGCCTGGCCAGAGTTGAACAGAAATAAGGGATTGGGATCAAAAGCATAGGCGCGCTGTAGGGCTTGGGCGGCTTCGGCGAACTTGCGCTCTTGGAACAGCTGGCGAGCCCGCGTGACTTCGGCATTGGCGTTGACCATGCGCGGCGCAGTGGGGTCGCCGGCCGTCGCGCTGCCGGGGGACAAGGGCGCTGGGGCCGGCTCACTGCCAGCCGCCCACAGCGTCTGTGGCAGCAGGGAAGCGCACAGCAGCCAGAGCAGAGACGCCACGACCGGCCGCGATGGCCAGCGGCGCTGCGAACGAGGGCGGGGAGCGAGATTCGGCATCGCGGTGTTCTCGGATAGGCGGGCGCGCGGCCCGCTGGGCTGGGCTCAGCGCCAGACTTCGCCGTCGGCGCCGCCCTTCTCAGGGGTCGGCGGCTTGGGCTTGGTTTTCTTGTCCTCGGGCTCGGCGGCCGGGGCGGCTTTCTTGCTTGTCCCCTTGCGCTTCTTGGGCCGGGCCTCGTGCGGATCGGGCTCGCCCGCCGGGGCGGTAGTGCTGACCGTCGTCGGCACCGCGGTCGGCTTCTCGGCGACGGTGGGTGTCGGGTTCGCGGGCCCAGGGGCTCGCTGATCGGGCTCGGCGCGCGGCACCGGGGGCAGGACCGCGGCGGTGGTGGGCGGAGGCCGCTTGGGACGCAGCAGCACGGCCGTAGATGTGGCCAGCAGCGCCAGCACCACGACGGCGATCAGCAGCGGGCGGCGATCGCGCGACTGCCCCAGCGTCAGCGACACCGGCTGCGCGGCAGCGGCCGGCTTGGCGCCATCTAGCGAGCTGTGGCTGACCCCGGGCATCGATGTGCTGCCGCCACCGTCGCGCCGCAGCTTGCCCGAGGCACTGCTTGCCGGCTCGGCCAGCGTCGAGGCGAAGGCGTCGGCGGGACCGCCTGTGGCACCGCCCATGGTCTTGGCGAAAGGATCGAGCGCGCCTTCCCCCGACTGGGCCAGCGCGCGCCGGCGAGCGGTGATGTTGGCGCTGGACAGCGCGTGCGGCCCGCCCTGCAGATCGCCGATGCCCAGCATGATCTCGTCGAGGCGAGCCGCGATCTCGGTCATCTTGGGCCGCTCGGCGGGGACCTTGGCCAGCATCTTGTGTACAAGCTCGGTCAGCGCTGGCGGCAGGCCGGGGACCTGCTCGGCCAGCGGCGGCGGCTCCTTGAACATGTGCTGCCGCATCAGCGCGGCGGCGGTGTCGGCGGTAAACGGCAGGTGCCCGGCGATCATCTCGTACAGCATCACGCCGAGGGCATAGACATCGACCTTGGCGTCGAGATCCTCGCTGCCTTCGCACTGCTCGGGCGACATGTAAAGCGGCGTGCCGAGGATCATGCCGACCGTCGTCTTGCGCACCGGACCGTCGAGAAACTTGGCGATGCCGAAGTCGAGGAGCTTCACCCGCTCGCCGAGCGGCGCCACCGGATCGGGCACGACAAAGATGTTCTCGGGCTTGAGATCGCGGTGGACGATGTTCTTCTCATGAATGACGGCCAGCGCCGTCGCGCTCTGGCGGCCGAGCTCAATGACCTGGCCGAGCGGCAGCGACTGGTGCTGCTGCTGCGCCCGCTCCATGCGGCTCTGCAGCGGCTCGCCGTCGAGGAACTCCATCATGATGTAGGCCGTGCCATCGTCGAGCTGGCCGAAGTCGAAGATCTTCACGATGCTTGAGTGCTGCGCCATGCTGATGGCCTTGGCTTCCATGAAGAAGCGCTGCAGCACTTTCTCGTCGGAAGAGAGCTCCTTGTGCAGCACCTTGATGGCGGCGCGCTGCTGCGTGATGCGCTCGTGCTTGGCCTCGTAGACGATACCCATGCCGCCCTGGCCGATGCGGCGGGTGACGGCATAGCCGCCGACTTTGCGACCGACTAGCGGGTCGGGAGTGCCGGGTGTGGGCTCAGCGCGCATCGCCTGTTTGCTCAGTGACTGGATGGACGAGGTCGGAACTCATCGGGTTCCCGCGCCCTTGGCTCCCGATGGTGAAGCGGGGACCCGCGCGCAGGCCGGCGCAGCCCGGGCGCAGGCCAGGCGCAGGATCGGCCAAGGGGTAGCTGGACGGAGACGACGCTGACACGCTAGGTGAGATGATACTACGGTCGCTGCGACGGTTCCAAGCTCGTCGGCAGCGGCTTTTGTTAAGCTCGCCCCATGACGGTTCTGGCCGGGGATCTAGGTGGCACCAAGACGCTGCTTGCGCTGTGTGAGCAAGACGGCGCGATCGTAGCTAGCCAGCAGTACGACAGCCGCGCCTTTGGCTGCCTGGAGGACATGGTCGAGCGCTTCTTGACGCTGCCCGATGTCCAGAGTCGGCCGCGGCCGCAGGCGCTGGGGATCGGCGTGGCTGGGCCGGTCGAGCGCACAGCTGAGGGCGGAGCGCGCGCGACGATCACCAACCTGGGCTACGGCATTGAATCGGCGCGGCTGGCCGAGCGCTTTTCCCTGACTCGCGTCGAGCTGGCCAACGACTTCTACGCCCTGTCGCTGTACGCGGCGCGGGTGGCAGCCCAGCTGGAAGTGAAGGTCTGGCAGCAGGGCTGGGAGGCCGCTATCGAGACGGCGCGGTCGCTTGATGTGGCCATCCTCTCCGACCCCAAGACCGCCTGGCCGGTGGCCGGCGGCACCCTGGCGGTCCTCGGCGCGGGGACGGGCATGGGGCAAGCGCTGGTGCTGCGTCAGCCTGCATCAGCGGGCCCAGCCGGCCAGCCCATCGCGCCGCTGGCCATCGTCGCCACCGAAGGCGGGCACACCGACTTTGCCCCGCGGAACGAGACCGAGATCGCGCTCCTGCGCTTTCTCTTGTCCCGCCATCCCGACCACGTCAGCGTCGAGCGCGTCCTGTGCGGCGGCGGCCTGCACACACTGTATGAGTTCTTGGCCAGCCAGGATCCGGCGCGCGTTGATCCCGGGGTGGCCGCGGCGATTGCCCAGGCCGGAGCCGGCGCGCCAGCCGTGATCTCGGCGCAGGCCCTGGCTGGCGGCGATGCACTATGCCAGGCAGCCGTGCAGCGCTTCGTCATGCTCTATGGGGCCGAGGCCAGCAACCTGGCGCTCAAGAGCCTGGCGGTCGGCGGCGTCGTGATCGGCGGCGGTGTCGCGCGGCGCATCCTGCCGAAGCTGCAGGACGGGCTGTTCCTCGAACACTTCCTGCGCAAGGGCCGCTTCCGCGGGCTGTGTCAGCGCATGCCGATCTATGTGCTGTTGGATCCGCTGGCCGGCCTGCGCGGCGCAGCTTTCTTGGTCGGCTAATCGACGCAGGTCGGGCGCTTGCGCGGCGGCGGGACCACCGGCGTCTCTTTGCTGGCGCCCTTGTAGATGATGTTGTGGCAGCCGGTTAGCTTCT
>CAZVMD010000354.1:0-7429 GCA_964628555.1 uncultured Myxococcales bacterium | reverse complement strand
CGCCGTGGGCCGGGACGCAGGCCGATCGCGTCGATCGCCGCAAGCTGATGATCTTCGTCGATGTCTGTCGCGCTCTGGCGGCGCTGCTGCCGCTCCTGGCCACGAGTCCCAGCCGGCTGTGGCTAGCGTATCTGGGCATGGCGCTCATCTCCCTCGGCTCGGCCTATTTTGATCCGGCGGCCGATGCGGCGGTGCCCAACCTCGTCGCCAAGGAAGATCTTGGGCGGGCCAACGCCCTGCTTGGCTCGGCCTGGGGGACGACGATGGCGGCGGGCAGTGCGATCGGCGGCGTGGTCACCACGCAGCTTGGCCGCGACGCTGCAATCCTCATCAACGCCGTCAGCTTCCTCGCCTCGGTCACGCTGCTGTGGCTTGTCCGCAGGCCGTTTGCCGAAGCGGCGACGATCGCGCGGGCAAAGCCGGCCTTTGTCGCCGCGACGCGCGAGGCGCTGGGCTATGCCCGCTCGCACCCGCGGGTGATTGCGCTGCTGCTGGGCAAGGGCGGCTACTGCTTGGCGGCGGGGGTCGTGGCCCTGCTTGGCGTCTTTGGGCGCGAGCACTTTGCCGCTAAGAGCGGCCTGAGCAGCGCAGCCGGAATCTCGGTCCTGTACATGGCGCGCGGGCTGGGCGCCCTGCTGGGGCCGTTTCTCCTGCGATCGCTGATCCGCGACGGCGATCGCATGAATGCGGCGATTGCTCCCTGCATCGCGGTGTTCGCCCTTGGCTACCTGGCGCTCTCGCTGCAGCTAGGGTTTGGCCTCAGCCTGGCCTGCGTCGCGATCGGGCATATGGGCGGTGGCGCAGAGTGGATGGCCTCCACCTATGGCCTGCAGCGTGAGGTACCTGACGAGCTACGCGGCCGCATCTTCGCCGCCGACTACGGTCTGGCGACGCTGGCCATCAGCCTGTCGAGCCTCGTCGCGGGGGGCTTGGCCGACGCCTACGGGGCACCCCGAGTGGCCTTCATCATGTCAATGGTGGCGGTGGCTTGGGCTACGGTGTGGCTGCTTGCGACCTATCGGCTGTGGGATCTCAGAAGCCGCTGAGTGTGTTACACGAACCGACCATGAGCACCGCTTCTGGAACTGCGAGCGCCGCTGCCTCTGCCGGAGATTTGCAGACGGAGCGCTTGCCGGTTGGCGCCTATCGCGGCTCGCTGGGCGCTGTGATCTTTGACTGGGCCGGGACCACCATCGACTTTGGCAGTCGCGCTCCGGTCACCGCGCTGACCGAGCTGTTTGCCCGCCGCGGGATCGCGCTCAGCGAGGCGCAGGCGCGCTCGGCGATGGGGCGGCACAAGCGCGATCACATCCGCGCCATGTGCCAGCTACCCGACGTTGCGCAGGCGTTCCAGCGTGTGTTCGGCCGGCCGTGGAACGAGGCCGATGTCGAGGCGCTGTATGCAGAGCTCTTGCCGCTGACCTTGGCCGCAGCGCGAAAGACCACGCAGCTCATCCCCGGCCTGGCGGAGCTTTGCCAGGAGCTGCGTCGGCGGGGGCTGCGCATCGGCTCGACCACTGGCTACAACGCCGAGATGATGGCCGAGATCGCACCGCTGGCCGAAAAAGCAGGCTATGCCCCCGATGCCATCGTGACGGTTAGCGACGTGCCAGCTGGCCGTCCGGCGCCGTGGATGTGCTTTCGCTGCCTGGAGCGGCTGGGCGTCTATCCGCCGGCTGCCTGCGTCAAAGTCGGGGACACGCCCGCCGACATCGAAGAGGGGCGGAGCGCCGGCCTGTGGACGATCGCCCTGAGCCGCTGCGGCAATGAGGTGGGTCTGAGCGAGGCTGCACTGACCGCGCTCCCCGAAAATGAGCAAGCGGCTCTCATCGCCGCCGCCCGCTCTCGCCTACAGGCGTATGGCCCGCACTACATCGTCGAGGGCCCGGCCGAGGTGCTGGATTGTCTCGACGACATCGCGGCGCGAGTAGAAAGCGGCGAGCGCCCCTAGCGCCCCGGCGAGAACGATCACCGCTTCGCCAGGAGTGGATCCCCCGCAGGGTTCGAGCTCGCCAGCCGGCGACGCCGATGGGCCACGCCGGCTCGGGGCCGCAAGCCGCTTCGCCGAGTGTCAGGCAAAAAGTGCTGCCCGTTCGCGTACTTCGGCGGGCTGGGCGGCAAATCCCCGTCGCCGCAGCGGATGGGTTGTGCGATGATGAGCCCAAACCATAAGGAGGATCTATGACCATCTCTAGGGTACTGGGTTGCATTGCACTGGCTGCGGTCGTGAGCTGCGGCGTAAATGGCGTGGATGGGAAGACCGGTGTGCAGGGACTGCCGGGTCCGGCTGGCACGGCGGGGGGGGATGGTACGGCGGGTCAGAATGGCCAAAATGGCCAGAACGGCACCAACGGCGCCGATATCGCACTGCCTGGCCCCAACTACTACCCCGAGAGCATCACCGCACTGTCCGACGGAACCATGTTCATCGGCAGCCTGGGCGTGGGGCAGATCTGGAAGAACGTCCCCAACTCGCTGGTGCCGACCAAGTTTGTCGACAACCTCAAGCAGGTCAACGGTGTGCTGGCCGACCAAGCCAACGATCGCCTGTACGCCTGCACGACCGACCCCACCGCCGCGACGAACAACGTCAAGGTGCGTTCGTTCGGCATCGCGGATGCGCAGCAGAAGGCGGTCTACGATCTGCCCGACGGCACCAAGTGCAACGACATGGCGTTTGACGGGGCCGGTAACCTCTACGTCGCTGACTCGACGGGCAAGATCTTCAAGCTGCCCAAGGATGGCACGACGATGAGCCAGTGGGCGATGGGCGGCATGCTAAACCCGATGACCACCGGTGGCTTTGGCGCCGATGGCATCGCGTTTGACGGCACGAACTACCTGTTCATCAACAACTTCGAGACCGGCAAGCTGATCCGCATTCAGATCATGGGCGACGGCACGGCTGGGACGCCTGACGAGATCATGGTGACTCCACCGCTCGAAAACCCCGACGGCATGCGCATGATCAATGCCACCACCCTGGTCAGCACCGAGAACAAGCTGACCGGCCTGGGCAAGCTGAGCAAGCTGGTGATCGACAACGCCGCCAAGACCGCGGCCAAGACCGTGATCAGCAACCGCCTCGACGGGCCGACCTCGTTCGTCAAGATCGGCATGGTGTACTGGATCACCGAGGGCCAGCTTCAAGAGCTCTTCGTCGGTACTCCCCCGCCGATGAACCCCGACCTGCCGTTCTTGGTCCGTCGCCTGCCGTCCTTCGAATAGCTCCCCCCCACAGTCTCTCGCACGATGCTCGCCGGCTGAGGCGCTCGGCTGGACGAGCCCGCTCCCCGTCATCACACGCTGCCCGACCTGCCCATGGGCGCCCACGGTCTGAGCTCAGGAAAGCGGTGCCTTGCGGCCGGCGGCTGTCCGTTGCTCGACGAGAGCGTGGGCCAAGGCGCAGCGCTGCGGCGTCGGTGGATTTGGCGCCGGGCTTGCAGCGAGTGGACACCGCCACCCCTTGCACCGGGCCTGCCCGGCGGCTAGGCCCAGGGCTGCCCGACCGCTGGGAGCCAAAGAACGGTCCATCATGAGCAAGCTATCCAAGGTCCCGATCCTCGCCGGTGCAGCCCTGTTTTGTCTGTCGGCGCTGCTGCGCTTCGCTGCCATCGACGGCCTGCGGCGGGTTTACCGCCTGGCGGTCGGCTCGTCGCCGCCGTCACTGCCGTGGCCGCCCGAGCCTGGGTCAGATACGCTCTGGCTCCAGCTCGCAAGCCTCGACAGCCCGCCGTCTTCCTATGGCAGTCAGGCGCAGGTGGTGATGCAGGCCCGGCTAAATGGCCGCGTGATTGCGCAGCTAGCGCCGCAGCCGCTGGGCGAGCGCCTGCTGCTTCGCCTGCCACCCCAGGCCCGCGGCCTGCTTGAGGTTCGCGTCGCCATCGTCAACCGCGCAGCGTGCCTCTCGGCCGTCGCGAGCGACAGCCGCTGGCTGGCCTTCGACGGGCATGTCCCCACAGCTACCTACCTGGCTTGGCCCCTGTCGCTGATCCCGCTGCCCACGCCGCTGTGCGCCTAGCTGCCGTCGCTCAGCTACCGGGCAGCTGCACAGAGGGCGCGTGCCGAAAAAACATCTGCGGGGCAGCCGTCAGAGCTGCATGACCGCAGGCGTATTGATTTCGAAGGCACAACAGACACTGATTCTTGTGGCGGTAGGTAGCCGTGATGATTGGGCAGCGCATCGGACAATATCGAGTGATTCGTGAAATTGGCCGTGGGGGCATGGGCCTGGTTTACGAGGCGCAGCACTCGACCATGCCTCGCTTGCGGGCCGCGATCAAAGTCCTGCACGCTTCGGCCACCAGCGAGGAGTATCAGCGCCTGGAACGTGAGGCGCGGGTGCTCTCCTCGCTGCAGGACAGCGGCATCGTTCGTCTGGAGGACTTTGGCTCGCTGGACAACGGCCGCCTGTACCTGCGCATGGAGTACCTGGAGGGCGAGACGCTGGATCAGCGGCTGGCCCGTCTGGGACGCTTGCCCGGTCGGCAGGCGCTAGAGCTGGCGCGGCAGATGGCGACCACCCTGTCGCGCATCCATGCCGAGCACATCCTGCATCGCGATCTCAAGCCAGCCAACATCATGATCGTCCGCGATAGCCAGGCCGAAGGTGGTGAGCTGGCGCGGCTTTTGGACTTTGGCATCGCCAAGCTGCTGCGCTCCGAGCAGGGGCACTGCATCACGGTGCAGCCAATGGGCACGCCGCTTTACATGTCGCCAGAGCAGGGCGATGCGCGAGCGACGCTGACCGATCGCTCGGACGTCTATCAGCTGGGCCTGGTGCTGTACGAGATGCTAAGCGGCGCGGTGCCCTACGAGGTCTCGGCCGATAGCCTGCCGATTGCGCTGCACATCCAGCGCCTGACCGAGCTGCCGACCCCGCTGCGCCAGCACCTGCCGAGCCTGCCGGCGGCGGTCGAGGATCTGGTCAACGCGATGCTGCAGCGCAGCCCGCAGGCCCGTCCGACCATGGCGGTCATCGCCCAGCGTCTGAAGCGCCTGCTGGCCGAGCTGCCGGCCAAGGTCGAGTGGAAGCGCGCGCCGGCCATCGCCCCGCGGTCCCAGTCGGCTCTGTCACCGCGCGAGACGGTCGATCTGCCACCGCTGTTCAGCGGCAGCCGGGAGGGCCGCCGGCCGCTACCCGGTGCCAAGCAGGGGG
This sequence comes from uncultured Myxococcales bacterium, assembly GCA_964628555.1. Lineage (GTDB taxonomy): Bacteria > Myxococcota_A > Polyangia > Palsa-1104 > JAEUJZ01 > JAEUJZ01. The sequence continues at coordinate 2,271 of CAZVMD010000354.1, read as the reverse complement.
CCGCCGAGCACCTGTCCCTCTCCGATCCCCTGCGCGAGGTCTCGGGGCTGAGCGCCGAGCTGGCCAGCCGCGTGTTTCCGGCCCGACGGCTGGGGTTGCTGCAGTACAGCGGCTGGCTGCGCTCCTTGCACGACTCTGGCCGGCGCCACCTCTTCGGGCTGTTGGCGGTCTGCATCAGCCTCTTTCTATCGCCGTCGCTGCGGCTGGGACCGGGCGAGCTGCCTGCTGACCTGACGCAGCCAGCCTCGCCGGGCGGCGACTCGCCGCAGCCGAAGCCGTCACCAGAAAATGACCGCCTGCAGCGTCTCTTTGAGCGACTGGACTGTGCCCAGGCTCCCAAGGTCGACGGCATGGCCTGCATCCAGGGCGGGCTGTTCACGCCCGGGCTGAGCGTCGAGGAGGCCGCCGAGCGCCAGCGCAGCTGCCTGCTGAGCGAGGCTCCCGAGCGCTGCGATAAGGATTATTACGCACGCCAGATCAATGGCCGCGAGGTCTACGTACCCACCTTTCAGCTCGACCGCTTCGAGGTCACCAACGCCGAGTACGCCAAGTTCCTCAACGCTGCCCTCAAGAACAAGCTGGCGACGGTCGAGGGCATCTTCGTCTACCTTGGGCGGACGCCAACGGCGGCCTTCAAAGAGGGCGGAGCGCTGTCACTGGCCGGGGGGCGGGTGCAGGTACGGCCAGGCCAAGAGCGTCGGCCAGTCGGCTATGTCACCTGGTATGGCGCGCAGAGCTACTGCCAAGACCGCGGGCGAGCCCTGCCGACCGAGGCAGAGTGGGAGTATGCGGCGCGGGGGCGCTCGGGTCGTCCCTACAGCTGGGGCAGCGAGCTGCCGACCTGCCAAGGGGTGAGCTTTGGCCGCGATGAGGGCCTAGCCTGCGGCGCCGAGCGCGGAGCCCGCGATGTCGGGACCTCGGCGCAGGACCTGACTCCCGAAGGCGTAGCCGACCTGGCCGGCAATGTGCAGGAGTGGGTGGCCAATCCCTTCCGCCTGCATCTGCAGCTCGACTGCCACGATGGCCTGTGCACCGACGAAGGTGGGCAACATGAGCTGTCTCAGCCAGGCGGAGAGCATCCGCCACGCAGCGTGCGGGGGGGGACCTGGATCGCTGGGCACAGTCAGCTCTATGCGGCCTGGCGCTCGCGCTGGGAAGCGCATATGGCGGATGTCAGCCTGGGCTTCCGCTGCGCCGCGACCGTGAAGCAGCCGCCAAAACCGTAGCTCTGGAGATCCTGATGCCGACCTCACGTCCGTTGTTCCCTGCTGTGCCTGCCGGCCCGGTTTCCGCGGCGCTGGCGCCTGAGCATGTCGCAGCGCCGGCCGCCTTCGGCTATGCCGATGAGGCGCCGTTTGGCGACATCGTCAAGGACCCCACGCCGGTGCCCAGCAAGCCGAAAGACCAGGGTAGCGACGACGGGGACCGCGACGAAGGAGACCGCGGGGAGGGCTAGCCCTGTGCGCTCCTCGGGAGCGCTCCCGCCGCTTGCTCCGTGGCTGCTGCCGCCCGCTGCCGTCGCTTGCGTGGTGCCGGTGGGTTATTCGTGAAGGATTTCGTGGCGTTCGGCGTCACCACCGCAGCCGGACAGAACCGGCGGGCGATTGGTGCGTTGGCTAGGGTCATGAGAGACGCCCTTGCTTGTTTCGCCAGCCGGCTGTTCCTGCTGCCGCTCCTGCTCGTCGCATCCTGCGCGTCCTACCTGCCATTTACGGATCGCATCGCTGAGCGCTACCGCCTGGGGGCGGACGATCGACCGCTGCTGCAGTACTTTGTCTCCGACGAATTCTGCCTGCGGCGCGACACCACGGACGAGAACGCCCAGATCACGGCCGGCGGCAGCATCCGCTACTTCCGGGGCCGGCGTGTCGAGGAGCTGCGCATCCGTCGCCATACTCCGGGGGCTGCCATCGCGACGGCTGAGGGCGGTCTGGGGATCAGCTTCGTCCCGGGCGATGACCGCAATGCGATCCTCTTTGCCCCCGACGGCGACTACAGCGGAGAGGAGAGCGAGGGCGGCGAGCGGCACTCGCGCTTCGCGGTTCCACCGTCGGGGATTCGCTCGGGCCACCCTGCCGAGCGCTACGTCCTGCGCGGCGATGCGCAGCGCGCGATCCGCTACGACGACAAGCTGTGGACCGTGCACTACGAGAGGCGGCCTTACCTGCTGATCCGGGGCCGAGATGTCGAGGACCACGAGACGCGGGTAAAGACCCTGCCGGGTCGCACGGTGGGAAAGTAGGCTCCGCCTGGCCCGAGTCTGCCGCGGTC
>CAZVMD010000353.1:0-7457 GCA_964628555.1 uncultured Myxococcales bacterium | reverse complement strand
CCGCCGTCAAGCTGCGCATCGCCGACGCGCTGCAGGGCAAGCCGATCATGATCGTCCCGGCCGGCAACGGCGCCGCCCTGCAGAAGCTCGACCTCAACCGCATGCTCGAGTCCATCCTGGCCCAGGAAGCCCGCTCACCCAGCCGCAAGGCCGGCAGCAGCAGCGACGAAGAATAGCCCACCCCAGCCCAGCTCGCTGAGGCCGGCAAGCCACTGCTCAGTGCGGCTTGCTGCTTGGACCGCTCAGGCGCTGTGTGCTCAACAGCAGTAAGGCTCCTTCTAGCTCTACCGATACGCTGGCTGGTCGCTCGACGATGCGACGACGGGGCGGTCGCTGGCTGAGGCGCAGCAGCACGGCGCGAAAGCGCGCTAGCTGATCCTCGGCCGGGGCCTGCCAGCCAGCCCGCATCGCTGCGCTTGGCTCGCGGACCAAGCTCTCTCCCACCGCCGCTCGCTCCCTCGTATCTGATCTTCTTCCCAGCATGGACACCCCGCAGTCCCCCAGGCCAGCCAATTGATGTAATGAAGAGAATATGCGCTGACACAGTAAGTTCTGACAGAGTTCTTTATTCGTTTTTATTTTAGCAACACGCTAGGCAGAGAGAGCTAGCAGGGCACAAATGAGAGCCTGGACAGCCATCTGAACAAAGCCAGGATAAATTGCCACATAAAGGACCGAATGGGCGGGGAGGATTACGACGAAATGGCAGCGTATGCAGGTCCAAGCGAGGCGTCTTTCGATACTTCCAGCGGCACAAAACGCCAGCTCGCCGACGAGCGGCCGAGCCTTGGCACGGGCCCTGGCGCAGGGCCGCTGCGCCATAGACAGCGACGGAGCTGCTTAGTCGCTCAGCCGCAGCGAGTAGGCGTACTGCTGCCACTCACCGCGACTGGGGGTCTTGCCCTGGCGCAGCTCTTCGAGCGTCGGTAGCTGACCGCTCCAGCCGCAGACGACGACGATCTCCTGCTCGGCGCTAAGCTCGGGTAGCTGAGCAGCCGAGAGCTCAAGCAAGAAGCGACCGTCTTCCTGCGCCTCGGGCTGCACCGACAGCAGGTCCAAGCGGCCGGCCCGCCGCACATAGACCTGGACCGCTAGCTTCGGCCCCGCCGCCTGCCCGGCTCGTACCTCCAGCCTGAAGGTCTCGCCGCGACGGAGGGTCTGCTCGGCCTGCGGTGATCCCAGGCTCGGCTGCGGGGCCAGCATGGCCTGCCCGCCCGGACTGCGCAGGCTGTCGGTCTTGCCGACGGTCACTGCAAACTGCGGCAGCGCCGGCGAGCCGCCCAGACCCGCGAGACGCCCCGAGAGCCCGCGCAGGCCCATGGGCAGCAGGAACAGCAGGGCCGCGGTCGGCAGCAGCGAGAGCGTGAGCCAGATCCGGCGCGAGACGTGGCTGTCGAGCCAGGCCGCCAGCCGCTGCAGCCAGGACTGCGGGGCTGGGACCGGCGTCAGGCTCCGCGCCAGCAGCTTCTGCTCGAGCTCACTCTTGACTGGGGCAAAGGGCTGCAGCGGCGCCTGCTCTTCCGAGCGCGACGCCTCCGCCAGGTCCTGCAGGACGATCGCAAAGCGATCGAGGTTCGGTTCTTTACTCATTTGGGTCACTCACAGCCGGGTTTACGAAATAATAATAACCCACCCATTGGCGCCACTTAGCTTTCGTTCTTTTTCCAGTTTTTCAACAGTTCGCGCAGCATGATTCGGATGCGACTGACACGCTTATAAAAATTGTCTTCTGTCATTTTATAGCGTTTACACATTTCTTCTTTCGACACTTCTTCCATGAAGTGCTCTTGGAAAAACTGCCAGTCGGTCGGGTCTTTCGTCTCTCTACTGGCCGCGCACAGCTGCTCGAATTTCTTTAAGATCCGACGCAGCAGATCGCGGCTCTCCAAGACCTCTTGCAGTGGCCGCGGCGGGAAGGGGCCATCGAGGCCATCGGGGTCTTCGTCGAGGGGAATGTTCTGTTCCTTGGCCAAGCTGCGCATGCAGTCAAAGGCGGCATTCTTGGCAATCGTAAACACATAATCAGACTGGCTACCGCGCTCCGAGTTATAGCCGCGGATAATCTTATCTATCTTTTTAATAAATCCCTCCCAGGCCGAGAGAACCAGGTCTTCTTCGGAAGGCAGGCCGATCCCGGAAAACTTGTACCGCACAAGCTTAGCGGCATTAACGAAGAGCGGACTATATACATGCACCAGATTTTCCATTAGCAGGGGGCGGGTCGTGCTGTTTTGGCAGAGCTTGAGATACTCCTCGGTGAACCGCGGCTCGAGGCTGGCGAGGGTACAGCCGCCGATCACAAGCGGCGAGGTCCGCCGCGCCGCCCGGGTGAGGGCGAAGTAGCCGCGCCAGCTGCTCTCGATGGCCAGCACCCAGCGCCGCTTGCGCTCGGGCTTGCGCTCGCTGGCCGCGGGGACGGGGCTTGGGGGCTGGCAGCTCAGGCTGTCGTCCTCGCTCAGCCGACGGAGCTCGCTCACGATCGCCTCTGAGCTGCCGCTCGCCGAGCTGGGCATGATCAGCGTCAGCAGCCAGCGACAGCACCGCCGCTCGCCCAAGAGCTCGGGCAGCCGCGGCCCGCTGCCGCCGGAGCTCCCAGCCGCGGACTCGACGGCCGGCGCCTGTGCCAGCGCCTCTTCCGTCGCCCCATCCACACGGGCTGCTTTAGGGGGCAAATACCCGGAAGGCGTCAAGCTGTGGGCGAACGCGCTCGAGAAGATCGCGCTCAATAGGTCCGCTAGCATGGGCTCTCTCTACCACTTCTTGAAGGTTGGCTGCCGAGAGCTCGGTGAGAATCACGTCGAGCGCTCTCCCCAGGCTGCTGCCTGGATTCATCGCCAGCTGTTCCAGCAGCAAGCGCGACAGCAGACTGCCGGCTTCCACCGAAACGGGGCGCAGGGTGGCCAGGACTTCCTGGCTCCCGCGCAATAAGAAGGCCTGCGCGACCCCCAGAGACTCCTGCCCGCCCATCAGGTCATCGCTCGCCCCGCTACTGCAGGCAATCAAAAGAACTCGGGCAGGCACGGCCGGCATACTAATTAGGATATCTCCCCCGGTCAATCGGCTATTCGAGGTCCAGTGAATGCCACTTTGCCAGCCATTTCCTGGCGAATAGTCCATATGCCCAAACAGCAATAGAAGGCCAGCCTGCGGAATTCGATTGATTAATTCGCTGGTGCGACGCGCCAGGGGGACGCCCTGCACGACGCCGTGCAGGCCCATGGTCATGACCTCCGCTTGCCAGTGACGACTGCCGCGCACGGCCGCCGTAAGCGGCGCCAAAATGGGTACGCGCGCTTGGCGGCTATCGGCATATTCCAGCTTGCCGTCTACGGCGATCAGCAGGCGCGCCTCGTTCACCGGCGGACTGGCGGCGCCAAGGTCCAGCGAGTGACGCACCGCCAGCGCCTCGCGCAGCGGCCGGCCCGCCCAGGGCAGGCTCTCCACCGCCAGGCTGCGGGCGGCGCCGTAGCCCAGCACCGTAAGCTGCTTGGCCCCGCGCAGGACGTCGGCAAACGGGGCTAGCAGCTCGCTGTCGCCCTCGCGAGTTAGCCCCGGCCGCAGCAGCTGAGTGACGCTAAACGTGGCGGCTTCGACCCGGCTCTCATTGCCCATCAGACAGACCCAGCGGCCGACCACCGGGTGGCAGGCGAAGAACACCTCCAGCTCAGCCGCCCGTCGGGGCGGGAGCGCGGCCGGCTCACCGAGCAGGTTCAGCGCCGCGGTCAGCCGCTGGCGAACCAGCTGCAGCTGTTCCCCCGACTGCGACGAGCCCTGGGCCCGCTCGTGCTCGCGTCGCGCCTCCAGGTACGCCGCCACAGCCGCGGTCCACTGCTCGCGTCGCCGCGGATCCAGCCGCTGCACCTGCTCTAGCCGCCGCAGATCCAGAAGCGGTCGAATGCGCAGATGGCGGACTAGCTGCAGTGCCTCGATGCGCTCACTGGCTGACGCGCCGACCTGGCCGTTTTCATCGATGCGCAGCAAGAGTCCGAGCAGCCGCTGCGAGCCTCCTTCAAAGCGGCCCAGCAGCGAGCCGCGCCCCATCAGCTGCGGTGCGGCCCGGCTGGCATCCTCGATCACCTGATCGGCCGTGCGCAGCGCCGAGAGCGCCTTCTCGCGACTGCCCGGACCAGCGATCCCCATCCAGGCCCGCGCCCGGCCCAGGTTCAACAGCCACTGGATCTCGAATGATCCGAGGTCCTCCCCGCCATAGCTGGCCAGCTGATCCAGCTCGGTCAGGGCCTGCTGGTAGCGACCCTCTTGCAGCGCCAGCTCGATCTGCAGTCGACTCCACTCAACCCGCAGGGAGGGAATGCTCTCCGGCGACTGCTGGGCTGGGCTCAGCGTGTCGCGCACCCGCTGCAGCGCCGTCTGCAGCTCGGCAGGCTGACGGCGCAGCGCCGCCACCCTAGCCCGCGTCAGTGCCACCTGCGCCCACGGACGCGGCCAGCCGCAGACCTCCCGCTTGGCTTGCGGAGGACCCGCGCCTTTGAGCTGCTCATCATCCTGGTTGCGCAGGCCGCGCTCGCTCTTATCGAGGAGCGCTTGGATTCGATCGATATGCGCGCGCAGCAGCGTGGCCGGCCCTGGCACCGACGATCCCTCCCATCCCCGCCACAGCGCCGCCAAGCGCTCCAGGGCCACCTCATCCGGCTCACCTGACTCGCCGAGCTCGCTCTCCAAGATCTCAAGGCGCAGCGCGGCCTGTCGGCGCAGAAACAGTCCGTATCGACAGGGGGCCGTCACCGCGTCCTGGGCGGCGTGCTCGATGAGCTTGTCATCGCGCGCAATGCCCAGGGACAGAAACACCTGGCTGCGCAGCCGGTCGCCGACCGCCTGTGCGGTCTGATTGGCGGTCAGCTGGCTGACTTGCTGCGCTTCCTCGAGATAGCGCAGCGCCCGCGTCAGATCCCCCAAGGCCAGGGCATTCTGCGCCCGATAGATCGGCGGCCAGGGACGTGCCTCGGCCACCTGCGCAAAGGCGGCCTGGTGTCGATCCAGCAGCCGCTCCATCTTGACGAACTGACGACGATCCCCCAGGACTTCGAACCATAGGAGCAAGTGCTCGGCAGTGCTTGAGACCAGTCCGAACTGGCGATCGTGTTCGAGTAGAGCCTCTAGCGTCTGCTCGGCGGCGTCGAGCTGCAGGAGCTCGATCTGCGCCTGCGCCAGCTCGCTTTGCGCTTGGGCGCGATCGGCAGCGGAGAGCTTCGCCGCGGCTGGACTCGCTAGCTGGCTTTGGATGAGAGACGCCGCTGCGGCCGGTGCGCGGTCATTTTCGCGCAGGGCTTGCGCCTTCAAAATCCAGGCCGGCAGGGGCGGCTCGACCTCGATCGGCAGCTCCACTCGCTGGCTGCCGCCCAGCCCGGGCGCCTGACTGGTCAAGCGCAGCCGCTCACCCGCAAGCTGCGGCGGAATCGACAGCTGCACGCTGACGACACTTCCGGCCTCGCGGGCGATGCAGTGGCTGCGGGTTTCCTTGGCGCCGTCGCACGACACCGGCAGCGCACCGGCTGATGAAGAGAGCCGAACCTCGGCCCCCGCGTAGGTCCCCAGCGTTAGCGAGAGGGCGGCGGTGTTGCGATCGCGCAGCACACAGACCGGCCCTCGGCGGACTTCGTCGCAGCCACCAATCATGAGCTCGGGCGGCCCCCCATCACAGGCCAGCAGCCCAAGCATCGCCAGCAGCAGCCAGGCCCCGATGGGACGGGGCTGTGCCACCGATGTCCTCCGCCCAGCTTCCCCCACGGCGCTTACCTTGGCAGCGGGGTGCTCGGTGCCCCCGAGCGATAGGTGGGAGCCGCCGCCTCGGACGCGGGCTCGGCGCTCGGAGCAGCGGGGAGAACATAGGTGCGAACCCCCGTATCCACGGGCGGCGGCGGGCTTGCGGAGGCAGCGCCGGCCGCCTCGCTGGTGCCCGAGCGCTTCCAGCCCGACTCGCCCCGCATCGCCGGCGGAGGTGCATCGGCGGCATCGGCTGGCCTGGCGGAAAGCGAAGCCTCTTTGTTCTGCGAATCGTCTGCGGACGTCATGTCAGTCTCCTTGCGAGGAAAGGCACTCCAGCGTGCTCTGCTAATCCGTACGCGGCCGGCTGAAGATCTCTGACAAGATATTTCAGCGCTCTGCGGAGCGAACGCTAGGTTTTGTTCCTGGGCAAAGGGACGAAGCGTCTTTTATAGTGGCCGTCTATGCAGCCCGTCCTGTTCATTCTCCATGCGGCGGCCGATGCCAAGCACGAGCAAGCGCTCTCCAAGCAGCTCGCTCCTTTCGAGACGCTAAAGCCGGTCGTCCGTGTCCTGCGGGAAAGGAGCTTTGCGGCGGGCGGATCGGTTGTGCAGCAGCGGCGGCAGGCCATCGAGCAGGCCGACATCGTCGTGGCGCTGATCACGCCGCAGTTCTGGGAGGTTCATGAGCTGGTCCTCCTAGCGATGACGAAAAAGAAGCTCGTCATCCCGGTCTTGGTCAGCTCGACGCCCTGGACCGAATCCGCGGTGGGCAGCCTGCGCCCTCTACCGGCCTCAGAAGAGTTCATCGAAAGCGGTCGCAACAAAGATGCGCGCTGGTTAGCGGTCATCCAGGGCCTCAAGCAGGCCTGGGAGGGTCTGCCCAAGCAGCCCGCAAGTCCGGCGCCCACTACCGCTGAAACCCCGCCGGCCAAGGCTAGCCCGCCGCCGCCGCCGTCGCCGCCCCTGCCCGCGCTACCGCCGCGGCCAGCCCTGCGGCCGATCGAGGCGCCGCACAAGCTGCGCGTGCTCCTTGTCGCCGCCAATCCCATGGCCACCGGGCGACTGCACCTCACGGAAGAATTCCGCCAGATCAAAGCGCGCCTGCTGCCCACGCCCAACCGCGATCGGTTCGAGCTCCTCCTGGAGCCCGAGCTACGCCTAAATGAGCTGGCCGCGGCTCTGATGCAGCACCGACCGCACATCGTCCACTTCAGCAGCCATGGCAGCCCCAGCGGCGAGATCATGCTGGTCGATCCCGATCGCGCCGGTGGAGTCCGACCGCTGCAGGCAGCGTCGCTGCGTCAGATCTTTCACATCCTCTCCGAGCCGGTGCACTGCGTCGTCCTGAGCGCTTGCTATTCGGCGGCCCGCCCCGAGCAAGCGCTGGCCTTGACGGACGTCGTGGGCTCGGTCATTGGCATGGGGTCAGAGGTGGCGGATAACAGCGCCATCGAGTTTTCCAGCAGCTTCTACCAAGCCTTGGGCTTTGGCCGGACGGTCGATCAGGCCTTCCGCTTGGCGCAGCAGGCGATTGCGACGATGAGCCTGCCCGGCGCGCAGGTCCCCCGGCTCTATCCCGAGCCGCTGCCGGAAGACGCGCGTCGCCTGTTCTAGCTGCCTGGCCTGAGCGTCGAAGGGAACAGAGAGAGCTGCGTTCGTGCGGGAGCGCAGCCCGGCGAGCTAGCCGAGGATCATGTCGGCGCAGCGCATGCCGATGGCGATCGAGGGGGCGTT
>CAZVMD010000352.1:0-7469 GCA_964628555.1 uncultured Myxococcales bacterium | reverse complement strand
GCGGGGGCTGGCCTTGCCGGCCTCGTCGCGCCAGGGTGGCGGCAGGATCGGCGGGCGCTCCGAGATATTTTGCGCCCGCTGCAGCTCGATCTCGCTAAACAGGATGGCCGGGGCAACGGTCGAGACCGGGACCATGCCCGACTCGGCACCGCAGAAGCCGTTAAAGACGCCGACCGTGTCCGAGGTGGCGAGGATCTTCGACACGCTGGACAGCGGTGTGCCGACCATCTCGACGCCGCGCACCAGCGACTCTTCGCCGGTCTTGGCGTCGACGCGAAAGACCATGGTGGGCTGCCCGCGGAAGCTCTGCGTGCCGTAGTTCTGGGTGTTGGTCGAGCCGCCCAGGATGTCGCGGATGATCAAGCCATAGGGCTTGCCCTGGCGCCGCACCTCGTCGAGAAGCTGGGCCTTGAGCTGGGTCAGGGCGACGGCGCGGCTGCTCTTGACGATGAGGTTGGCCATGCGGCCGATCGGATCGCTGACCCCCTCGGCGCGGCCATGGCCGTTGCTGCGCAGAGAGCCCAGGACCGGCGTGCGCGACTTGAGGTAGTCGCGCAGGATGCCGCGCTCGACCAAGGTCACGGCGCGGGCCGGCACGCCCTCGTCATCGAAGCGGTAATAGCCGTTTAAGCGAAATAGCGTCGGCATCCCAGGCGGCATGGCCAGGGCCGAGCCCGCCGTCGCGGCAGTCGGCGTCACCGTGACCCGCTCCTGCGTCGGATCGTCGATGATCGAGATAAACTCCGGCAGCACCGGCTTGCCGATCTGGCCCTTGAACGTCCGGCCTTCCTGCTCGTTGCCCTGGCGCTCACCTTCCAGGCGATGGCCGATCGTCTCGTGGAAGAACACGCCGGCCGCTTCTTCCATCAGGATGGCTGGCCCGTTGTAGGGATCGGCGGCGGGCGCCGACTGCAGCAGGGTCAGGTCGCGCACCAGGCCATCCATCGCGGCCGACAGCGTCGCTGGGCCGGGCAGATCGCCGCGCTCTGGACTGTAGAAGTCGCGTGCGTTGGTCAGCATCATGCCGTCCTTGGCCCGCGTCTGCGCCAAAAGATGCGCGCTCCACAGCGTCTGGTGCTCGACGACCTCGGCCCCTTCGCTAGAGACGAAGTAGCGGCTCTCGCGGGCTGCCGAGACCTTGACGTTGCCAAGCAAGACCGGCGCTTGCTTGAGGCGCGCTCCGACCTGGCGCACGGTGTCGGCCATCGCTGCCGCATCGACGACAAAGGGCAGCGGCGGCAGGATCGCCTTCTGGGCCGGCTCGCGCGAGAAGCTGGCCACCTTGTCTTCCGGATCGATGCGCTTGACCCCGCGGGCCCGCTTCTGCGCGTAGGCGGCGATGGCCTGCTTGTATTTGTTGTCGGTGATCAGCCACAGCGTGGCCCGCAGCGCATCCAGATCGTCGTCGAGTGGAGCCTCTTTCGAGACGCTGCTTAGGCTCAGCACAAAGTCGCCGCCGTCGTCCTCATCGATGCTGGTGTTGTCGAGGTCGTAGCTGCCGACCCGCACCTCGACGCGCACGACGCGGGTGCGCTCGCTGCCCTGGCCGTACAGCGCCCCGAAGCGGCCCTCGGCGTCATGCGCCTCGCCGTCGCGCAGCGTATAGCTGATGTAGTAAGGCGCCTCGTAGTTGCGCAGGCGCAGGCGGGCCATCGAGCGGGCTAGCTCCTGCTTGAGCGCATCCAAGATGCGAGCCGTACTGTCGCTGCCCGGCTGGCCAGAGACCGTCGGGGCAGGGGTCGGCGCTGGCGCTGCAGGCCCAGCCGCTGAGGCCGCGCCCGGCGGAGACGGAGCCGTGGCCGGAGACGCCGCAAGCACCACAGCGGGCAGAGCAAACGAGCCGGCCAGCGACAACAGCGAGCGAGGGGGACGACGTGCCATGGTGGACAAACTCCGCACACTTTTTTCTTGGCAGAGAAAAGCCCCTGCCCTATACATCTGTGGCGCTCTGGTGAGTGTAGCTCAGCTGGTAGAGCACCGGACTGTGACTCCGGTCGTCGTGGGTTCGAACCCCATCACTCACCCCACCTAGGCCGCTGGCCCGCCCGCTCTTGTCACGCTGCGCGGGGTCCCAAGCGGCAGCCGCAGGGGGCGGCAGCAAGTCAGGCCAGCAGCCTCGTGTCGGGCACCGCTGTCCTGCGCCTGCGAAGCCGTTTATGATCAGCGCGTCTCTGCCCTTGAGGTTCTCCGTGCGGACTTCCATGCCGATGCTTGTCTCTCTCTCCGCTGCTTGGCTGCGCCAGTCGTCCCGCCTTTCGCTGGTGTCGCTGGCGACGCTGCTGTGCACCGCCTGCCCGACCCCGGTCAAGACCGGCACCGGGCCAGCCACCCCGCCACACGCAACGGCCAATCCCGAGGGCGGCGGGCTGACCAGCGGCCCCCCGGCGGCCGAGTCAGGCGAGGTTGGCGACGGCGAGCAGGCACAGGGCGGCGGCGCTCGCCAGCACATCGCTGGCCAGTTCGACTACTACGTCCTGTCGCTGTCCTGGTCGCCGCAGTTCTGCGCCACCCGCGGCAAGCAGGCTCGCCCCGACGACACCCAGTGCGGCGTCGGCACGGCCTTTGGCTTCGTGCTGCACGGCCTGTGGCCGCAGTACAGCAGCCAGGGCTATCCCGAGTCCTGCGCCCTGCCCGGTGCGCTCGACGCCGGCCTCGTCCAGCGCATGCAAAGAATCATGCCCAGCCAGCGCCTGGTGCAGCACGAGTGGCAGAAGCACGGCACCTGCAGCGGCCTGTCGGCCGAGAGCTACTTCACGCAGGCCGAGTCGCTGTTCAACGGACTGCGCATCCCCAGCCGCTATCAGCGGCCAAGCGCCGCGGTGCAGACCACGCCCGCCGAGCTACGACAAGAGCTAGTCCGCGAGAACCCCAGCCTGCCCGCCGACGGCATCGCCATCTACTGCCGCGGTCCGATGCTGCGCGAGGTGCGCATCTGCTACAGCAAAGACCTAAAGCCACAGAGCTGCGCGCCGACGGTACGCGACGGCTGCCCGCGGGCTGGCATCACCGTGCTGCCGCTGCGCAGCGCCGCCACTGAGCCCCGCGAGTAGTCGCCGCCCGACCGGGGCTGCACGAGGCGCGCCTCGTGCGCTCGGCCAATCCGCTAGCGGCTGACGCTTTATTCATTTTTTGTTCATTAATATTGGCAATTAGTAAGCAGCATTAAATGCTATGTTGCTTTTTAGGCGATTCGGCAAAGATCGCCGAAGGGTGGGTGCAGGAGCGGGCACTCAGGATCGATGCACGAGATGTCACCGGGGGGTGCAGAGCGCGACGCGCGGCCGCGGCGGTGCGGTCAGCTGAGGCGGGTGGCCGGCCTGTGGCTCGGCCTGGCCCCGGCTTGGCTGCGCCCGGCGCTGGTGCTCTCGGCCCCGGCGGAGGTCGCGGTGACGCCCAGCAAGCCCGCGATGCCAAGTAGTGGACCCGAGCACCCTGGAGCCGCCGCTGGGGTCTGCTCGCCGGCCGTGCAGGTGGAAGGCGAGCCGACGCTCAGCGCCGCGGTGGCGAGCGCCCTGCAAGCCCGCGGGGTCAGGAGCCAGCCCGTCGCCGGCTGCCCGCTGACGCGCGTCCGCTTGCAGCTTAGCGAGCTGCACATCGTCGTCCTTTTGCGCGATGAAGTTCGTCACGCCCAGCGCGTCGTCGCCGATCGCGAGACCGCAGTGGCGCTGATTGAGAGCTGGGTGCGCAGTGATCTGAGCGCGCCGCTCCTGCTCAGCAGTGTCCTTCCACCCGCAGCGGGGCTCGCGCCGCCAGAGAGCCCGCCAGCGGCCGCCGCCCCGACCGAGACCGCGACGGCCCGGGCCAGCGCTGCGGTCTACTTCGAGGCTGGCGGCGACGTGAGTGGCAGCCCCTGGCTGGGCGCCAACCTGCGCGGCTGCGGCTATCTGTTCCGCTTCTGCATAGGTGGCGGCTGGCGCACGCTGTCGCAGGTCGGCAACGAGAGCCGGGACGGACGACGCATCGCCACCGAGTTTCTGGCGCTGCTCGCCCTGCCGCTGTCCATCGGCCGAGTGCAGCTGTCGCCCAGCTTGGGTCTGGGCGTGTCGTGGTTGCACAGCGCGGCCCGTATCGTCGTTGAGGACAGCCACGCCAGCCTAGAAGAGCCGCCAAGCAGTACTGCGAGCAGCAGTCCGAGCAGCGTGGCGGTCAGCGCCGATCAGGGACAGCTACAGGCCGAGCTACGCCTGGAGCTGGCCATCCCGCTCTCGCCGAGCTGGTCGCTGTCCTTGGCCACCGCCTTCGACGCCACGCTGAGCCGAGCCGCCGCACCGCTGGTCGCTGTGCCGGTGGTCAAAGACGGAGCTCAGAGCAGCGACATCGTGCAGCTGTCGACCCCGCCCTGGGGACTGTGGCTGGGTCAGCTCGGCCTGCGCTGGAGTCCACGATGAGCGGCAAGATCCTGCCCTTTCGCCGCCCGGCCCCGCCGCCCCAGGCCCTGCCCGGCAGCCTGTCGGATGAGGCGCTGCTCTCAGCCTGCGGCACCGGTGACAGCGCGGCGCTCGGCGAGCTATACGAGCGCTTCCACGCCGTGGTCTACCGCGTGCTCTCGCGGCTGGTCGGTGCCTCCTGCATCGAGCTCGATGACCTGGTGCAGGCCACGTTCATCGAGGTCATGCGGGCCGCTGCGCAGTACCAGCGACGGGCCTCGGTGCGCACATACGTGCTGGGCATCGCTGCCAACGTGGCGCGCCATCACCACCGCAGTCAACATCGACGAATGCGCCTAGGCAGCGACTGGCCGGCCGACTGCGAGACAGCCGACTGTCCGGAAAAGCAGGCCGTGCAGCGCGAGTTCCTGCAGCGCCTCAAGCTCGCACTCGAAGCGCTGCCGCACGAGCAGCGGGTGGCGTTTGTCATGTGCGACCTCGAAGAGATCCCCGGGGTCGAGGTGGCTCGCGCACTCGGGGTGCCAGAGGGCACGCTGTGGCGCCGCTTGCACGAGGCCCGGCGCAGCCTGCGTCGCGCTCTGGCGGAGGGACGGCCATGAGAGCCAGCCGCTGCGAAAAGAGCGAAGCGTTAGCTCGGGCGTTCCCACGCCCTCCGTCTGGCGCCCTAGCCGCGCACCTTGCAGGCTGCGCCCTGTGCCAAGCCGAGTGGCAGAGCTTGCAGGAGCTGCGCGCTCTGGGGCAGGAGCTTCCCAGCGAGCAGCCGACAGCCGAGCGCCGCGATGCGGTGCGGGCTCGCCTGCTCTACGAGGCCGAGCGGCTGCGGCAAGCCAGCCAGGGTCTGCCCCGCTCGCCATCGCAGGTGGCCCGACGCGGCTTTGTCGCGCTGGCCGCCGGGCTGGCCCTCGGGCTCTTGCTGATCGGTCTGGGGACGCGCGCGCTGCTGCCGGTCCACGCCCCCCGGCCGACGACGACGCAGCCGAGCCCAGCGCTTGCCCCCGGTCATGTGGTCGCCGATCGCACGGCCGCGATCCTGCATCCGCACGGCGAAGCCGACTATCAGCGCACGCGCCAGGGGGGCACCGAGGTCGTGCGCCTGCAGCAAGGTCACTTAGAGCTGCAGGTACGACACCTGGCCGCTGGCGAGCGCTTCGTGGTCGTGGTCGGGAGGAGCGAGGTCGAGGTCCGCGGCACCCGCTTTTCGGTCACGGCCGAGCGCGCACAGCTTGCTGCCGTGCAGGTATTCGAAGGCCATGTCGAGGTCCGTCCCGACGCGGCACCCGCGCTACAGCTGCATGCCGGGCAAGGCTGGACAGCGGCCAGCGGGACGATCCATCCCCTGGCAGCGCGCGCGGGAAAAACGGAGGGCGGACATGCGGAACGAGCCAGTCTGCCAAGTCGAGCGCGCGAGTCAGAAGGCGTTTCAAGCAGTGGCCCTGCTGCTGCCAGCCTGAACGAAGCCAGAGCGGCGGACAGTACGGCCGGGCGGGCGACCAAGCCAGCCAGCTCGACGCGCCCCAGCGCCGCCGACCCCGTCAAGCCGGGGCGCAGCGCAGCCCCCCTCGGCTCACCGGCGGAGCGCGCCTTTGCCGGTGGCTTTGCCGCCCTCAAGCTCGGCCAGTTTGCTGCCGCGGCGGCCGATCTCGATCGCGCGGTGACGCTGTCGCCGGGGGGCAGCGTGGCCGAAGATGCCCGCTTCTGGGCCAGCGTAGCCTGGGCCCGCGCCGGCAAGAGCCGCGAAGCCGCCCAGCATCTGCGCAGCTTTCTTGCGCACCACCCCAGCTCACCGCGCGCCGCCGAGGTCGCGGCCGCCCTCGGCTGGATCCTGATCCGCGAGCGTCGACTGGATGAAGCCGAGCGCGTACTGCGCGCCGCCAGCCGGCAGCGCAGCCCAGAAGTCAGCGAGAGCATCCGCAGCGGCCTCGCCGCGATCGCCAGCGCCCGCACCACGCCGTAACGATTTAGGCGAAGGCTGGCCACCCCTCCGGGCACTGCAGAAAAGGAGGAGGGGACTATGAACCAACAGAGACTTGCGTGGCTGGTTGTGGTGGCCTGTTGCATCGGCTGGGGCTGTAGCGCCGACCCCAACGCCGGCAACGCGCCGGACATGTCGGTAAGCTGCGGCAGCCTAGGCAGCGCCTGCTGCCCGGGAAGCAGCTGTAGCAGCGGCGCCTGCGTCGGTGGCGTCTGTCAGGCCTGTGGCGGCCCGGGCCAGATCTGCTGCGCCGGCCGTGCCTGTGACGCCAACGATGTCTGCACCGGCGCCGGACAGGGCATCTGCACGCACTGCGGCAACGCCGGCGAGGCCTGCTGCGCGGGCAACGGCTGCGGCACCGGTGGCTGCTGCGTCAACAACATCTGTACGGGCTCGGGCTCGACCTGTCCCACCATCGGCATGACCTGCAACATGGGCAGCTGCGGCACCTGCGGCGGCGCTGGTCAGGGCTGCTGTACCGGCAATACCTGCACCGCCAGCCAGGTCACCTGCGTCGGCTCCAGCTGCGCAGCCTGCGGCGGCGCCGGCCAGCCCTGCTGCAGCAACAACGCCTGCCTGGCCATCGGCACCGCCTGCAACAACAACGTCTGTGCGGCCTGCGGTGGCGCCGGCCAGATCTGCTGCGCCGGCAATGCCTGCACCGATCCCGGCACGGCCTGCGGTGGCGGCATCTGTCGTCAGTGTGGCGGCCCCGGTCAGCCGTGCTGCGCCAACAGCACCTGCGGCTCGGGCGGCTGCTGCGATGCCAGCAACAACACCTGCGTCGCCTCGGGCACAACCTGCGCCAACGGCGGCGCTTGCAGCGGCGGTGCCTGCGCGGTCTGCGGCGCGCCCGGTCAGGCCTGCTGCCCCGGCAGCACGGCGTGCAACGGCGGCGGCTGCTGCATCAGCAACACCTGTGTCGCCAGCGGCCAGAACATCCCCGGCGTAAGCGGCATGGTCTGCGCTGCCGGCACTGCCGCCGGCTGTGGTGCCAACGGTGGCCCCTGCTGCCAGAACTCGACCTGCGCGACCGCTGGTAGCTGCTGCAACAGCGAGACCTGCGTCGGCACCACCATGGCCTGCGGCGGTCAGGTCGGCACCTGCAC
>CAZVMD010000351.1:0-7504 GCA_964628555.1 uncultured Myxococcales bacterium | reverse complement strand
CGCCAGCCAAGCCGCCTCGCCCGACGCCCACGCGCCCGGCCGCGGCAAGCCCTGCGCTGGAAGCTCCGAAGGTGGCCATGGCGTCCGGGGCCGGGGATGCGGCGGCCGCCGAAAGAGCCCCACGCCGGGGCCTGGGCAGCCTGGGCCGACAGAGCCTTCTGCGCCAGCTGCCGACCATCACCCTGGCCGTCGAGCGCCCGCGGGCGATGCCAGCCCCGCCGAGCCAGCCGCAAATCGCGTCCGCCCCACCCTCGCGGGGGAGCGCCGGGGGAGCGGTCGCGACGGCTAGCTTGCTGGCTCTGCGCGACGGCTTGCGCAGCCTGCTTGGCCTGCTTGATGCTCCTTATGAATCGGCAAAAATGTGAGTCTTTCTGCTCTTCTTATTTTGTTTAAACATTAGAAAACACGCGATTTTGCTCACACTTCTGTGGCTGAGTCGGCCTGTTTTGGTCTACGCTGAGAGAAGGTAGGTGCATCCGCATGGCTGAGGCACAGAGCCGCTCAGGGAGCCACGAAGTGGGCCGCGAACCGGACGAGTCGGTCGGACAGACCGATGGCGACGCTGTCGCCGACTCTGTGGGCGCCGAAAACAGCCAGCAAGTCCTGTACGCCAGCCAGCCCACCAGCGAGCCTGAGATTCCGTCGTATATCGGCCGCTACAAGGTGATCTGTCGCCTGGGCAGCGGCGGCATGGCGGATGTCTATCTGTGTCGGCAGAGCGGCATGGGGGGGTTTGATCGCCAGGTGGTGGTGAAGCAGATCCGACACGATCTGCGCGACCGCGAGGACGTGATTTTCATGTTTCTCGACGAGGCTCGCATCATCGCCCAGGTCAACCATCCCAACGTCGTGCAGATCTACGACATGGATGAGCAGGACGGCCTGCCCTATCTGGTGATGGAGTGGGTGCGTGGCCTGTCGCTTGCGAACCTGATGCGGCGGATGGAGCCGCGCGGACAGCAGTTTCCCGTCGACCTCGTCGCGGCCCTGGGTGCGCAGGTCTGCGCCGGGCTGCAGGCAGCGCACGAGATGCGCGACACCGGCGGCGCACCGCTTAACGTCGTGCACCGCGATATCTCGCCCAGCAACCTGTTGCTCAGCGTCGATGGCGTGGTGAAGATCATCGACTTTGGTGTGGCCCGTGCCAAAGGACGGCTGTCGGTGACCTCGGCGGGTCGCATCAAGGGCCGCGTCGGCTACATCGCGCCGGAAGCCCTGACCGACCAGACCATCGATCGACGCGCCGACCTGTTTGCACTGGGCGTGGTGCTGTACGAGATGTGCAGCGGCAAGCCGCTGTACGACCGCGATACCGAAGCCGCGGCCCTGGCCGCCGTGCTGATGAACAAAGTCCCCTCGGTGACGACGGTGCGGCCGGATGTCCCGCCGGGCCTGGCGCAGATCCTGTCGCGGGTGCTGGAGGTCGATCGCAAGCTCCGTCCCGCCACCGCCGCCGAGCTGGGCACGGCGCTGTTCTCGGTGGCGATGCAGACCGGCCGCTTTGTCAGCACCCACCAAGTCGCAGAGTGGCTGGATCCGCAGCTACCGCGCGAGCTACGCGCCCAGGGACGCAGCCTGACACCCGCTCCCTCGCGCTTGGCGCCGGAATCGACGCAGCAGCAGCCCTCGCCGTTTTCGACGACGCAGATGGCGGCGCCACCGGCCTCTAGCGTGTCGCCGCTTAGCTCGCAGGCAACGAACTTCCAGATGGCCCAGCCGCAGCTTGCCGCGGCCCTGGCCCCGGTCGTGGGCGAAGTCCGCGATCAGCTCAAGTACATGGCTCCAGCGACGAGCGAGCTAGCCCTGCAAGTGCGCGCGCTGGCGCCAACCGTGGACGAGCTGCAGGCCCAGGTCCGCCGGCTGCGCTGGCTGTACTGGCCGCTGCTGGTGCTGTTCTGGCTGCTGGGTCTGGGGCTGATTCTGCTGGGCGTGTGGATGATGCTGCACGTCGGCAGTCACTAGACCAGGCGACGGCTGCGACTAGCGCGGAGCGGCGAACAGCAGCGAGACATTGGTGCCGCCAAAGCCAAAGCTGTTCGATAGCGCCACGCGCAGCGGCGTCGCGCGCGCCGCGTTGGCGACATAGTCGAGATCGCACTCGGGATCGGGACTGTCGAGGTTGATGGTCGGCGGCAGGATGCCATGCTGCAGCGCCAGGACGCAGAACGAGGCCTCGGCGCCGCCCGCGGCCCCCAGCAAGTGACCGGTCATCGACTTGGTGGACGACACTGCCAGCCGTCGCGCGTGCTCGCCAAACACGGTCTTGATCGCCACGGTCTCGGCGATATCGCCCTGCTTGGTCGAGGTGCCATGCGCGTTGATGTAGCCGATGTCGGTCGGGAAGATGCCGTGCTTGAGCGCATCGCGCAGCGCCATGCGCATGCAGCGCTGCGCGCCCTCGCCATCGGCGGGCGGCGAGGTCATGTGGTTCGCGTCGGCCGACAGACCGTAGCCCACCAGCTCGGCATAGATCGTGGCCCCGCGCCGCAGCGCCGAGTCGCGATCTTCGAGCAGCAGGACACCCGAGCCTTCACCCATCACAAAGCCATCGCGGTCGCGATCGAAGGGGCGCGAAGCGCGCGTCGGATCGTCGTTGCGCGTGCTCAGCGCTCGCATGGCGTTGAAGCCGCCAATGCCGAGCGGCGTCACCGTTGCCTCGGTCCCACCGGCCAGCATGGCGTCGGCATCCCCGCGCTGGATGGTGCGCGCCGCTTCGCCAATGGCATGCGCACCGCTTGAGCACGCCGAGACATGGCTAAGGTTTGGCCCCTTGTACCCCGACTGCAGCGAGATCATGCCCGGCGCCATGTTGACGATGATCTGCGGCACGAAATAGGGCGACATGCGCCCTGGTCCTTTGTTAAGCAGCGTAGTATGCGTGCTCTCGATATGCGTCACGCCACCGAGCCCGGCGCCGATGTACACGCCGACCCGATCGCAGGGATAGCTACCGTCGTCGCGCACCCCGATGAGCGGTGCCCGCTCGGCCAAGAAGGGACCGGGCGGATCGGCGGGCTCGGGGCTGATGCGCAGGCCGCCATGGGCCACAGCCTCTTTCGCCGCGTAGATGGCGAAGATGACAAAGGGGTCTAAGTGCTTGGCTTCTCGCTTGTCGATGAACGTGGTTGGGTCAAGGCCCTTGACCTCCCCCGCGAAGCGCGTTGCAAACTGACTGGTATCAAAGCGAGTGATGGGCCCGATGCCGCTCTGTCCGGCAATCAGCGCCTGCCAGGTTGCCTCGCGACCCAAGCCAAGTGGCGTACACAGGCCAATCCCCGTTACGACAACACGTCTTTGCATGACGTTGCCATGTAGCACACTCACGCTGTTCTGGGCAGCCCGCTTCTGGCGGCGGCGCGGTTTGCCGGCCTGGCTGCGACCGGGGCTAGCCGGGCTGGGTTGGCTCGCGGTCTGCGCATCGGCCCTGGCCCAGCCGCAGCAGCCGGCCGGGGGTCGGCACGGAGCCGGGCACGTCGCAGTGGTCATGGCCGGCCGTGACAGCGAGGTCGTGCTGGTGCCCACCGCCGAGGTGCCGACGTTTGGGCCGGCCGTGGCACCGCTGACCCTTGATCTGTTCCTGCCGTTTGGCCATCGCAGCACCGGCCCTGAGCTCGGACGCTACCTGCAGCTTGCCGCCGATCACGACGACATCCGTCTGCGTCTGCATCCGGTGCTGGGCAGCGACGTTGCCGAGCGCGGTGCCGAGCTGAGTCTTTTCGCCTGGGAGCTCGTGGGTCCCGACTGCGCCCCCTTCTTGCTGGACGTGGCCGAACACCCTGAGTGGCTGATCGACTGGCCTGCCCAGCTGGGCTGGGCGCTGTCCGATGCCAGCTCCCAGCTCGGGAACGAGCGACGGCGAGATGGCGATCTGCAGCTCTTTGCGGCGGCCGGAAGACAGGGCATCGACGTCGAAAAGCTAAGGCAAGCACTGCGCGAACGACGTCAGCGCAGCCGCGCCACCCAGCTATGGACGCGGATGCGCAGCGCGGTACGAACCCCACCCGAGATCTGGCTGAACGGTCGCCGGCTCCGCAGCCCGGTCAGCGAGAGCGTGCTGCGCGAGGAGCTAGAGCGTCAGCGCCGCCGCGCCTATCAGCTGTTGCGGGCCGGTATCCCGCTCAGCGGACTCTATGAAGAGCTGCTTGCGGGCGCGGAGAGCAGCGATGCGCCATCGCCGTATAGCAGCCCGGCCAGCTCATCGCTCTTGAGCGGTCGCATGATGAGCCCGCGGAGCGGCAGCGCCCCAGCCCCTGCCCTGCCAGCCCGGCGCTCGCGACCAGAGGCTGCGTCGACATCGCGGATCGATCTGAGCGATGTCCCGCTGCGCGGCCCCAAGGTGTCGCCCGTCAGCGTGGTGCTGATCGGCAACTTGGAGAGCGGCCCCACCTGCGAGCTGGCGCGTGAGCTGCGCGAGGTGCTGCGTCCCTATGCCGAGGCCGTCCGCTTCGCTTATCTGCCCGCCCCCAACGGAGCCCTGCTGACCTCGACTGGCTCGACGACGGCTGGGGCCTCGTACCTGTTTAGCGAGCGCACGCAGCGCGTGCCGCTGTTGCTGGCCGCCCTGGCGCAGGAAAACGGCGCGGCCTTCTTCCGCACCTATGACGCGATCATCGACCTGATGCGCCGCCGCTTCCTGCTTACCTACGTCGAGTTTGCCCAGAGCATCGCCAGCCAGCGCCTGGACTTCGATCGCCTGGAGGTGCAGAGCCGCCAGGCCCCGGCACGGCAGCTGGTCAGCCGGGCGCAGCGCGATGCCCAGCGCCTGGGCGCAACCAGCCTGCCGGCCCTGTTCATCAACGGCCGCATCGTGCCTGGGATCGGCAGCATCAGCGGGCCAGGCAGCGGCACGACCGCCACCCGCGCCGAACAGATGACCCGCCTCATCGAGTCCGAGCTACGCCGCGGCCTGCTCGATCGCTTGCGTTCGCAGCGTCGATAACAACCGCGGGCGGGCAGGAGCCGCAGCTACAGCGGCACCGTGACGTAGTAGCTGTATTGGCCGCGCACCACCAACATGACGGTGTCATTGCCGGGGCGAATCTCGCCCAGGGCGGTCGCGAAGTCGCGGCTGTTCTTGATGGCCCGCGCGCCGATCTGCAGGATGGCATCGCCCTGCTGGAAGCCGATGCGGTCGGCGATTCCACCGGGGATCACCCGCCGCACCAGGACGGCTCGCCCCTCGGCATCGGTGACATCCAGACCCAAGCGGCGCTGCGCGCGCGTCGATTGTTCCTTGGGATCGAGCGGCACCGCCTGCACCCGCACTTCGCCGCGCTGCAGTCGCAGCCGCACCTCTTCACCGGCCAGGACGCGCTGGATGCGATCCCAGAAGGCTTCAACCGAGGGCGTGTTGTCATCGTTCACCCCGACGATAACCTCGCCGCGCTGGATGCCGGCCCGCTCGGCGGGACTGCCGGCTTCGACCTCGGCCACCACGACCCCGACGGCCCGACGGCCCTGGCGCAGCGCCGAGGGGCGAATGCCCAGCCAGCCATAGCGCACGCGACCAAACTGCAGCAGATCGTTGACGATGGTGCGCGCCCGATCGATGGGGATGGCAAAGCCGATTCCCGGTCCGCCGGAGTGCACCGCAGTGTTGATGCCAATCAGCTCGCCGTGGATGTTGAGCAGCGGGCCGCCCGAGTTGCCGGGGTTGATCTGCGCGTCGGTCTGAATGAAGTCTTCGTAGGTGCGGTTCTTGGCCCGCACCACGCGATGCAGGGCCGAGATCACACCCGAGGTCACGGTGTGCGACAGGCCAAAGGGATTGCCGATGGCGATGACCGTCTCGCCGATCATCAGGTCCGAGGCCGTTCCAAGGCGCAGCGCGGGCAGCTCGTGGCCCTGCGTCTCGACCTTGAGCACCGCCAGATCGAAGGACTGATCGGCGCCGATCAGAGTGGCGGGCAGCTCGCGGCCATCGGCCAGCTGAACGCGGATGCGGGCGGCGCCGGCCACCACGTGCTCGTTGGTGATCACCAGGCCGTGCCCCTCGACGATGACACCAGAGCCCAGGGAGGTCCGGCCGTTGTCTTCGCCTTCCTCTTCTAGGCCAAAGAAGCCAAACGGGTTGTACTGCGGCCGCTGCTCGGTGACGATCGACACCACCGAAGGCGCGGCGCGATGTACGGCATCGACGACTGGTGTACGACGGCTCTGCTGGGCGGGCGTAAATGTGGTCGGCAGGTTTGCCGCCGGCACGACATCGCCGGCCGCAGCAGGCGGAGCGCCAGGTCCAGTGCTTGGAGCCGGCAGGGCTGGACTTGCGGGCGTAGCAGCCGGCGGTGTCGTCGAGTCTGCCGACGGCGCAGGGAGCTGCGCCGGCAGTCCGCTCAGCCGCCCACTCTCTGTGTTGGGAGCCGGGACGGGTGCGGCGCCGGTCTGCGGCGCGGTCGAGCCAGTGGCCGTAGCTGGCACTTGCCGGCGACAGCCGCCGCCCGCGAAGAGCAGCAGGCCCAGCGTGGCCAGGGCCGGCAGCAGCGTCCATGGCCAGCGCGCAGCAGCAGAACGGAAGCAGACCAGAGCAGCGGCAGCGGGGAGAGACCAGCGACGGTTCAGCATGTTGCAACCCTGTGCCAGGACCCGCGAGCTGTCAAGCCGGCAGCCGGCAGTTCGCCGCACCCCAGCTAGCCGTCAGAGCAGTCCAGAAAGAAGCCGCAGCGAGGACAGCGGAGCTTGCAGCCGCGATCGACCATCGCCGCGCTGCAGCCCGGACAGGTGCGGTGGGCTTGCTCAAAGGCGCTTGGCTCCACCGCAGCGTGCGAGAGCGCACCGACTGCTGCAGCCGTCGAATGGTTGGCGGACGAACCACGCGACTCTCGGGACGCCGGAGCAGCAGGCAGCTCCGAGGTCTCCCAGGCACGCGGCATCGCTCGGCTTGTTCGCACGGTCTCCTCCGTCTAGGCAGACTGAAGCGGCGACCCTACCACGACGCCAGCCGGCTCTGGCAAGCCGCAGCTTGACGGCGCAAATCGATGCCATCGCTACCGCCCCTGCGGTATACAATCAATGAGCCACCACCACGTCCTTTCGCCTCGTAGCAAGGCGGGGCTAAGCATGTTCCGGTGAGGGCGATTCTTTGGCATGAATCCATCTTCGCGCTCACTGCTCGCGCCCGCAGTCGACTTGCAGGATGCCATCGCTGTACTAGTCGATGACGACGGTGAAAGTGCGCGCAACCTCTCGGAGCGCCTGACCGAGACCGGCTTCCAGGTCCACATCGCCACATCGGGACCACAGGCCAAGCAGCTTGCCTTCCGCCAGTCCCCCGATGTCATCCTGCTGGACCTTAAGCGCGCGGATATGGACAGCTTCGAGCTGTGCCGACAGCTGAAGATGACGCCGCAGATGCGCTCGGTGCCGGTGCTGTTCCTCAGCGAGCGCAGCGACATCGCGGCCAAGGTGCGCGCCTTCCGCCTGGGGGCCGTCGATTACCTGCACCGCCCCTACGAGTTTGAAGAGCTGCTGGTGCGCATCGAGCACCACATCCGCAGCGGTCGCAAGC
>CAZVMD010000350.1:0-7510 GCA_964628555.1 uncultured Myxococcales bacterium | reverse complement strand
CCCTCATAGACCTGGGCCTGATAGTCGCGCTGCGCTGTCTCGCGCTCTTTGACGTAGCCATCGACGAAGCGACCGTGGCGATCGATGGCAAAACGCGACAGGATCGCGCCCTCGGGCAAGTGCACCCGGAAGATGCCTTCCAGCGTCGATTCGGCGGGGTTAAAGAACGTCTCTTCGACCGTGGTAACGGCCAGATCATCGTCGATGCGGGTCCGCACCTGCAGCCGCTGAATCGACAGCGGAAAGCGCGCCTCGCCGAGGTTGCCGGGACGACGCGCCCCGACTTCGCCGATGCCGGCGGCACCTCGACTCTTGCGCGGATCGGGCCAGCCCAGACCGCCCGTCCAGTCGTCCCACAGCACCACCGGCTTAACCACGACGTTGCCCGCGCTGGCACTGATGAGCTCACCGGCCCGCGCGACCCCGCGTCCCTTGCCGCTGATGAAGGCCACCTCGCCGCGAATCACCGTGACGACGCTGCCGCTGTCGCCGACGCTGACCTCGTAGCCCGCCCCGCCAGCCACAGCCGACAGATCGCGCGTGGCGACCTCGATGCGACCGCCCTCGCGGGCATCGACCCAGACCCGGCCGCTGGCCAGCTGCACCCCATCTTCGGTGACCTCGCCGGAGGCGCCGCTGTCAAACAGCAGCCGAGCGCCGCGATCGTGCCGCAGCAGCGCCTGGGCTTTTTCCGCCACCACCAGCGCCTGGCCGGTGCCCAGCCGCTCATCGCCGGCGATGGCGTGGTTTAGCACCGTGCCTTTCAGCTCGACTGGGGTGCGAATGACCTCGACGGTGGCGACAGTCTGGTGCCCTTCAAAGCGCGGACCGCAGCCCGGGCCTAGCAGCAGCACACAGCCAAACGCCGAGAGCAGCGCCGCGCGCCGCCAGCCATCATTTGGGGAGGACCGTTTTGTTGTCATGCTTGTCCTACTCGCCGCCTCACCTCAGAGGGTGAGAGGCCTGATCGTAGCGCAGAAGAGAGACGAAAACCTGATGAAGAACGCAGCTCTTGCTGATTCGGTCTGGGCAGCAGTCTCGGCCCGGGTTCCAGTCGCTGGGCGCGGCTGCGCCGGCAACTAAAGTACGTGACAGGCCGCCCTCGCTGCGCTAAGCCTCCCGGACGGAGGCTAAGCTCATGATTTCGCAGCGTTTCCCGCGTTCCTCGTTCAGCATCCTGAGTCGCTCACGTCGTTCGACCTGGGGCGCGCCCCTGTATGGCCTGGCCCTGACGGCGCTGACGTCCGGCACCGTGCTTCTGGCCGCTGACGGCTGCAACAACAAAGAGCCGTACATGCCGCCGCCTACCCCGCCGGTGACCAATAACGAAGCGGACATGAGCACACCGGCGATGACGCCGGATCTGAGCATGGTCGTCAACCCGACGGAGATGCCGCCGGTCCTGACCGCCATCGCGCCGACCCTGGGCCCGACGAATGGCGGCGTGGCGATGAAGCTGTCGGGACAGAACTTCGTCAAGGGTGCCCGGGTTCGCTTCGCTGGCGCCGAAGCCAGTGACGTCACCGTCAACGGCGAGACCGAGCTGCAGCTGACCCTGCCGCCCAAGCTCGGCGCCTGGGGCAAGGTTGCCGTTGAGGTGACGCTGCCCAGCGGCAAGTCGGTAACACGCTCGGATCTGTTTTCGTACTACGCCTCGCGGCTCGATTTCGGCGGCGCGGCCGGCAGCGATGTCGGCACTGGTCCGGTGTCGCTGGTCCTCGCCGATCTCAACGGCGACAAGAAAGACGACCTGATCACCGCCAACCTAGGCGATAGCGCCGTCGCGGTTGCTCTCGGCAAAGGCAGCGGCATGTTCGAGATGGCCAAGACCTCTGGGGTCGGCACCGACCCCATCGCCGTGCGCGTCGTCGATCTGAACAAAGACATGAAGCTCGACGTGATCACCGCCAACTCGTACTCCGGCGACATCAGCGTCCTGCTCGGCAAGGGCGACGGCACCTTCGAGGGTGTCAAGAGCACCGCTCTCGGCAGCAGCCCGACTGCGCTCACGATCGCCGACGTCAATGGCGACATGAAAGACGATGTCGTCGTCACCACCGCCGACGGCAAGGTGGTCATCCTGCCGGGCAAGGGCGATGGCAGCTTCGATACCACCGCCAGCAAGACCGTGACCGGCTTCAGCCGTCCCATGGCGCTGGCGATCGCCGACGTCAATGGCGACAAGAAGCTCGATCTCGGCGTCGCCAACTACGGCAGCGCCAGCGTCAGCTTGCTGCTCGGCAAGGGCGACGGCACCTTCGAGACGCCCAAGAACGCCGCCGTTGAGACCGCACCGCTTGGCCTGGTCTTCGTCGATCTCGATGGCGACATGAAGCTCGACCTAGCGACCGCCAACTCGGCCAGCGCCAGCGTCAGCATCCTGATCGGCAAGGGCGATGGCACGTTCGCCGATGCCAAGTCCGCCGCAGTCGGCAGTGGCCCCAACTCGCTGGCCAGCGCTGACTTCAATGGCGATGGCAAGCTTGACCTCGCCGTGGCCAACTTCGACGACGGCACGGTCAGCGTGCTGATCGGCAAGGGCGACGGCAGCTTCCCCTCGACGCTGCGACTCGCTGCGGCGGCAGGCCCCTTCTCCATCGTGGCAGCCGATCTGACCGGCGATACTCGCCCCGACTTCGCCGTCGCCAGCCGCGCTACGGGTCGCGTCGTCTTCCTCAGCAACACCTCGCAGTAGCCCGCCCCGCCACAGCGCCCCGCCCGACCTCTCTGCCCCTGCCCCGCCGCTAGACCACGTCGTAGCCGTGTCGCTGCCACCACTCTGCCCACTGCTTGGCGCTGGCTTCCCGCTCACGCGTCGGCAGGTCAAAGCGATAGCCGCTGACGTCACCCGACATCTCTGAAAGCTCATCCTGCGCCGACGAGCGGATCATCGCCGAGCCATGGCACAGGCCAGCCAGCAGCCACTGCAGGCGCGGCTCGGCCTGGTGACGTCGCCACCAGCCAGACCAGCGATAGCGGCTGCGGCCGAAGTCCTGCTTGGTGATCGCTTGCAGCGCCCGCCCGGCGGCATCGACCACCAGCGGATCGCTGTGATCCAACAGATCGATGAGGTGCGAGCCGACCACCGTATCGCGTAGCTCACCCAGTGCATCGATCGTCGCGACCAAGCGCTTCACATCGCTGCCGCTGCGATCTTCTAGCTGCTCGCGCAGGCGTGAGCGCAGCCCGTTTAGACCCTGGCTGGGTGGGAAGCTGCGCAGGGCAGCCGCCGCCGCGGCACGCACTTCATCGTCGCTGTCATACAGTCGCTCGAACAGCGGATCGAGCGCCGCGGCAACCGGCATCTCGGCCAAGCAGCGCACCATGAAGTAGCGGGCGCGGGCCGGCGTGTCCTTTTCCTTCAGCCGGGTGACCAGCGGCGCCACAGCGCGCTGCCCCATGCGCAGCGTCAAGAACAGCAGCGGGCTGTGCATCAGGTTGGCTTCCGCACTCTGCGGATCGCCGAGGGCGGCTCGGCTCTGGCTACGCAGGGGCCCCGGCAGCGCCGCAACGACGGCCTGGACCGCGGCTTCGCCTCCGGCCAGCAAGGCCGAGACCGCCGAGTCTTCGCCACCCGCCGCTCGCTCGACGAGCGCGGCCCAGTCTTCGCCCCCTGACTTCGGCTCTTTCTGCTCCTTGGTGTCCTTGCGCGCGTCTTTGCCGCCGTCCTTGCCCGCGGGCGGGGAAACCGCAGAGCTTGGCGGCGACTTGCTGGAGCCCTTGCCTGGCTTGCCGGTGGCCTTGGGAGCCACCTCGGCCTTGTCGAGCTTGACGATCTTTTCGGTCGCCTCCTCCGACTTGCCAGCCGCCGGAGCCACCGCCGGAGCGGCAACGCGCTCGTCCTTGCCCTTCTTTTCCGGCTCGGGCGCCGGGGTGGGCTTGCTGGAGGTCGCCGGCCCAGCCGCGGGCTTGCCACGATCGACGCGCAGGGGCACCGTCGGCTGCTCGCTGGCTGGGACGGGGACGGCGGCGCTGGGCGACGCAGCCGCCGGCTTTTCGGCCGGGGCGGCCGCCACCACCGCTTCGGGAGCGGGAGCGCTCTGCGGGCGCGGTCGCCAGGCACTGGTCCCCGGGTCAGTGACCTCTTGCGGGCTGGCCGCATCTTCGACGTCGACGAGGCCGCCTAGGCCACCGGTCTTGGACTGCTGTACCAGCCGCTGGAAGGCCTGCCCGACCTCGCTCAGCAGCGGCGCTAGCTCGGTGGCCAGGCTCTCGGGAAGCTCGCGGCCATCGTCATCAAGGTAAAGGAGGGCGACCGGCCGACCCCGCAAGAGGATCGGCAGGACCGCGCCCGGCAGCGGTGGACGACGACCGAGCGCTCGCAGCGGATCGTTGGTCACCGCCGGATCGCCGAGCGTTCCCACATGCTGCTGCCGCGCCTTGGCCGCCTGGCGGAATACCGACGAGCGATCCAGGGGCACCGAGACCCGGCCCACCTGCTGGCGATCGAGCCAGCTGTCTTCGAGGGCGACACGGCCAAACGCCACCTCGCCGTGAATCGTAAAGACACAGGTAAAGCGGGCCCGGCTGCGCGCCCCGCGACAGAGCGCCTCGAAGATCGCGTCGCGATCGGCAGCCACCGCCACTAGCTCGCGCGCCGCTTCCAGCGACAGGGTGGCTCCGCTGCTCTCGTCCAGCGCCAGGGCAATGCGCGGCGCCGGACCCGGCACATCGTCGCCCTCGACTGCGTCGGGCGATTCGCTGCTCGGGGGCGGCTCGCTGAGCCCTGGGCCACTGCTGGCCACGGCGCTGATCGGCTCGCCGAGGCGACCACTGTTGATGGGCTCGGGGATGGGCTCGGGAATCGGCTCGGGCTTGGGCGCGGCCGCTGCCGGGACCGCAGTCGGAGCCGGCTCGACGCTGACGGGAGCGGGCGTCGGCTTCTGGGCGACCGGCTTTTCGGCCACGGGCGCCTTCTGCGCCGGGGCGGCCGCTGGAGCGACCGCTGAGCTTGTCGCCACCGCCGGCTGCGACTTTTCCCGCACCACAGCGGCGGCTGGGGCGGCCGGCTTGCTCGCCGCCGCGGGCCCGGACTTTTCGGCAGCGGCGACGACCGCGGGCGCCAGCTTGCCCGACACCGTGGAAGCCGCAGCCGGCTTGGCCACAGCCGCGATGATCGGCCGACTTACCGTCGAAGGCTTGGCTGGCGGCGGCGCGGCGGCCACGGCCGGCTTGGCCGGGGCGGAGGAGGTTGCCGGAGCCGCAGCCGGAGCGGCGGCCGGGGCTGGCCCAGTCGCTGCAGGCTTGGCCGTGACGGCTGGCAGCGACTTCTGGGTGGCGGGCGCCGCGGGACGGGCTGCTTCCTTGGCCGCCGGCGGTGCCGCCGCCGCGCTGACCGGCGCCGGAGCAGCCGGCTTCTGGGCCGGAGTCTGCGGCTGGCCCTTGTTGCGCTTCTTGTTGCGACGGCTGGCCTCGCTCGGCGAGACCGCGCTGGCTGCCGGTCCCGGGCGCACTGCCGCCGGAGCGGTCGCAGCCGGCCCAGCCGCCGCTTTTTCTTGGGCCGCCGGTGCAGCCGGAGCAGGTGTCGTCGCCGCTGTCGTCGCGACTGTCGTTGCCACTGGCACGACCGCTGGCTTCGACGCGGGGGCAACGGCCGGAACGGGTGGCAGCTCAGGCAGCGGCGCGCTGGTGGCCACCGCCTCGGCCGGCTCGATCTTGTTGGCTACTGAGAGCCAGTCGGCTGCCGACACCGATTCCCACTCATCCATGCTGAGCTGATCGATGCCGGAATAGCTCGGAGCGCTGCGACTGGAGCGCGGCGCCTCTTCGACCACGGCTGGAGCCACCGCCGCCGCAGCCTTGGCAGGGACGGGCTCGGCCACCGCCGCAGCCACCGGCGAGGTCGTCGGGACCACCGCCAGCACTGGCTCGGGGAGCGCTGGCTTGGGAACAGCCGCCAGCGCAGCCGGGGCGCTCTCCAGCACCGGCTCTTTCGGCGCGGCCAGCACAGCGGGGACAGCGGGCAGACTGACGGGGGCAGCCGCCGCGCTGGCGACCGGACTCGCGGTCGGCGGAACGGGCGAGGCCAAGGCTGCCTCGGGAGGAACCGGGACCGCCTCGGTCTTTTCGTTGGCCAGCGCAGACGCCTGAGCTGTCTCGGGGGGAACCGGGACCGCCTCGGTCTTTTCTAGGGCCGCCGGGCTGGGCTGGGGCGCCGGGCTCGGTGGCGTCGGGAGCACCGCCGCCGCCGCCACCGCTTCGCTGACCAGCAAGGCAGCGGTCGCTTCACTGGGCGGCGGGCCAGCCAGCCGAACCTCGGCCAAGCTGCCAAAGCGCGGGATCGGATCGATCAGGCGAGCCGGCGGATAGGCCTTGCCCTCATGCGCCTTGGTGCTGCGCTGCACCAGACGGGCAAAGCGGGTCGGCAGCGCCACGCCATAGACCTTGTCGAGCGCCTCATGCAGACGAAACTCGAAGACCACCCAGGGCTCGATGCGCTGGCGGATCACCAAGGCCAGGCTGTCGATGTCGGCGATCACACTGTCGACCGTGACCAGCACCTGCAGCACGCCCCCTGAGCGCAGCGTGGTCGGCACGGCGCGAAAGCGCTGCGCGACCTCCGGGGTAAAGACGGCCAGCACCTCGGGCAGCGGCAGGCCCATAGCCGAAAGGCCCGTCGGCTGCATCGGCAGCGACGCCGCCTTGCCGAGATAGGGCGACAGCGCATCCTCGTCGATGGCCTTGGTCTCTAGCAGGTTGCTATCGAGGGCTCCGCCTTGGATGACCTGCCGCTGCAGGGCATCGGCCATCTTGGCCGCCGAGACCACCCCATCCTGAACCAGAAGCGACGAAAGGCGAGAGCTCATGGCACACGCACCACGTAGGTTCCGGCCACCCAGTCGTGCAGGGCGCGCCGTTCGCGATCAAAGCCAACCCACAGAAAGCCGATGCTGACCGGCAAGGCTGAGAGCAGATAAGCGACGGTTCGCAGCAGGCTACGCAGGATGCTGGGTCGCTCGCCCTGGATATTGACGACCATGATGCCGAGCAGGCGCTTGCCTGGCGTCTGACCGCGCAGCCCGTGAAAGCCGCCGAAATAGCCGACGGTCAGCGTCGCGGCCACCGCGATCAAGATCGAGCCGGTGACCCCGCCGTCGAGCAGGTAGGCCAGCAGGAGATCCGGGCTCAGCTCGGCCAGGCGCGGCACCGGCAGCCCCAGAGCCAGGCTGAGCAAGAGGCCGACCGCCGCCGAGAGCGGCAGCAGCAGCGCGAGATCGACGATCCCAGCCAGACCGCGCCGCAGCGCTGACGCCGCGCTGAAGTACAAGGCATCGACGGCCACCGGCAGGGCGACCGGTGGCGGGACCGCCGAAAGAGGCAGCGGGCCGCGGGCCGCCGACTCGGGGCCGGGCAGCCCGGACTGGCTCGGGGGAGGAGGGTGTTCGTACCCCTGGCTGCTCTGAGGCTCAGGGGGTACACGCGCGGGGGAGGCAAGGACTGCCATGGGATTACTTTATTAGCCCGCCGCCCAAATCGCAATCGTTGTCCGAAGGTTCCGCGCTTTCGACGA
>CAZVMD010000349.1:0-7533 GCA_964628555.1 uncultured Myxococcales bacterium | reverse complement strand
CGCTAGCGCTGCTCGGCGTGGGCGGTGGGGCGGGGGCTCCAGTTTTGCAGGACGGCGCTGAGCTGGGCGAGGGTGAAGGGCTTGCCGAGGCAGTCGTTGAGGCCGGCTTGCAGCATGGCGGTGCGCTCGCTGTCGCGGAGGTCGGCGCTGGTGGCGATGATGGGGATGTGGGCGCGCTCGCCGGGCAGGGCGCGGATCTCGCGGCAGGCGTCGGGGCCGTCGAGCTTGGGCATGTAGCGATCCATCAGCACGAGGTCGAAGTCCTCGCGCGCGACGGCGGCCACGGCCTGCTGGCCGTCTTCGGCGGTGCTGACGTCGACCTGCAGGCGCGACAGCATGTGTACGGCGAGGGCGCGGTTGATCGGGTTGTCCTCCGCGACGAGGACGCGCAGGCGGGTAGGCGGCGGGCTGGGCGCGGTCGGCGCCGGGCTGGCGGGGCGCTCGGCGGGCTGGGCAGCGACCGGGACGGACTGCGTGGCGACCGGCATGCGCACGGTGAACCAGAAGCAGGAGCCGCGGCCGGGCTCGCTGCGAAAGCCGATCTCGCCGCCCATGGCTTCGACTAGGCGCTTGGCAATCGCCAGGCCCAGGCCGGTGCCGCCAAACTGGCGACCGATGGCGCGCTCGGCTTGGCTGAAGGGGCGAAACAGGCGCTCGTGGTGCTCGCGGGCGATGCCGATGCCCGAGTCTTCGACCTCGATGCGCAGGGTGAGCGGGCGCGGCGTGGCCGACGTCGGCTCGGTGGTGTCGACGGGGGCATCGACCAGGCTGGCGCGCAGGGCAACGCTGCCGCGGGCGGTGAACTTGATGGCGTTGTTAAGGAGGTTGAGCACGACCTGGCGCAGCCGGGCCGCATCGCCGCGTAGCTGCAGCGCCGGGATGCCCAAAAGCTCGATGCCGAGCGGCAGGCCCTTGCTCTCGGCGAGCGGGGCGACGATGCGCACGGCCTCGCGCAGCAGCTCGGCGGGGGCGAAGCTCTCGCTCTCCAGCACCAGGCGGCCGGCTTCGATGCGCGACAGATCGAGGAGATCTTCGATCAGCGCCTGCAGCGCCCCGGCCGCGGCGCGGATGGCGGCGAGCGGCTCGGCCAGGCTGGGGGGCAACAGCGGACTCTGGCCGACGAGGCCGGTGTAGCCGAGGATGGAGTGGAGCGGCACGCGCAGCTCATGGCTGACCTGGGCCAAGAACAGCGACTTTTCGGCCGAGGCCTGCTCGGCGCGATCGCGGGCCTGGCGCAGCGCTTCCTGACTTTCGAGGAGCGCGCGCTGTGCTCGCTCTAGCGCCTCGTATTCGTAGCGGCTGCTGCGCGCCCCCTGCAGGATGAACTGACCGCGGGCGGGCGACGGATCCAGCTCGCAGAGCAAGAGGCGCTGACCGTGGACCAGCAGGGCCGAGAGCTCGTAGCTGTAGTCCTGGCCATCGCTCGCCGCTTCGACGCAGATGCCGGAGCGCAGGCGGGGCTCAAGGCCGGCCTCGCCACGCTCGGCCCGCTGCCAATAGTCGCGGGCATCGACGAGAAAATGGCTGACAAAGGGCGAGCGCAGCTCGGCCGGGCTGTCCGGGCTGCGGTCGAGCAGGCCGAGCCGATCGAACCAGGCTGGCGTCGGTGAGTTGGCGCGCGGCTGGCGGTCATCGCGACAGTCGATGAGCACCAGATTCAGCCGCGAAAGGACTTCCGGAAGCAGGTCCTCAGCCATGCGCGGGGTTCCTCGGTTGGGCGGGCAGTGACGGCGCGAGGCGCTGCGGTCGCAGGGCGGCCTGGACGAAGGGCAGGCGATCCTGGCCAAAGAACAGCTGCGGCGGACCCTGGCAGCTGGGCACCAAGAAGCTGGGCACGCCGAAGATGCCCAGCGCCTCGGCCTCGGCGGTGTTGGCGCGCAGCTGTTCTTTTACCGCCGGCTCCTGCACGCGATCGAGCAGGCCGGGCGACAGGCCGACCTCGCCAAGGACGCGGGCTAGCACCGCCGGATCGTTGATGTCGTCGTCTTGCGCCCAGCAGGCGCGGAACAGAGCCAGGGACAGGCGAGCCCGCTCGTCGCCGGGCGCCGCCAGCAGGGCCAGGCGCAGCGCGGTCACGGTCTGGATGGGAAAGCGCGACTGAAAGTGAAACGGCTCGTCGTAGTAGCGAGCCCAGCGGGCCAGATCCTCGCGCACAAAGCGCTGCTTGGCTTCGCTGTAGCTGTGCAGCGGCACCAGCGGCGTGCCGAGGCTGCGGAACAGCCCGCCGAGCAAGATCGGGCGGTAGTCGACCACCGCCCCGCAGTGCTCGGCCAGCCCCTCGATCTGCGTCGCCGCGAGATAGGCATAGGGGCTTGAGAAGTCGTAAAAAAACGTCAGCTGCTGCGCCTGGTTTGCCACCTTGGGCCCGACAAACGGCGGCGCCAGAAGCGGTGGCGGAGCGCTCGCTCGGTGCGCTCCATGGCTGGCCTCGGCCGTCGCGGTGTCCTCGCTGGCCAGCGGGTGATGCAGCAGGGCCTCCTCGACAAAGTGCAGGCGATCCTGGCCGAAGAACAGGCGCGGGCCGCTCTTCCCGTGGACGATGAACGAGGGCACACCGAAGACTCCCTGAGCCAGGGCCTCGTCGGTGCGGCGGCGGAGCTCGGTCGCGATTAAGGGGCTCTCCGTGCCACGTGCGGCGGCATCCGGATCTAGACCTACCTGGCTGGCGATGGCCCGCAGCACCGCCGGATCGCTGACGTCTTGGCCCGCCAGCCAGTAGGCGCGATACAGCGCGTCGATCAGCTTTGGCCAGCTGAGCCGCGGGGCCCAGCAGATGAGGCGCATGGCTTCGACGGTGCGCCGCGGGTGCTGCGGCGGGATGACCAGCGGCAGGTCCAGCTGGGCCGCCCAGCGCCCGATGTCGCGGAAGGTCATGGCCTTGCGTGCCGCGGCGCCGCCCATCGGCTCGGAGCCGAGCGCCTTGAGCACGCCGCCGAGCAGGATCGGCCGGTAGTCGATGCGGGCCCCGAGCTTTTCACACCGGCGCGGCAGCAGGCGCGAGGCGAAGAAGGCGTAGGGGCAGACGATGTCGAAGTAGAACTCGACCTCGGGCTGTGCGCGATCCCAGGAGCCCTGGCCAAAGCCGGTGTTGATGGCTGGGAGCGGAATGCGGGGCGGGCGATCCAAGGCTACCCGCTACGGCTTGACATCGAGGGTGATGGTGACCGGGGTGCGCTGGGGCTCGCAGGTGGTCTCGGTGCAGACGGCGAAGCGCAGCTCGCCTTGGATGGCCTTCTGGCCGGCGCTGGCGGCGGTCAGGGGAAACTGGAAGCTGCCCTCTTCCTTGCTGACCTTGGCGTCGCCTTTTTTCAGCTCGGCATTGGGGGTGCTGACGCCGGCGGGCAGGTTGAGCTTGAGCGTGGTCGGGAAGTCGAGGTTGATGTGGTAGCCAGCGCTGGCTTTAAACGTCACGCTGGCGGCGCTGGGGGCGCCGACCTTGGTCGCCGGGGCGGCGATGGTGACGCTGTACGGCTTGCCATTTAGCGCTCCGGCGGCGGCGCTGGGACCGGCCTGGCTGGGCTGCGGCAGGCCGAGGGCGGCCAGGATCAGGGCCAGTCCGGCGCCAGGGAGCGAGAGCTTGTGCGAGCGGGTCATCGGCAGTTCTCCTGTGTTCACTCAGTATAGAAAGGACGTGGCAGGCGGTCATCCCTTCACGCCGCGCGGAAGCCGGCTCCCCGAAGGTGGGCGGTCTGCACAAGCTCGCTGACGATGGCCGCCGAGAGCATGACCATCGGCACGCCGGCCCCGGGGTGGGTGCTGCCGCCGACGCAGAACAGGTTGTCGACGCCGGGCACTCGGTTGCGCGGCCGGGCGAAGGCCCCCAGGCGCGAGCTAGCGGCCGGACCATAGATGGCGCCGCGGCTGTGCGGAAACAGGGCGGCAAAGTCGGCGGGGGTGACCGCAGCCTCGGCCTGCAGGAAAGCGGACAGCGACAGCCCCGACTGCCCGAGCTTGTCGCTGACCCGCTTTCGACAGCTGGCCGCCAGGCTCGCGGTCCAGGGCGAAGTGCCCGGCTCGGGCAGCGGCGGTGAGTTGGTCAGGCAGAACCAGCGCTGCCGGGGCTGGCCGTAGTCGGGATTGCACAGGTACACCGTCGGATCGCTGGGCGGACCACTCTTTAGCTCCTGCCACTCGCGCTCGTAGTCGGCAGAGAAAAAGACGTTGTGATGGCACAGGGGCAGGGCGCTGACCGCCTCGCCGGCCACGACAAACAGGTTGAGGTAAGCCGACAGCGAGGGCTCAAGCGCGGTGATGGCGCGGGCGTGCTTGCTGCCGGGCCGGGTGCCTAAGAGCAGGCGGGCGTAGAGCTGGGCGGCATCGCAGTTGGCGACGATGTAGTCGGCGGCCAGGCGCTCGCCGGCGACATAGACAGCGGTGGCCCGCCCGCTGCGCTCGTTAAGCTCGATGCGCTCGACCTCGGCCGCGCAGCGCAGCTGACCCCCGCGGCGGCGGATCTGCTCGGCGAGGCCCTCGGCCAGGCTGTACATGCCGCCGGACACGGCGTAGACGCCGAAGGCAAACTCGACGTGAGCGATGACCGCCAGGGTGGCCGGGGCGATAAAGGGATTGGCGCCGCTGTAGGTGGCATAGCGAGCGAACAGGACGCGCAGACGCTCGTCGGAAAACTGGCTGCCAAGCGCTCGCCACAGGCTGCGGGCGGCGTCGAGGTGTCGCATGCCGAACAGATCGCCGAGGTTAAACTTCGACAGAACTTCGCGGGGGCCCTGCGGCAGGGCGCGGCGCAGGAACGGCCCCTCGACGGCGCGATAGATGGCGGCGGCGTGGCGGCGGAAGCGACGGTAGTCCTCGGCGGCGCGGGGGCCAAGGACGCGGGCGATCTCTTCGGCCGAGCGGGCCCAGGCGGCTTCGCTGCTGACCTCGCCGCTGCGGCCGGTCGCGCTCGGCTCGTCGGCGAACAGATCGAGCACGGTGCCGTCGGTAAAGAAGTGGCGGCACAGCGGTGCCAGCGGCGTCAGCTTGACGAGGTCTGTCCGCTGCAGGCCGGCTGTGGCCAAGAGCTCATCGAGCACCCAGGGCATGGTCATGACGCTGGGGCCGCCGTCGAACACGTCGCTGCCGACCGCGATCTGGCGCATCTTGCCGCCCGGGCGAGGGGCGCGCTCCAGCACGGTGACGGCAAAGCCGGCGCACAGCAGGCGCAGGGCGGTGGCCAGGCCGCCGACGCCAGCACCGATGACAATCACAGAGGGCAAGGCGGTCTTCGACATGCGCAGGAGACCTCTTAGGCCGCGGACGGGGAGGCGCTGGCCAGGGTCGAGCGGCGCGGCGAGAGCTCGGCCCACAGGCCATGTCGTCGCTGCAGCGCGGGGTTGAAGTAGAACGCATCGGCCTCGGCGCCGCCGGCGCGCAGCGACGGAAAGTGAAGCTCGAAGCGGGCCAGCAGCTGGGTCAAAAACAGGCGCAGCTCCAGCCCCGCCAGGCGCTTGCCGATGCACATGCGGTGACCACCGCCAAAGCCGAGCAGCGTGTAGGGGGTCGGTCGGCGCAGGCTGCCGTCGTCGTTGAGGAAGCGCTCGGGCCGCAGGCGCAGCGGCTCGGGGAAGAGCTCGGCCATACGGCCGGTGTAGTAGGGGCTGTAGGCGACCTTGCTGCCGGCCGGGATCAGATAGCCGCCGTACTCGATGTCGTGCCGCACCCCGCGCATAAGGAAGTGCAGCGGCGGATAGAGGCGCTCGCACTCGTAGAGCAGGGCGTCCAGATAGGGCGGACTGTCGGGGCTAGCGCTGACCGGATCGAGGCTCTCGCCCAGCGGGAGCTCGCGGCGCAGGCGGTCATAGACGGCGGCCTCGCTGCCCAGGGCGGCGACGACCGAGGTCAGCAGGCTGGCCGTGGTGTCATAGCCGGCGTAAAGAAACGAGATCAGCTCCGAGATGATCGCTTCGTCGGGCAGCAGCGACGGCTCTTCGGCCTGGGCCGACAGCAGGTTTTGCAGCATCGGCGGCGGTGTGCCCTCGCCGCGGCGATAGCCCGTCAGGCGGCTCTGCAGATAGCTGGCCAGGACCGCTCGGGCCCGCGTCGCGCGGTGGAATGGCAGCCCGGGCAGGTTGAGGTGCACGACGCTAAACAGCCCCAGGCCCAGCTCTTCAAACCAGTGCAGGAGCTGGCTGCGCGGCATCGCCGGATCGGCATCGGGCGTGCCGAGCACCAGGCTGGCCACGACGTGGAAGGTCACTCGCCGCACGACCTCCTGCAGATCGATGCGCCCGCCGCTGCGCCCGAGGCTGGCCGCCACCTCGGAGAGATGGACGTCGATGATGCGGCTGATCTCGGCCAGGTAGGGGCGATCGAGCCGCGGGTGAAAGGCCGGCACGATGACTCGGTGGCGCCGTCGGTGGGCGTCGCTCTGGGGCTGCCGAAGCTGACCGGCCGGCGTCGGCTCATCGTCGAGCAAGAGCAGGATCTGGCGCCCGAACAGCGGCTCCATGGTGAAGCAGTAGCCGTCGTACCAGGTGAAGTCGTCCTTGTAGGCCGGGGCGAGGATGCGCTCATTGCCGGCCCGGCCCATCAGCCAGGTCAGCGGCACCAGCCCGCGGCGCGCGCCACCAGCCGGCACTAGCGAGCGCCAGATGGGGCCAAAGCGCTCGGTACACTCGCTGATTGGGCCGCGCGGATCGGCGACGAAGCGGCGCGCGAACAGCAGGCTGCCGAGCGCGGACAGGCCAGGGGGGCGGGGCAGGGCGGCGGCAGGCGGCATGGCTTAGGGCGAAGCTGGGCTGGCCGGTAGGAGCTCGCTGATGCTGCGCAAGAGCTCCTTGCTCTTTTCCTCGGACAGCTTGCCGCGCGACAGCGCCACGAGCTCGCCGCTGCTGGACAGGACGAAGACGGCGCTCTGTCCGGGCCGCAGACCGTACTGCTTGCGCACCACGCCCTGCCAGTCGCAGAGCACCACCGCCCCGTCCTGCCGCAGCGGCCGCAGCGCGTCTTTGACATAGCCCTTGGCGGGCCAGAAGCCATAGCCGGCGACATCAGCCAGGGCGACGACGCGCAGGTGGGCCGCGTGCTGGCCGGACAGCCGACCGACCTCGGTCTTAAAGGCGGCGTTCTCCTCGGCGGACTTGCGATCCTGATGCAAGACCACCAGCACCGGCGCCGCGGCCTTGTCGTAGTAGCTGCGCAGCGGCGACACGCGGTCCTCCAGATCGACAAGCTGGGCCGACAGCAGCGGAGCCGCATCGAGCTTGCCCCCCGCCGGGCTGGGATCGGCCCAGGCCCGCGCCGTCGGGGAGAGCGCCGCAAGGAGCAGCAGCCACAGCGCCAGCCCCAGTCGCCCCACCGCGCCAACCCGCGTCGCCGACGAGCGCGTTGTCGATTTCTGCGTCGATTTAGGCATGGGTTTAGGTGCCGGTTTAGGTGCGGTTTTTTGTGTCGATTTCTGCGCAGGTTTTTGTGTCGATTTCTGCGCAGGTTTTTGTGTCGATTTCTGCACGGTTGTTTGTGTCGGTTTCTGTGTCGGTTTCTGTGTCGGTTTTTGTGTCGACTTCGGGGCGGGCAGCGTCGTCTCGCCGAGCTTTA
>CAZVMD010000348.1:0-7554 GCA_964628555.1 uncultured Myxococcales bacterium | reverse complement strand
TCAACTGCCTGCACCCGGGCTTTGTCGCCAGCGGCTTTGGCCACAACAACAGCCGTGCGGTCAGTGCGATCATGTCGCTGGCTGGCCTGTTCGCGCTCAGCCCCGAAGCCGGCGCCAAGACGTCGATCTACCTGGCGACCGCGCCCGAGGTGGCTGGTGAGACCGGCCAGTACTACGTCAAGTGCCGCCCGGCCCGCTCTAGCCGCGAGTCGCTGGATAGCGAAGCGGCACGGCGCCTGTGGCAGCTGTCCGAGAAGCTGCTGGCCAGCGTCGGGACCCCTCCCGCGGCTTGAGCCAAGCCCGGCGCAATTTGTGCGCTAGAGGAACTGCACGCGGAAGCCCTGGGACGGGTAGTAGTAGCCCCAGATGATGCACATCTCGTTCTTCTCGGCGGACTGGCCGAAGGTGACGTAGTTGGCGGTGGTGTTGCGGAAGGTGCAGACCCAGCGAAAGCCCTCGCCCGGCTGGAAGGTCAGCGGAGCATCCTGCGGATAGAGCTTGAACAGCGGATGTTCCCAGTCGCTGTTTTGGTAAAGCAGGCTGCCTGCGGCGCCGGCGTCGGCCGACTTGCTAATCGTAAACTGCGTGCCCAGGCGATGCTGGTGCGAGGTCAGGGCAAAGAACTTGCTGTCCTGCATATCGCTCGGCAGCGGCCAGAACGCAGCATCGATGGTCTGCTCGCGCATCGGTGGCAGCCCGGCTTTGCCACTGCCGTCATAGCTCTTGTTGAGGTGCGTGGTCGCGGACAGAAAGACCATGTCGGCCTCCTGCATCGTCGAGCCACTCGGTGCCGGGGTCAGGAAGATCTCGGCCAGCGCTTGCTGCGGACTGGGGCTGGCGTTGAGGAAGTGACCCTCGATGCGGAACGGCGCTCGCGAGCCCAGGCGATAGGCCACGCCGGGCGGCAGATCCATGGCCGCGGTCGGGGTCTCGCCGATAAACAGCGGCGCCCGACTGGTGCTCAGGATGTCGAGCGGTGGGCAGCTAGCCGGCACCGGAGCGTCGGGAATGCCCTCGCTCTCGCGATACAGGATGATGTGATGGCTGTAGCTCTGCCGGGTCTCAATTCGCACGACGTCGAGCGGCAGGGCATTCGGCAGATAGCCGGTGACGCAGACGGTGGTCTCCTGTCCCGGACTCAGCGCATAGGGACCCAGCGCGACGCGCAGCGCATCGGCCGGGGGAGGCGGTAGCTCCTCAGCCGGCGGCTCACCGCCACCGCAGCCCACCGCAGCCAGCGCAAGGCCAAGACTCCACGCGGCAAGCGGCCGCAGCCAGGGAGACGCTGTCGCTGAATCGACCTGGATAGACATCCATCGATCATAGCCTGCTCACTTGCCCCTCCGAGTCGTCATCTACGTCGGTCAGTCCGGCTCGCCAGCTGGCGTCCGGGCGCTGGCCCAGCCAGCAGACTGTCGGCTCCCACTCCCGCCCTCGCTAAGGCGGCCTGACGACTCGCTTTCGAGGCTCTCGGCCCCCTCTAACAGGCGCTCGACACCGGCGCTGCCGATGCGACACACCGACTCTAACCCACAGCCCTCGCAGGTCTTGGGCGCGATGCGAAAGTCGCCTGCCCGCAGCCGTCGCCACAGGCGATACGCAACCTCAGCGACGTTCTGTTCGGCCGCCGCGGCGCGGGCTGGACCGGCCAGTGCAAAGAGTCCCTCATCGCTGAGCGGCGCGCTCACCGCCGCCTGACGAACCGCGTAATAGCGCGCACTGACCTGCAGCGGCACTTCTGCCGCGTCGCTCCCCAGTCCGGCCCGCGCCCTAACCAGGGGATCTGCCTGCACCGCCGCCGCATATAGCGGCAGCTGAAACGAGGTGACCAAGAGCTCAGAGCGCAGATAGTCCTGATAGCGCTTGATCTGGCCGGTCTTGTAGTCAAGGACCAGCGCTCGCCCGGGCCCGATGTCGATGCGATCGATGATGCCGGCGATGTGCAGTGCGTCGTCGGTCGCCGGGTTGAGGCCGGTATCGTTCTGCGCCGCGATGCGCAGCGGGCCAAACGGATGCTCAAGCAGCGACGGCTGGCAGCCCGGCTCAAGCGGTGACTCGGCCTCGCGGGCCAGCAGGCGCAGCAGATCGCTGCGCAGCCGACGCAGCCGGGCTCGAAACAGCGACGGATGACCGGTGCGCTCACGCTCATCGAATTCGATCAGCACCTGATCGATGACCGCAAGCAAGTGCTGCCGCTCCTCGGCATCGCCGCCAAGCGGCAGGGCCCCGCGATCGCGGCGCTCGCCGAAGAACTTCTCGAGCACGCGGTGATGCAGGCGGCCACTGGTCAGCGGATCCAGATCATCGCTACCTTCCTCGATCGGCGCAGCATGCAGCACGCGATAGACAAAGAAGCGATAGGGACAGCGCGCATAGTCTTCGAGCGCCGAGGCAGAGAGCGGCCGGCTGGCATCTCCCGGTAGCCGCGAGGCGAGCTCGCCGATCAGGCGCGGATCGCTCAGCTGGCCAGAATACGGACCGGCAGGCAGGGCAAAGCGATCGCTGGGGCCGCCGCCGGCCTGCGACAGCGACAGGAACCAGGCGGTGCGCGCCCGCTCCAAGGCTAGCCGAGAGAGCAGACGCGAGCGCCGCGCGCGATCCCGGCGCCCAAGTGCGATCGCCAAGGCCCGCGGCAGGCCGCTGCCGCCATCGGCGCGGGCCAGGGTGGGGGCGACGCAGCGCCACAGCTCACTTGGATGACGGGCGGCGCTGATCGCTGCCCCGTCCTCGCTTGGGGCCAGACTGGCAGCGGGCAGGTCCTCGTCGGGGCCAGGGCGACCAGCGGCGTGCAGCACGGCGGCCACAAACGAAGACGGCAGGAGCGGCCGGCCCTCTTCATCAGCACGCGGATAGCTCAGCTGTGCCGCCTGGCTGTGCGCCAGTAGCTCAACGAAGCGCAGCGGCGAGCGCTCGGCCGTGGAGCGCGAGAGCGGCAGGAGCGCGGCCCCCAAGAGGCGATTGCACAGTGCCCGTTCGTCGTCGCTCAGCAGCGGATCTTCCGCGCTCGTGGCCGGCAGCTCAGACTCGATCAGGCCCAGGCAGAACAGCTGACGACGAGGCACGAGCGGCAGCTCGAACAGGCCACCCAGCTGCACCGCGTCCTGTCCCCCCGCCGGCTCAAGCTGGTGCAGGGTCTCGGCCCACAGACGCTGGCACAGCGCACGCAACAGAGCCGCGAACTGCACCTGGCTCACGCCCTGCTCACCGAGGCGAAGGGCCTCCGCAGCGAGGGGGAGCTGGAGCAAGATCCGGCGCAGCACGGCCATCGCGGC
Source organism: uncultured Myxococcales bacterium (assembly GCA_964628555.1). Lineage (GTDB taxonomy): Bacteria > Myxococcota_A > Polyangia > Palsa-1104 > JAEUJZ01 > JAEUJZ01. Next base: position 4,282 of record CAZVMD010000348.1, on the reverse strand, counting down.
CTGATCGCGCGCTAGCGCCGAAAGGGTCGAAAGCCCGCGCTCACGGGCACTGAGCTCCCCCTCTTCGCTCGCCTCCAGCTCGGCCGGGGGCGCGGTCAGGCCCTGGGCTCGCAGGCCCAGCGCCAAGCGCTCGCACAAGCGGGCCAGCGCCTGGGTCTGCTGACGAATCGAGCCGTGCGACGGCAGGCTGGCGAGCTCCGCCAAGAGCAGCGATAGCTGGCGCAGCTCGACCGGCTCGGCCTCCGTCGCTGAGGCGGGGTCAGCGCTGCGATCGCGCTTGCCGCGCTGTAGGCGCAGCCACTCGCGGATCCGGCGGCGCAGCTCCTCCTGCGAGCTCCCCGCCAGCGCCCGCACGCCCGCCCCGCGCAGGGCGCGCGCCAGGGCTCCGGCATCACCCGCCTCCTCGGGGAGCGGTAGGCGCAGGTACGACGAGGTAAGCACCGAGAGCAGCCCCTCCCGCGGCAAGCCCTGCTGCAGGAGCTCATACATCTGCAGGGGCAGCGACAGCGGCGGCGGGAGCTCGCTGCGGGGGCAGTCGGCAAAAGAGCGCGCCTCGCGGGGCAGGCTGACCGGTACCCCATAGCGACGCAGAGCCCGCGCCACCCGGGCCCGCCGGCTGGGGTTCTCGACGACGATGCCGATCTCGCCGGGCGGCACGCCAGCGTCGATCAGATCGCGCACCCGCTGAGCGCAGAGCCGGGCTTCGGCGGCCGGCGAAGGCTGAGCGCTGATCGCAAGGAGCGACGGCGCGAGCTCGTCCGGCGTGACCAAAGGGGGGCTACTGGCTGGCCGAAACAGCCCACGGACAAAGCGTCCCCAGGCCGATTCATAGGCTTCCTCAGCGACGGCGGGGCCAAGAGGCTGCCAGGCGATCTCGACCGCCAGCTGATGGCGAGCATAGAGCGCCTCTAGGACCGGCTTCAGCCCCTGCTCCAAGGCCGCAGCGACGGGCTCCCCCTCCGCCTCGGGGAGCTGGGGCAGACCAACGCTGACCTCGGCGCTCGACTCGATGGGAAACAGCTGGGTCAGCGCCGCCAGCGCCGCGGGCAGGCCCGGCAAAGCATCCCAGCTGGGCAGTCGATGCAGGCCGCCGATCAGCAGGCCCGCTTCGGTTCGCGTCAGCGATAGGCCAAGCAGCCCCAGGACCGCCGCCAGCCCTGCCCCGCCGCGCTGGGTGTAGAGCTGGATGCGCCGCGACAGAGCGAGGCCGCTGTCGAGCTTGGCCTGGCCGAAAGCCAGTCGCGAACGATAGAGCTGATACAGTCGTGCCAGCTCGGCGATGCGAGCCGCAGCGTCGGGCTGCTGGGCACCGACCCGCTCCGCCACCCGCAAAAGCGCCCCCGGGGGCAGCTCGGCCTGGGTCAGTGCCAGAAAGCAGCGACGCAGCGAGCGAGAAAGGGGCAGGCTGCCGCGCAGGCTCTGGAACGGGCCGGACGCCTCCGCCGCGATGCCGCTAAACAGCAGCTCTTCGCCGACGATCCCCAGCGCGGCAGAGACAGGCCGGCCGGTGGCCATGCCTACGCCCTCGGGGCAGGCGGCGGCAGCCAACCGCCAAAGTCGGCTTCGATGGCCTGTGCCACTGCCAGGGTCAGGTGATCCGTGCCATGCCGGCCGACGACCTGGACCGCAAGGGGCAGACCATCGGCGCTCAGGCCCAGCGGCACCACCGTCGCGGGATAGCCAAGCGCGTTGAAGATCGCGGTGCAGGCCGCGTGGTGCGGCGTCAGCAGCGGCCGATAGTGACGCGGAGCCGGGCGACTGTACGTCGGATAGATCAGCACGCCGTCATCGCCCAGCAGCTCATCGAGTCGCGCCTTGAGCCGACGCAGCCGCTGCGCGTATCCGCCACCGGCCAGCCGACGGCTCAGCTGGCGCGCGATGCGATCGCCAAAGATCACCATCAGCGACGGGAAAATATAGTCACTCTCGCCGCGTAGCAGGCGATAGAACTGGCGCCCCAGCGCCACCCCAGCGCCATCCGAGACGATCTGTTCATAGGTCACCTGGGCCGAGCCGGTGAGCGCATCCGACCACAGCAGAAAGGCCAGCCGCAGATCAGATAGGCTGTCGCCCAAAATGGCCAGGTCTTCGTCCATCACCTGCGCCCCCTGTCGGGAGAGTCCCAGCGCTGCGGCGCGGATACCCGCCTGGATCACCGGCGAGGTTGGAATGCCCGGCGGCTGCGGCACGGGCAGCACGCGCACTCGGTCTAGCGACACCTCGGCCGGGTCACGCAGCGAGGTGGCCGGCAGCGTACAGTCGGGGTCGCGGCCATCGGGACCAACCAGCACGCGCAGGATGGGCAGGACGTCGCCGACCCGTCGACAGAGCGGACCGGCGCACAGATAGTTGGTGCCGGGCAGGTTCTCGGGGAAGTGGCCGAACATCGAGATCAGCCCGCCCGACGGCTTATGCCCGACGGTACCGCAGAAAGCGGCGGGGATGCGCACGCTGCCGCCGATGTCCGAGCCCATGCCAAAGACGGCGCCGCCAGCCCCGACGATCGCGCCCTCGCCGCCCGACGAGCCACCGCAGGTATGGGCCAGGTTCCAGGGGTTCTGCGTGCGGCCGTAGAGCTTGTTCCAGGTCTCCATCCACATGCCCCCCTCGGGAGCGTTGGTCAGGCCCAGGATGATTGCCCCGGCTTGGCGAAGCCGCTGCACCACCGTCGAGTCCTCACTCGGTCGGCGCTGGCGATAGGCCAGCATGCCGCCCGTCTGTGGCTGGCCAGCGACGGCGAAGAACTCTTTGACCGTACACGGCACGCCAAGCAGCGGCGGCAAGGAGGACGGATCGACGGCGCCCGCCAGCTGGGCATCGGCGGCCTGTGCTTCCTCGCGAGCGACGGCGAAGCGTTCGATGATCACCGCGTTGAGGGCGCCATTTACGGACTGCGTTTTTTCGATATGCGCGGCCAGCAGCGCCGTGGCCGTAAGCTCGCGCCGACGCAGGCGGGCGACCAGCTCGGTCAGCGGCTGCTCGGTCAGAGGGAGTACGGCAGGACGCGCGGCGGCCCCGGTGGACTCGCGCAGCGCACGGAATGAGCGAAAAGTCGCGTCGGTCGACATCGGCGTGGGCCGGCATCATCGCGAAGCCGACGCAGCGACGCAAGGTCGGAAACGACTTACTTGGGCAGCAGGGCCGGCAGGCTGCGTGGCGTCCGCACAGCGGCGGCGCGATTCCACAGCAGCAGCGAGACGATCGTCGTCACCACCACCACGGCGGATGACAGGTGCTGCGCATAGAGCGGCTGCCAGATCGCCAGCATTGTCGCCAGCCCGCCAAGCAGGGCCATCGTCCACATGCGCGGCAGCACCAGCGCCGCGGCAACACAGGTCATGGCCGACAGCGCCACCAGATCCAGCGTCGCCACCTGTGACGTGCTCAGCCCCAGGAACAGCCCGACGATCTGAATGGCCAAGACCTGAGCCCCGAAGACCGTGCCGTAGACCAAGAAGCCGCGGTGGAAGGCGTTCTTCAGCGCTCGCCGGAAGCGAATGGCCATAAAGATGAAGACGGCAAAATACGCCGCACCGATGCTCAGCGAGGCTGTGAACTCGCTGAGTCCGGCGCGGTGGAGCACCGTCGGGCCGGCCGCGGCGATCAGCATAAACGCGATCATGTTGCTGGTGACGCGGCGGCGCACGCGCGGGCCAGCGGTGCGATCGATGGCGGGGTCATATGACAGGGCCGACAAGAGCTCGCGCATCGACGGAAAGCGGGCCGAAGGATTCGACGACAGGCCGCGCAGGATCGCCCCGTGCACCACTGTTGGCACTCGACTGCCGGAAGGCCGGGTCTGAATTCGTCCCGAGATGGCGTTGAAGGCCAGGGTCTCGACGGTATTGCCGGCAAAGGGCAGCTGGTTGTAGAGCGCCTCATAGAGCGCGACGCAGAAGCTGAACTGATCGCTGCGCGCGTCGGTCAGCTCGCCGAGGTGCTGCTCGGGCGACATGTAAAGCGGCGTTCCCAAGAGGGCGCCAGCCTGGGTCATATTGGCGTTGATCGGCTGCTCGTGTCCGGGCCGCCCCACCGTCGGCATTCGGCCGCTGGCGAGGGTGTTCGCGCCGGCCTTGCTGTCCATGCGGGCCAAGCCAAAGTCGGCAACCCGGGCCCGACCATCCTTGCCGATAAGGACGTTGTCCGGCTTGAAGTCACGATGGATCAGCCCCGCCACGTGCGCCGCCAGCAGCCCCTGGCCAGCGTCGAGATACATGCGCAGGATGTCCTGCCAGCTACGGCCCGGCTCGGACTGCCACTTGGTCAGGGTCGTGCCGTTGAC
>CAZVMD010000347.1:0-7569 GCA_964628555.1 uncultured Myxococcales bacterium | reverse complement strand
TTGGCGAGCTGGCCAAGTTCTACAACCGCCAGTCCGATGTCTCGTCGATGCGCATCCATCTCGATCGCGCCGCCGCCCGCTTCCGGCCGATGCTGCGCGAGCGGCCCCGCGATCCCGGAGCGCTGTCGGCCCTGCTGCAGATCTTTATCTGGCGCGGCCAGAGCGACTCGGCGCGAGTGACCGCCAGCCTGCTGGCAGCACTGGGCCATAGCCTGCCGCCCGAGGTGCAGGCGCAGGTCGACAAGCTGCCGCCGCGCAAGGATCCCAGCAAGGCCGGCATGGCCGACAGCAGCGTCGATGATGTGCTGTTTCCGGCCCGCGTTGCGCCCGGCTTCCGCGCCCTGTTCCGCCTCGTCGCCGAGCCGCTGGCCAAGCTCTACGCCAGCGACAGCAAGAAGCTGCAGAGCTTGGGCGTCGATCGCCGCGAGCGGCTGCCGCGCAGTGGTCATCCGCTGCGCGACCTGGCCAATAAGCTGGCCGCCCAGCTCGGCATTGATGAGTTCGATCTGTACCTCACGGCGGCCCAGCGCACCGACGAGGATGGCCGCAAGGTACCGCTGTGCACGCTGGAGCCGCTGGAGCACCCGACGATCATCTTGTCGAGCTCGCTCATTCAGGGGACCTCGGAAGCCGAGCAGCGCGTCCTCCTCGGCGGCCTGCTCAAGCTGGTGCAGAGCCAGCTCCTGCTGCCGCTGAGCCTGTCGGCCTATGACCTCGGCCTGGTGATCGGCGCCCTGGTGCGGCTGTACGTCCCCAGCTACACGCCGATCGGCTACGCCGAAAAGCAGATCGCCAACGAGGCCGCGCGCATCAAGCGCGCCATCCCCAGCAAGCTGCAGGGCCAGCTCTTGCCGCACGCCATGGAGTGCTCGTCGGCGGCGCTCGACTTCGAGGGCATCACCGAGCTCATCATGCTGGCCAGCCACCACGCTGGCCTGGTGCTGACCGGCGACATCGGCAGCGCCCTGTCGATGCTGCGCAGAAAGGGTCCCGGCAGCGAGCGCTACGTCGACGACATGCTGCGCTTTGCAGTCAGCGAAGAGTTTAGCGAGCTGCGGCGCATCATCACCGCATAACTCCAGACCCCCCTCCGGCCCAATCCGAACAACTACGGAGCAGGCGGCGTCGCGACGGCAGCCGGTAGCTGACGGCGCAGCGCGACGATGTACTGCTCGATCGAGTCCTTGCGCGAGCCCTGCGGCTTGACCACCCGGGCCTCGCCAAAGCCGGCGCGGCAGCGACGCAGCAGGTTGGGGAAGTCTGGCCCCTGAAACAGCTTGCCGACGAAGTGGCCGCCCGGCACCAGCAGCTGCTCGGCCAGCCACAGCGCGCGCTCGAACAGCGCCTCCGAGCGGGCCTGATCCATGTGGCGGATGCCCGAGGTATCCGGGCCCATGTCCGACATCACCACGTCAAAGCCGCTCAGCTCGCCGCGCAGCACCTCGGGCTCGACGGTAAAGACATCGCCGACCAGGATGCGACTGCGCGGTACGGTAATCGATAGCGGCTCGCGATCCAGCCCGACAAGCTGCGCGCTGTCCCCGGTCCGCCGGGCGACGTACTGCAGCCACGAGCCCGGCCGACAGCCGAGATCGAGGACCCGCAGTCCCTGTCGCCCGGGCGGGAACAGGTGGAAGCGCTCATCGATTTCCAGGAGCTTGTAGACCGATCGAGCCGCAAAGCGTTCTTTGCGGGCCCGATCGTAGAAGTGATCGTGGCGACCGGCGCGATCACGAAGAGTGGCTGCCGATCCCATGGCGACGCGCTACTTCTTCTTGGCGGCGGCGGCGGCCGGCTTCTTGGCTGCGCCCTTCTTCTTGGTCTCTTCGACACCCTCGCCCAGGCGGACGGCGCCGGTGCGCTTGACGGCGTTGCGCACCATAACGTAGCCGTTCTTGCCACCCGGCACCGAGCCGTAGATCAGCAGCAGGCCCGAGTCATCCTGGACTTCCATCAGCGCCAGGTTCTGCACCGTGCGACGGACATCGCCCATGTGACCGGTCATGCGCTTGCCCTTGTGGACGCGGCCCGGGGTCAAGCGGCAGCCGATCGAGCCACCGTGGCGGAAGAACTCGTGCGAGCCGTGGCTGTTCACCGAGGCGGCCATGTGGTGACGCTTGATGACGCCCTGGAAGCCCTTGCCCTTGCTGGTGCCGACGACATCGACGTAGGTGCCGGGCTTGAAGATCTTCGACAGCGGCACGGCGGCGCCGACTTCGTACTGGTCTAGCTGCTTGGCGTCGAGCCGGATCTCGCGGATCAGGCGCGGCACCTTGAGGTTCTGCTTGGCGACCTCGCCGCTCTCGGGGCGGGTGCACAGGCGAATCGGCTTCTCGCCGTAGCCGATGCGGACAGCGGCGTAGCCGTGCTTGTCCGGCGTGCGCTTCGACAGCACGACGCACTGTCCAGCGTGAACGACGGTGACGCCAACGCGCAGGCCGTCCTGGGCGAAGATCTGGGTCATGCCCAGCTTCTTGCCGATGATTCCGGTGCGAAAATCAGTCTTGGCCATGGGGAGCTCCTCATTGGACCTCACAGCGTCGGAGGTCGCGGGTTAGTGGCTCGTCTTAGCGAGCGCGGTGAGCGGTTCGGGCCAACGAACATCACCGACAAAGCGAGCACCTATCCTCTCGATCCAAGAGGATAAGTCAAGCGGGAAGCTATCTGGTTGGGGGACGGTGCTGCGGGGGGGAGCGGAGAGCTACTTGAGGGTCGGCGCGCCGAAGGGACGGAAGGCCTGGCTGACCTGCGCCACCTGCTTGGGCGTCGCGGTCACGCTGAGGGTGACCGAGCCAGCCTTGATCTCGCTTAGCAGCGTCGTGCTCTCGCCCTGAGAAAGCTGCAGGCGCTTGAGATCGACGCCGGTCCAGGTGACGGCACTGGTCACCGGCTGGCCCAGCGGCTGCGCGGTGAGCGTCGGACAGGGCTCCATCACACAGACCGTGTTGTTGGCCTTGACCGAGTAGTAGCGATCCGAGTCGAAGTTGTCGCTCGAAGCAGCGCTGGCCTGCAGGCCGGCCCGCGACACCTGCAGCACGGTCACCGGCTGCCCATAGGCGGTGGCCTTGGTGTACTTGCCCGACAGCAGCATGTTGCTGCGCTGCGCCTCGGCGTCCTTGACCTGGGCCGCCGTGAGCTTCAGCCCACGCCAGTCGAAGCGGTAGATCGGCTCGACGTTGGTGCTGTTGACCTGCCGCACCTCTGCCGTCGGACAGGGCGGGATGATGCAGGCGACGGGACCAGGCATCGGCCGCACCCAGACCACCTGCGTCGTGCTCCCTGCCTTGTCGGCCTTTTCTTCCTCGACGCTGTACAGCGGCAGCGTGTCGAGATCGAGATCGGCATCCTCGGCCGGCGAACAGCCAACCAGCGATGCGGTGGGAACGGCCAACAAGGCGAAGAGGGGAAGGGTACGCAGTAAGGTCTTCATGGCAGCCTCCTTTGAGAGCAGGGGCATTCTGTGTAAGCCCCTGTGGGTCGTCAAGCGATTAAGCTGCGGCCGAGGTGGCCAGAAGCAAGCGATTTCAAGGACTTAAGCCCCCGCCAGCCGGCGAGCCGAAGCGGACGCTCGGGCGACCCACGGCGGGGCCGGCACCGGCGGGTCTGAGCCGACGGAAGCGCCGAGCGGCGAGAGCCGGACGCAGACTTGGCGCAGCCGCGGACGCAGCCGCGGTTTTTGCGCGGCTGGCCGCTCATTCCTGGGCATCCCCCCTGGCCTGCGACTTGCTGCCTCTGCCCGGCCAAGGCATCCCAAGGAGTCTCGACCATGCGTCTGTTCTTCGGCCTGCTGCTCGGCGGCCATGCGCTCTTGCACCTGCTCGGCTTTGCCAAGGCCTTTGGCCTCGCGGAGCTTAGCCAGCTTAGCCGCGCGATCTCGCGCCCGCTGGGCCTGCTGTGGCTCTTGGCAGCCGGGCTGCTGCTGCTCAGCGACCTGGCCTTCTTCCTATGGCCACGCGCTTTCTTTGCGCTGGGCCTCGTCGCGCTGCTCTTGTCCCAGGGCGTAATCGGCACCGCCTGGAGCGATGCCAAGTTCGGCACCCTGCCCAATGTCGTGCTGCTCCTGGCAGTCGCGCTGAGCTTCGCCCGCTTCGGTCCGCTGAGCCTGCGCGCCGAGTACGCTCGGAAGGCCGCGGCCGGACGCTCTGCGAGCCCGCCGCCGCCGATCCTGCGTGAAGCCGACCTCGCGCCGCTGCCCGAGCCGGTGCAGCGCTATCTGCGGCGGAGCGGAGCCGTTGGTCAGCCGCAGGTACGCAGCATGCGGCTGCGCTTCTCGGGCCAGATTCGCAGCGCGCCGCAGGCGGCGTGGATGCCGTTTACCGCCGAGCAGACCAGCTTCTTTGAGCCGCCGGTTCGCCTCTTTCAGATGGCGGCTACGCAGCGCGGCGTACCCGCCGATGTCCTGCACGTATTTACCCTAGGTCAAGCCAGCATGCGCGTGCGCCTCGCCGGAGTGATCCCGCTCATCTCGGCGCGAGGCGAGGAGCTGACGCGGGCCGAGACGGTCACCCTGCTCAACGACATGGCGGTCATGGCCCCGGCCACGCTGATCGATCCGCGCATCGGCTGGCGAGCCCTCGATGCGCGCCAGGCCGAGGCCACCTTCACGCTGGGCTCGAACACGGTCCGCGCCACCTTGCTGTTTAGCGACGCCGGCGACCTGGTCGACTTTGTCTCGGATGACCGCTTGATGTCCTCAGCCGACGGCAAGACCTTTACCCGGCTGCGCTGGTCGACACCGCTGACCGACCTGCGCTGGTTTGGCCCAGCCACGGCAGAGCAGCCCGGTACGGTCCGTCTGGCGGCCGCGGCGCAGACGCTCTGGCACGCGCCGAGCGGCGCCTGGGCCTATGGCCAGTTTCAGCTGCTGTCCGTCGAGTACAACATCGACTCGCAGCCGCCCCGCTGAGTCGCCCGAAAGCCCTGTGCCGCGCGCCATCGCGCCCGCTACTTTGTGATTGTCGTCCTGTAGGCGGCTCGCCTAGGCTCACCGCGTTCTTGGTCCCCCTCCGCGCTGGAGCCTGCGAACTGTCATGCCTACTCGATTCCTGCGTCTGTTCCCTGTGCTGCTTGGTCTGAGCGGATCCCTGCTCGCTTCCAGTTGTTCTCAGGGAGGCGCCGGCTCGATGGTCATCCCCTGCAGCGCCACCAACCCCTGCCCCGACGACCTGATCTGCGTGCCCGGACGCAACCTGTGTGCGCCGCCGCTGCCCGACATGGCCGGCATGGCCACCGCCGACCTGGCGATGCCACCTGGGGTCGATATGGCCGGCATGATGGGCCCGCCCGATATGACCGGCCTGCCCGATATGGCCGGCCTGCCTGACCTGGGCAAGCCGAGCGATATGGCGCTGCCGAGCGATATGGCGATGCTGGGCGACATGGCGATGCCCGAGGACATGGCCATGCCCGTCGATATGAGCATGCCGGCCGACCTGGCGATGATGCCGCCGGACCTGAGCATGCCGCCGCGCGACATGGCCGTGCCGCGCGACATGACCTCGCCGCCGCCGGACATGACGCCGCCGCCGCCCGGGGGCCCCCGCGTCTGTCCGTTCGGCAGCAGTCGCTGGTGCTGGGAAAACCCGCTGCCGCAGCCGCGCAGCCTAAACGCGGCCTGGGGGGCCTCGACGGGCGACATCTGGCTGGTCGGCGACTACGGCAGCATCCTGCGCTACGACGGCGTCGACAGCGTCACCCAGGCCACCACCGAAGATGGCCACGAGTACGCCTTCTATGGCGTCTGGGGCCGCTCGCCCAGCGAGGTCTGGATCGTCGGCGAGGCGGGCGTGATCTGGTACTGGAATGGCAGCACGCTCAGCAAGCAGTTAAGCGGCACCGGCAACATCCTGCGTGCCGTCTGGGGCGATGCCAGCACCACCTGGGCCGTCGGCGACGGCGGTACCATCATCCGCAACGACGGCACCGGCTGGCGCACCGTCCCCAGCGGCACCACCAATCCCCTGTACGGGATCTGGGGCAGCGCGGCCAACTCGATCTGGGCCGTCGGGGCAGCGGGCACGGCCTGCTACTACTCCGGCTCGCTGTGGACCTGCGGCACCGAGTTTACCGGCAGCCCCACCGCCTACGCGATCTCGGGCACCGCCAAGAACGACATCTGGGCGGTGATGAACGGCGCCGGCCAGCCGATCTGGCACTACGACGGCACCGCTTGGCGCAGCACCAGCCTCGCGGGAGTAACCAACCTCACCGACGTGCAGGCCTTCAGCCCGACCTCGGCCGCCGCCACCACGCCCAGCGGCGATGTCGCGCTGTACGACGGAACCACCTGGAAGCTGGCCGCTCCCAAGCCGGGCAAAGGCGGCCTCAACGGGCTGTGGGGACTGGGCAGCAATGACTACGTCGCCGTCGGAGACGACGGTCAGATCGTGCGGGTGCGCGGCAGCACCCCGACCGCGCTCCTGCGTGGCAGCAAGAGCACCATCGTCGCCCTGTGGGGCAGCTCCGAGAGCGACTACTGGGTCTTCACCGAGGGCAAGATCGCGCGCCACGTCCAGGGCACGATCGCGACGGAGTACATGCTGCCCTCGGATCCGCTGTCCGTAGCCGGGCGCGCCGCCGATGACATCTGGGTCGGCAGCACCGCCGGCAAGCTCTTGCACTGGGACGGCACCAGCTGGACCACCCAGGCGACCATGGCCACCGGCCCGATTAACTATCTGGCCAGCGTCAGCAGCGATCGCTTGGTGATCAGCAGCCCGGACCGCGTGCAGTTTTACGACGGCCTGCGCTTCGTCACCAGCGAGACCGGCCTGCGCTATGGCGCGGTCTGGGGCAGCGGCCCCTTTGACATCTGGGTCGGGGCCGGCAACTTCTGTGGCTACCGTCGCTTCGACGGCATGAAGTGGAGCAGCGGCGGCCTTGGCAGCTGCGTGTTCGGCGCCTCCGAGATCACGTCTATCCATGGCTCTTCGGCCAGCAACGTGTACTTCGGGCTCAACAACAGCTCGTACGTCATCCGCTATAACGGCAGCGGCTACGAGGCCATCTCGGTGCGCAACGCCAACGTCGTGTACGTCACGCCGACGCGGGCCTTTTTCAGCGACAGCTACTACCTCTACGAGCGCAACGGCACGACCGGCACCCCCACGATCGCGGCGCGCTTCTATGAGCCAGTCCGCGCCATCTTGGCCTTCAGCGCCGATGTCGCGCTGGCCGGTGGCACCTCGGGCCTGCTGATGAAGCGACGGCCCTAGCCGTCCCCCCACCGACAGCGGCTGCGCACTCAGCGCAGGCTGAGGATGTGCAGGCTGTGCGCGACGAAGAACAGAACGAACAGCGCATACTTGACGCGCCCCAGCGGATGCTTCGACAGATCGGTCAGGCCCGACTCGGTGATCGCCAAGACCCGCACGTTGACCATCAGCACCACCACCAGGCCCAGGTAGTTAATCAGCATGAAGCGATCGCCGAAGGTCAGGTAGCCGATCGGCGGCATCGATGAGGTCATGTTGATGTGAAACAGCACCGAGCCGACCAGCGCCGAGGTGGTCAAGGTCAGCCGCGGCGTCGCCTTGTCCGCCCCCATCAGCAGAGCCAGAAACCCCGACA
>CAZVMD010000346.1:6087-7602 GCA_964628555.1 uncultured Myxococcales bacterium | reverse complement strand
TGGCAGCTCGCCGACGTGCTCCTGGCCGCGCATGGCAAGGGCATCATCCACCGCGATCTGAAGCCCGGAAACGTGATGCTGACCGAGGATGCGACGGCGGTGTCGGGCGAGCGGGTGAAGCTGCTCGACTTTGGTATCGCCAAGCTCAGCACCGATCTGCACCAGCAGGGGGAAGAGGTGCGGACGCGGACCGGGCAGATGCTGGGCACGGCGGGCTATATGTCGCCAGAGCAGCTCTCGGGCTCGACGCAGGTGGCGGGGCCGAGCGATGTCTACTCGCTGGGCATCATGATGTTTCGCATGCTGGCCGGCCGGCTGCCGTTTACCTCGCAGGGGGGGGACGTCGGGCTGGCGGCGATGCACCTGTTTACCGAGGCGCCGCGGCTGTCGTCGCTGGTGCCCGCTACCTCGCCCTGGCTGGATGAGCTGATCGCGCAGATGCTGGCCAAGGCGCCGGCTGAGCGTCCGACGCTGACCGAGGTGCGGGCCCGGCTGCGACAGAAGTTTTCGTCGGCGGCCATCCCGGCGCTGCCATCGCTGTCGGCCCCCGAGCTGCCGACCCAGAGCGGGGCGCGGCCGGTGTCGGAGATCTCGCAGACCGGCAAGGTTCCGCCGCATCAGGCGAGCACGGTGCGCATCGGCAACGTCGCGCCCCCCGATGCCGCCAACAGTCAGCCGGGCAGCCTGACGCAAGCGACGGGGCAGGCCGGGCTGGCAGACGGCTTAGGGGCGCGTCGCCGCAGCTTCATTTTGGGCCTCGGTGCGGTGGCGCTGCTGGCGCTGCTGGCGGGGCTGGCGCTGACCAGTGGGGCGCGCCGCACGGATCCGGGAGCGGCTGCCGCTCCAGCGCTGGTTGGTCCGCAGGGCGCCCCAGGGCCGGCCGCTGCGGACAGCCGAGTGGCTCCCGCCGCGGCCTCGGCTCCTGCCGCCAAGAGCGAGCCCAGCAAGCCAGCGTCTGCCGAGCCCGTACAGAAGGGCGGCAGTGTCGCTGCCCCGGATCGAGACAAGGCCAAAAATGGCGCCAAACCCCGTATCAAGACCAAGCCCTCGCGTGAGACGACGATTATCGATTAGCCGCCTTGGCGGCTTGGCTCTTCTGCTCAGCACCGAGGCCTGGGCCTTGCCGCCGGATCGCTGTCAGGCGGATCGCGACTGTCGCCAGCTGACCGAGCTGGCCTCGTCGCTGGCCAGCCAAGGGCAGTACGAGGAGGCGCTGGCCACCTATCAGCGGGCCTACGAGCGCGTGCCCGAGCCACGCCTGCTGGTCAACCTGGGGCGCTGTCACTTTCGCCTCGGGCGGCCGCAGAAAGCGCTGGGGCTGTACCGCGCCCTGCAGAACGCGATGCCGGTCCTGCCGCCGGAGCTTGACAGCAAGGTCAAGCAGTTCATCGCCGAGGCCGAAGACGTCATAAGTAAAGATGCGAGGCTGGCTCCCGCCGCCCAGGGTTTGCCCGTACCTGCGACGAGCAGCGGCCCCGGCCTGACCAAGCCGCCAGAAAAGCCGCCAGAAAAGCC
>CAZVMD010000346.1:0-5987 GCA_964628555.1 uncultured Myxococcales bacterium | reverse complement strand
CGACGAGCAGCGGCCCCGGCCTGACCAAGCCGCCAGAAAAGCCGCCAGAAAAGCCACCGGAAAAGCCGCCCGAAGCGCCGCCGCAGCCCGGCCCTGAGCCGACGACAGCGGTGGCGGGTAGCCCCGGGGCTGGGAGCCCGCTCGCAGCGCCTCCAGCGACCCGGGAGACCGCCAGCCGCCCGACCTGGCGCATCGCGCTGGGCGCGACTGGGCTGGCACTCGGGGCTGGGGCGATTGGCCTCGGTGCCTGGGCGCTGTCGGTCGATGGTCAGTGCGTCACCGACAGCACGCTGTTCCCGGGGCGCTGCCTGACGACCACCGGGGCCGATGGGCAGCCGACGACGCAGGTGAAAAACGGCCTGCCGGCCGGGGCTGGCTTGCTGGTAACCGGGGGTGTGCTGCTGGTGACTGGGGTCGTGCTGATCGCCCTGCCCGGCAAGCGGCCGACGAGCCAAGCGGGACTGCGGCCGGCTCTGCGGCTGGGGGCCTTGGCTGGGAGCCAGCCCTAAGAAAACCGAGGGAGGAGGAGCGATGCGCGCTGCGCTGAGCCTGGCCTTGGCGTTCAGTGGTTGTCTAGTCCCTGAGCGCTCGCTGGTGTGCGGCGACAGCGAGCGCTGCGAGCCACCGCATGTCGAGGCGCCGTTCGTGCTGGGCAAGCCGGATGGCGACAGCAACTGGTACACGCACGGCCTGAACTACCCAAGCGGTGTCACGGTGCAGGGCGGCATGCTGTTCGTCGCCGATCGCGAAAACAACCGCATCCTGGTCTGGAAGACCTGGCCCAGCCAGAGCTATCAGCCGCCCGATCTGGTCATCGGTCAGAAGCAGCCCAGCGTGCTCGAAGGCGGCTCGCTGAACAACAGCTTCGTCGGCCCGCGCTGCCTGACCGGTGACGCCAGCCGGCTGTTCGTCGGGACCGATCTGCCCAAGTCGCAGGGCACCCCCGAGCACAACCGCCTGCTGCAGTTTGCGCTGCCGCTTGCGCAGAGCTATCCGACGATTGCGCGCGCGCAGAACGTCGGGGCTGGGGCGGGCGCCCCCGGGCCGCGCAACTTTGCTGGCCCGAGTCCGCTGCTGGTCGGGGACACCCTGGTGGTGGCGGATCGGCAGTTTAATCGCGCGCTGCTGTGGAGCTCGGCGAACAGCTTCGCCTTCCAAGATCCAAGCTATGTCTTGGGCCAGACCAACCTGACCAGCGGCGCTGCGATGGCGGCGTCCAGCAGCAGCCTGACGGCGCCGCAGGGCTGTCCGGCCAGCGACGGCACCAACCTGGTCATCGCCGATACCAACAGCAACCGCGTCCTGCTCTTTGGGCCAGTTAGCGGCATCGTCGCAAACAACCAGGCGGCCAAGACGGTCCTGGGCCAGGCTGACTTCGTGAGTGGGCAGCCAAACCGCGGCGGGGCGCCCTCGCTCGCAACGCTGTCGGGCCCAGCGGGGGTCGCTGTGGCGACGGTCGGGGGCATGGCGCGCTTGGTGGTGGCCGACCGCGACAACCACCGCGTCCTGCTGTGGCCGACGCTGCCGAGCGCAAATGGCATGGCGGCGAGTCGCGTGCTGGGCCAGTCGGATGGCAGCACTGTGACGGCCAACGCCGGCGGGGTATCGCTGTCTTCGCTGTCCGGACCGACCGGGGTCTATAGCGACGGCACCCGCCTGGCAGTCGCCGATACCGAAAATCACCGCGTGCTGCTGTGGAATAGCTGGCCGACGGCGAACCGACAGCCGGCAGACGTGGTCCTGGGGCAGGCGAGTGGCAGTGGCAACGTCGGCAACGGCCTGTTCGCCACCGCCACCAGCTTCGTGAACCCGTTTGGCCTGGCCCGCGTCGGTGAGGGGCTGGCCCTGGTCGACCGCGGGGCGCACCGCGTGCTCCTGTGGTCGAAGCTGCCGCAGCGCAGCACGGATCTGCCGGATCGGGTGCTGGGTCAGGCCGATCTGAACGGCTCCTTGGCCTATGGTGGGGCCAGCGAGCCGACGGCCGATGGGCTGCGCATCCCCAACCGAGTGGCCTCGGATGGACAGTCGCTGGTGGTCCTGGATGGCTTTGGCTTCCTCACCCGCGTGCTGATCTGGAGCCGCCTGCCCACTGCCGCGAAGCAGCCGGCCGATGGGCTGCTCGGCCAGCCTTCGTTTCGCGACCAGTTTGGCGCCGGTACCCCGCTTTCCGACTTTGGCGGCGACGGCGACATCGCCATGTTTGGCGGTCGCATCTATGTCGCCGATGCGCCGTGGAACCGCGTCCTGATCTGGCGCAGCCTGCCGACCCGCATCAACCAGCCAGCGGACGTTGTGCTGGGTCAGCCCGACCGCGTCTCGACCAACGCCAACCAGGGCGGCAGCCCGGCGGCCCACACGCTGCGCCAGCCGCGCGGCATCTTCGTCGATGATGGGCACATCTACGTCGCCGACAGCGGCAACCATCGCATCTTGGTGTGGAACACCAACGATCCGCTGACCAATCAGCCGGCCGACCGCGTCATCGGCCAGGCCAGCTTCAGCGACAGCCAGGGCTGCGTCTCGGGCCGGCTCTGCAACCCGCAGGCGCTGGCGGTGCAGGGCAGTCGCCTGTACGTCACCGAGCCGGGCAACCACCGCATCCTGTCCTGGCCGACGACCAGTCCGCAGCTCGGCGAGCCGCCTGAGCGGGTCCTGGGCCAGCCCGATCTGAGCACCACCGCGCCCAATGTCGGGCGCCTAGCGCTCGACCGCTTGAGCTCTCCCCAGTCCATCGTGGCCAGCGATCGCGGGCTGTACATCGCTGACTCCGGCAACGGCCGGATCGTGGTCTTGCCGCCCATCGCGCCCTGAGCGCGACCTCGCCCGTCGCCGCGGTGACAAGGTCTTTGGGTTTGATTTTCGCTAGCGGAGTTCCCATGCGTGCTGCTCTGAGCCTCCCTTTCCTCCTAAGTGGCTGCCTGGTCTCTGAGCGCTCGCTGCCCTGTGGCGACAGCGAGCGCTGCGAGCCGCCTCACGTCACCGCGCCCTTTGTCTTGGGCAAGCCGGATGGCGACAGCAATGCCCTGACCCACGGCCTGCGCAGCCCCACCGGGATCACGGTGATCGACGGCATGCTGTATGTGGCCGACACCGGCAACGACCGCGTCCTGGTCTGGAAGAGCTGGCCGACCCGCCAGAACCAGCCCGCCGATCTGGTCATCGGTCAGAAGCAGCTTGGCCTGCTGGAAGGAAGCTCACTCAGCAACAGCGTGCGCGCGCCGCGTCACCTAAGCGGCGATGCCCGGCGGCTGTTCGTCGGCACCGGCAACTACGCCCCCGGCGCCCCCAGCGAGAGCAACCGCCTCTTGCTGTACAACCTGCCGCTGTTGCAGAACTTCCCGGCCTATGTGCAGGCCAACAACGTCGGTCTCGCCCCATCTATGGTGCTGGCCAACAACTTCAATCAGCCGAGCCCGCTGCTCTGGGGCACCGTGCTCTTTGTCGCCGACCAGGGCAATCACCGCGTCCTGCGCTGGATGAGCGCGGACTCCTTTTACAGCGGCAACGCCAGCACGGTGATCGGCCAAGCGAACTTTTCAACCGCCGCGGTGGCTCCCGTTTCGAGCAGCAGCCTAAATGCACCGGCGGGCAGTCCGGCCAGCGATGGCACTCGCTTGTTCGTCGTCGACTCGGGCAACAGCCGCGTGCTTGGCTATAGCAGCTGGCTGCCGATGAGCGGCATGCCCCCCACGGCTGACCGCGTGCTCGGGCAGGCCGACTTTACCAACAACACCAAGAATCGCGGCGGCAGTCCCAGCCTGGCCACCTTGGCGAACCCGCAGGCCGTCGCCGTGGCCGCAACCACACGTATCGCCGTCGCCGATAGCGGCAACCACCGCGTCCTGCTCTGGGATACGCTGCCTGGCACGCCCGGCGATCCGGCGACGCGGGTCTTGGGGCAGGCCGATGGCGTCTCGAGCACGGCCAACGCGCTTGGCATCTCGCCTTCCTCGATGTCAAACCCCAGCGGGGTGTACACCGACGGCACTCGCTTGGCCGTGGTCGACACCGGCAATCACCGCGTGCTGCTGTGGAATCAGTGGCCGACGGTCCATGGCCAGCCCGCCGAGCTGATCCTGGGTCAGGCCAGCGGCAGCGGTGGGCGCGAAAATGGTCTGTACAGCAGCCCGACGAGCTTTGCTAACCCCACCGGCCTGTCCCGGGTCGGCGACGGCCTGGCGGTCATCGATCGCTTGGGGTTTCGCGTCCTTCTGTGGTCCAAGCTACCGCAGCGCCCGACCGACGAGCCGAGCCTGGTCATCGGCCAGTCCGAGTTCACCAGCAACGCGGTCGGCGGCGGTGTCATCACCCCGACGGCGGACGGCCTGACGCAGCCCAATGCCATCGCCTCGGATGGCAAGTCGCTGATCGTAGTCGATGGCTTTGCCTCACGCGGCCGCATCCTGCTGTGGCGCAGCCTGCCCACGCGAAACAAGCAGCCGGCTGATGTCGTCCTCTTGAAACCCGGCTTCACTGACGACGTTGGCACCGGAATGCTGCGCAACGACGCCGGCTCGCTGCAGGGGGCGGCGCTGCATGCCGGGCGCATCTACTCGGCCGATTCCTCGCAGCATCGTGTCCTGATCTGGCGCACCATCCCGACGCAGAATAACCAGCTCGCCGATGTCGTCTTGGGGCAGCCCAACCTCGACTCGGGCCAGGCCAACCAGGGCGGCCCGGCTGGTCCCGCCACACTGAACGGGCCACGCGGCGTCTTCGTCGATGACGGGCATATCTATGTCGCCGACACCGGCAACCACCGCATCCTGGTGTGGAACACCAACGATCCCACCTCGGGTCAGCCGGCCGACGCGGTGATCGGTCAGGACGGCTTTAGCAACCCGCAGGGCTGCACGGGCGGGCGGCTGTGCAGTCCGCAGAGCTTCGCGGCCCTCGGTAGCCGCATCTATGTCGTCGAAAACTCGAACAATCGCATTCTCTCGTGGGGGACGCGCCTACCTGCCGTCAGCGATCCCGCGGATCGGGTCTTTGGTCAGGCTGACCTCAGCACCACCGCCCCCAACCTGGGCCGTCTGGCCATCGATCGTCTAAATGGCCCGCAGGCCATCGTCGCCACCGACCGCGGCCTGTACATCAGCGATACCGGCAACGGCCGTATCGTGGTCTTGCCGCCGCTTGCGCCCTAAGCCCGCACCTAGCCCCACGCGCCGGCCACCAACACTGTGATCAACTGTCGCAGGAGCGGTGCTCTGCCGGCCCTGAGCCGCGCTTCACACTGCGTCGCTGACCGGCTACGATAGCCCTGCCCATCATGTCGGCTTCGGCATCTAGTTCCCCTCCCACCCCGCCGTCCGCGCCATCGCGCCCGGAGAGCACGGGCCTGGCCTGGTCGCATCCGCGCTATGTGCTTTTCGAGCCGCTGGGGCAAGGCGGGATGGGCGAGGTCTATCGCGCCCGCGATCGCCTAAGCGGAGCCTGGGTCGCGCTCAAGCGCATCCGCTTGCAGCGCGACACGCCCACCGAGTCAGCCGCAGTGGCCGCCAGCCCGCCCGAGGAGACGCTGCCGCCTGAGACCGGGATGAGCCGGCTCGATGCGCGCATCTCCGACCTGCACTCGTCGGGGCGCGGGACGAAAGAGGTCACGCCGATCAAGCCGCATCTGCGCAGCCAGGTTTCGCCGAGCCGCTATGCGCTCTTGGACACGCACTTCTCCTCCAACCAGCAGCCGCTTGCACTCTCGCTGGCGCAGGAGTTTCGCACCCTGGCCTCGCTGCGCCACCAGCACATCGTCAGCGTCTTTGACTATGGCTTCGACGAGGCCGAGCAGCCCTTTTTCACCATGGAGCTGGTCTCGCCGGCCGAGCCCTTCCTGCACAGCTGCCGCGGCCGCGATCTCGCCGGCCGGATCCGCCTCCTGCTCGATGTCCTGCAGGCCCTGTCCTATCTGCACCGGCGCGGCGTGCTGCACTGCGACCTCAAGCCCAGCAACGTCCTTATCAGTGAGGGGCGGGTGGTGGTGCTGGATT
>CAZVMD010000345.1:0-7766 GCA_964628555.1 uncultured Myxococcales bacterium | reverse complement strand
AAGCCGGACAATGTCCTGGTCAGCCAAGCTGGGCTGCCCAAGGTGGCGGACTTTGGCATCGCTCGTCTGCACCTTTCGGCTGGCGCAGCTGACCAGGTACACAGCGAGGACCCGGACGCGACAGCGACGCTCGGGCCGGCGAGGTCGCTGGAGTCGAAGTCGGCCGTGCTCCTGGCCAGCCGGGGTACACAGGCGGGTACAGACGGAAGTCGCGGAGCAGGCACGCTGGGCTATATGTCGCCCGAGCAGCGCGGGGGCGGCGTTCTCAGTGCCGCCAGCGATCAGTGGAGCTTCTGCGCAGCTCTGCACGAGGCGCTGTACGGTCATCTTCCTGAGAGCTCAGCCGAGACGACAGCGGGGGCCAAGCCGATGGTGCGCGGGCCGGCGGCGGACACTGGGGGCGGCGCGACGGCGATGGGCATCCCGCCCGAGCTAAGAGTCATCCTGGCCCGCGGCCTGTCGCGCGACGCCAGCCAGCGCTTCGAGAGCATGGCGCAGCTTCTGACGGTGCTGTGGGCCGAGCACGATCAGAGTCCGACCGCCGCCCGCCACGCGGCCAGCGCGACGGTTGTGCTGCTGTCGAGCCTGGCCTTTCTGCTGTGGCTGCTGGTGCAGTACATCGCGTCGCAGCGGGCCCGCATCATCGAGGTCGGGGTGGGCATCTCGTGGATGATGATTGTGGCCATGCTGGGAGTCGGCTATCGCTACCGCTTCTCGCTGCGCAACAATCCATTTCACCGCTGGATGTGGACGCTGATGCTCAGCAACTTTGTGCAGGTGCTGTTCTTGCGCATGGTCGGCTCGTTCCTGATGTTCATCCCGTTTCGCGCGGCGCACATCCTGGAAATGACGGTCTGGGGGGCCACGCTCTCGGTCCTGTCGGCTCAGCTGCTGCACTCGCTGCGCTGGGTGGTGCTGATCCCGCTCAGCTCGGGCCTGACCTGCGCCTTGATGGAGTCGCCGCCGCGACGCCTGCTGCTCTTGAGCTATCCGATCATGTGCGGGCTGGTGCTGTGGCGGTGGCGGCAGGCCAGTCGCAGCCAGGGCGGGGCGCAGACCAGTCGCTCGACGGCACGCCTGGAGGGCAGCTCGCGAGTCGGTCTGGGAGACGGACTACTTTTCTGACCCGCGCGACAGGACCAGGGAGTGGCGGCGAATCAGCCGGTGTAGCTGGTGACGATTGATGCCCAGATGCTGGGCGGCACGAACCACCGATCCCGAGGCGGCGTCCAGTGCCTGCTGCGCCTCTTGCGCCCCTGGCAGGGCAGCGCTGCGAGCCGGCAGCGGGGAGGGAGTGCTGTGCTCAGGTGGGCGGCTTGGCAGCGGGGCCTGATGAGGGCTGTCTGGCGCGGGACTGCGCAAGCGCAGCTCGGCATCGCCAAGCGGCAGCAGGATCTCCCCCGGGCTACTGAGCACCGACTGCTCCAGCAGAAATGCGAGCTCGGACACGTGTGTGCTGTAGGGGTGGCGCACTAGCTGCTCAACCAGGCGCGGATCCATGCGCAGCTGCCCGTGCTGCACAAACCGCTGCAGCTCCGCCCGCGCCGGCAGCTGGCGCAGAAATAGGTGACGCGAAAGCAGCGGAATGTCTTCGGGGCGCGCCCCCAGACCCGGCAGATGGATCTCGCGCGGGAAGCGGCGGCGCAGCTCAGGACGCAGGCGCTCGGGGTGATTGGTCGCGGCAATAAAGCGGACATTGGCGCGACGTGGCTTGGCCTCATCGCCGATGCGCAGGTACTCGCCGCCGCGCTCCATGACGCGCAGAAGCAGCGGCTGGACCTCGCTGCTCATGTCGCCGATCTCGTCGAGAAATAGGGTCCCGTTTTCGGCCAGCCCGATCAATCCAGGCCGCTCTTCCATGCCGGGGTTGGGAAAGTTTCGCCGGTTGCCGAACAGCAGCGTGGCCGCCAGCGAGCTCGGTAAGGTCGAGACGTTCTCACTGATCAGGGGGCGCGCTGCGCGAGCCGAGTGACGGACCAGAGCCTGCGCCACCAGCTCTTTGCCGGCGCCGCTTGGGCCAATGCACAGCACATGATCTTCGCTGGGGCCATGCTGCGCGATCTGCTGCCGCAGACGCCACAGCGCGGGGGACTCGCCGACCAAGCCATCGCCATCGGCGATGCCAAAATCAGACGGTGTCGCTCGGCTGAGCGCCGGGGCCATGACCGGCTCGTCGCGGCTAACCAAGAGGACCAGCTGATTCTGCAGGTGCAGCGTGTCGCCGATCTGCAGGCCGGCCCGGCCCTGCAGCAGGCCGTTGACCCACAAGGGGCAGCGCCCAATGTTGCGCACGGTCAGTGTCGAGCCTTCCCAGGCAAACGCCAGCTGACGGCGCGATAGGGCCTCGCCTTGCAGGGCCAGGGCGCGGACGAGCGCGCGCCGCTCGGGGGGCTCGCTCAGGCTCGGACGATCCGCGACAAAATGCAGCGACTCCTCGCCGACCTGGAGCTGCGGAGCGCGGCCCAAAATGTGACTGCGGCTGGGGTGACAGCGCGCGCGCTCACCGATCCGCTCTGGCTCGCGGGCCGACCACAGGATCACTAGCTGCGCACCGGTTCGGGCTGGGCCGGAGGCCTCCTGCCATTCTGGAGGTGGCGCGGTGTCGATCTGCGCCTGCTGCGCGGCAGGAGTCATCCCCTCAGGGGACCGCCGAAGGAAACCCATGGCAAGTAGCCGTCATTGTATCGCTGTCGGCGCGGCAAGTGCTGCGATTGTGGCGACTTAGGCAGCGCCCGCTGCGTCCCACTAGGGCAGCGGACTGCGAACCAGCACGCGGTTGTTGTTTAGCTCGGCAATGAACAGCTGATTGCCGGCCGCGGCCAGACCGCTCGGAGCGCTGAGGCGCGACTCGGCCGGCAGCTCGGGATGGTTGGGCAGCGATGCCGTAAAGTCGGGCTGGCCGATGATGGCGTCGGCCGGCTGGCCGTTTTTGCTTGGCCACTGCGACCAGATCAAGACGCGATCCTGCGCGCTGCTCGCTACGTACAGACCATTGCCGCGCAGCAGCAGCGCCGATGGACTCTCCAACCGACTGCGGCTCACACGAGGGTAGGAGCTGCTGAAGTCATCCTGGCCCAAGACCAGATCCGCGGCCGCTCCCATCGCGGTCGGCCAGGCGTTCCACAACAGGACGCGATGATTGCCGGTGTCCGCTACCACGATCTGCGTCGGGGTCGCCAGCACCTGACGCGGCGAGCTCATCGTGGCAGCCGACAGGCCGCCGAGGTTGGCCTCCTTGGCGCTATAGGTTCTCTGCCCCAGCAGCCCCTCAAAGAGCGCACCCGTCGCCATTGAGGCGAAAGTGATCCAGACAACGCGATGGTTCCCGCTATCGGCGACATAGAGCCGGCCGGCGACCAGCGAGACTCCGCTGGGGTTTTGCAAGCGGCTCTGCGTGGTGGCCGACGCGCGATTCGAGCAGCTGAGCTGTCCTACGCAGGAAGCTGCGGCAGCGCCGTTCTGGGTGGGAATCGTGTTCCAGATCAGCACGCGGTGATTGCCCGCGTCAGCCACCGCCAGGCGTCCCTCGCCGACGGCGATCCCGGCTGGGCTGTCCATCGTGCTGCTGCTCGGCTGCGAGCTGCCCTGGTTGGCTCCCCCCGAGGTGAAGTCCCGCTGACCGAGCACAACGTCCGGCGGGCTTACGACCTGCTTGGGCAGCTGGTTCCAGATCAGCACCCGGTGATTGCCGCTATCGGCCACGAACAGGCGCGTGCCATCGGTGGCGACACTGGACACTTGGCTATAGCGCAGCGGCTGCGGCGAAAGTGGATTGTTGGGCTGCGCGGAGACCATGTCGGGCTGACCCAGCACGACATCCGCCGGCTGCATATTCACCGCAGGCAGGCTGTTCCAGATCAGCACCCGGTTGTGGTTGGTGTCACTGACCACCAGGCGAGTCCCGTCGCTGTGGATGCCCATCGGCCCGCTCAGTGAGGCCGCTGTAGCCAAGCCGAGCTGCGAATTCCGCTGCGTGAAGTCCGCCTGGCCCAGCACCAGATCAGCGGCCAGCGAGCCCGTGGTGGGCGTGGGCGTGGGCAGGGTGTACCGCAGCACGCGATGATTGCCGCTGTCGGCGATCCACAGAGTGCGCGCCGTGCCATCGACCACATGCAGCGATGTCGGAAGATTGAGCGCGCTCGCGCTCGGCGCCACGCCGCCCTGGTTCGCTTTGCCGTCAGCCAGTGTCGGCTGGCCCAGCACCGCCAGAGCCGCGGCATTGGTCATCGCGTTCTGCGCATCGAACAAGAGCACGCGATGGTTCATGCTGTCGGCGACAAACAGCTCACCTTGGCTGACCACGACCTGCTTGGGCTCGCGCAGCGTGTTGGCGGCCGGCAAGTACGCCGTGCCGACATCGGAGGCCGGCTGCCCCAGATAGGCAGTCGGCACAGCGGTATTGCTCAGCGGTGGAGCGGCAAAGACCAGGATGCGATGATTGAACTGGTCGGGAAGGAAGAAGCGTCCCGTCGGGCCCGTAAAGTACGCCGCCGGACCAAAGACCCCCTGCCGGTTGGTATTGCCGGTCGGGCTGTCGGTCTGTATCGAGGTGAAGTTGCTCTGCCCCCACAGGCTGTTGGCCGGAATCGGCCCCTTGCCCGGCATGCTGCTGGGAATCTGGTTCCAAAACAGCACGCGGTTCGCTGTCACATCCGCCACCGCCAGCTTGCTGCCATCGCTGCTCAGCGTGGTCGGGGCCAGAAAGCTGGCTTCGTTGACGCCGCCATAGGCGTCATCGGGACTAAGGGTGTTCACATCCGGCATGCCCAAGACGGCATCGGCGACCTGGCTCTGCGTCGGCACGCGGTTCCAGATCAGCACGCGACGGTTGCCGCGATCGGCGACCACGAGCTTGCTCTGACCAGGATTTCCGATGTCGGGAATCAGCAGCACGCCGTGCGGGCTCTTCATTCCGTAAGCCGCACCGAGGTTGGTGGTCAGGTCCGGCTGGCCCAGGACCAAGGGCACGGTCTCGCAGTGGCGCGAGGTCGAGCTACAGCGCTGATCGGCGGCGCACTGACTGGGCTGCGCGACGCAGTTGAACTCGACACAGAGCTTGCTGGCCGGCTCGCAGTACTCGTCGGCCAAGCACTCAAGTGGTGAGCTGCGACAGCTCCGCGCCTCGCAGGCCTGCGTCTGCAGATTGCACACCTGAGCCGCGGCACAGGCCCGCGGGTTCTGCACGCAATTCCTGGGATTCCCGAGCAGCAGAGCATCGCAGCCAGTGAGCAGCAGGCAGAGCGAAAAGAGCGCGCGCATGTTTCGGTCCTCCTTGGCAGCACAGAGGCGTAGCCACCGCGGTGGGTGGGGGCATCACAGCAGCTAGCCTGAAGGGGCGTAGCCAGCCGGTGGAGGCTCGCTGGGCGAGCCGTCGGCATTCCAGCCCGCAGGGGGCGGCTCAGCCGTCGGACTCTGCCCCGGTAGCAGCAGCGGCACATCCATGCGTTCGTCATCCATCAGGCGCCGCTGCGGGCGGGCGGGCTTGCGCAGCGACAGGCCAAAGCTGATGGCCCCCGCGATCAGCAGGCCCGCCCCAGCCGCCGTCAGCGCCGCGCCGGGAGTCTTGCTGCCGAAGATCTGTGGGCACTCCAAGACCGGGGCCGGCGCCGCGCTGGCGCACTGTCCGTCTAGCCCCAGCAGCACGCCGCCGGTAACCGCCAGGCCGATGCCCGCCACGCCACCGGCAATGCCCAGCGGTCGCAGCCAGCGCGGCAGCGGCTTCTCTTCGCGGATCAGCAGCGTGCGCGTCTTTTCGCGCACCTCCGGCCGCCGCTCGGCCTGCTCGCGCTCTTTGATCTCTAGGATCAGCTGCTCTAGCTCGCCCAGCGCTGCCTGCTCCATATCCGGCGAGAGCGTGCGGTAAAGCTCAAAGTAGACGCGCGCCGAGCTCCACTGCTCCAGCCGCCGATAGGCCTGTCCGATGTTGAAAAGCAGCTGCGGCACCGGCTGGATGCTGTAGGCCATAAGCAGCGCCGGAATCGCTGCCGCATAGTCCTTGGCGGCATATAGCTTGCCGGCTCGCTGATACTGCTCGCGAAACTCTTCCTCGGCCGCTGCCGCCTGCACCGATCGAGTCGCGAGCAGGGACAGCAGTGCCCCGATCAGCAAAAGCTGGCTGCAAGGCCGCGTAACAGCATGTCGGCACATCGTGTCTTCCATCGGTCCGGCGCGCTCCAGAAACTGGCTTGCCGCGTCTATGTTTCACCGGATACCGCGTCACCTCTCGCGCCGGTGATGGCCTGGCGGACCGCCTCCTGCCGACCGCCTTACAACGCAAGGCGTATGCCAGAGCAAACCAGCCGCCGGATTAGGGCTGCCCAAGGCCATTTCCCGCTGCGGCGCCCTGCCGATGCGAGTGGCCAGCCGGGTGTGCGCACAGCACCGCGCGCGCTCGCTCGCCCCAGCGCGCAGTGGAGCGCCGGCCCAGGCTTCCTGCCAGAGAGCAGCCCGCTGAGCTCACATCCCGGCTAGCTCGGTTCCGTAACTATTGCTGGGGGCGATAAAGGGAATGCCGGCCCGGGCCATCAGGATGGCGTAGACCGCCCGCGCAGCCCGCTTGTTTCCGTCGGGAAATGGCTGCAGCGACATAATCACAGCAAACCAGTACAGCGCATACCCTTGCCAGACCAGAGGGTTCGTGCCAACCGGTGGCAGGACGACTCGGCTGTGGCTCGTTAGCAGCTGTTTTAACAGCACCATGCCCGCGAAGCTCGACGGGTACGGCGTGTCCAGGCTCGGCAGGCGATGGGCCGGCGCGTCCTTGACCAGCTTCTTCCAGATCGCCGTTAAGACTTCGTCGTTGGCTCCCAGGAACGGTCCACCGCCGCTCTGCACATGCTTGGTAAACACCCGATCAAACGCCGAGGCATCGCCCACCACTCCGCGCTTGAGCCAGGCCTTGGCTTTTTCGTGCTCCGGGTTTTCCGGCGCTTCGGCCGGCGCGGTGTAGTAGTTCGCCTCGGGCTCTTGCCGCTGCGGCTGCTGCGCTTCCCGACCCAGGGTGCCGTTTTTCACCTTGGCGAACAGAGCATTGGCTCGCTCTGCCCGGCGATCGAGCTTGCCCAAGTCGCCATCGAGCATGATCGCCAAGCGCTCGATCAGCGACTGCAGCTGAGCCGTATCCTTGATCTTAAAGACCGACGCATCGGTTAGCTGCACCCGGCTTCGCTCAAGCGCGGTCTTGCCCGGCGAGTAGTTGCCTTTTTTGTCCTGGCACCGCAGCTCTTCTTCGATCAGAAGCAGCGCAACCCCTTGCGTCAGTGCTGTGCCACAAGCCTTGCCATAGGCTTTGTAGTCGGCTGTCTTAACCAGCTCGACCATGATCTCTCCGCGTGAAATCTCAAGCGCCATAGCACCTCCGCCGCGGGGAATTGTGAGCCCGGTAGAGCGCTGCTTCCCGCTGCCGCCAGCAGCAAGCAATCCGCGCGCCAGCCACCGCTCCGCCCAAGGCTCGACACGACACACGAAGCGTAGAGCCGTCAGCAGCGCGTCATTGCAGCCCGTAAGCGCCGCGTGCGCACAGGTCGGTCAGCTGTTCTCTGGCTGCGCGCACAGCCGGCTGGCCCACAGTCCGCGCGGTCTCGCGTGCTCCTGCAGATAGGTCAGGATACTTGACCCATTATGCAGCCCAGGCAATAGCGCCAACCGGACCCGCAGCAAGCACAGCGCGTGGCGCGTCGCCCCAGGGCAGACCAGCGCGGCAGCCGCCACCCCCAGCGCAGACCATAAACCGCAGCCCCTGCAGCAGCCCACCTAAGATCTCCCCT
>CAZVMD010000344.1:0-7865 GCA_964628555.1 uncultured Myxococcales bacterium | reverse complement strand
CAGAAAGTCAAACCAACTGGATTCTTCACCCATCGGAAATCGGTCTCCTTACCCTGCGCTGTCTTTTTCCGGTACGGCGACGGCGGGGCTGGTCGTGCGCAGCGCTAGCTCCAGGCCCCGAGCCAGGGCCGAAAGCGGCAGCAGCGAAAAGCCCGCCACCAGCCACAGGAGCGACAGCGGCAGGAAGCGAATCATGAGGTAAATCGTCAGGCCAAGGCCCAAGAGCTTGAGCTGGCCGATAGCCAAGACCAGGCCCAGCACGACCTTCGGCTGGCCGCCCGCTCGGCGCGTGGCAAAGCGACTGAGCCAGCCGATCGTCTTGGCATTGGCGATCGACAGGAGCACTCCACACAGGGCGCCGATCTGCACCGGCGGACTCCCCAGAGGGAGCGTCAGCAGCAGGAGCGCGGCGGACAGCCAGAGCACCCAGCGCTCGATGGCGGCAACATGATCGGTCGGCGGGCTCGGCGCGTCGGCGGCGGCGGTAAGTATGGGTTGCGAGGTGTTCACGGGATGCTGTGCGTTGTTTCGTTCGTCGCGCTGCGTGGCCGGCGGGGCGGCTCACTCTTTGGGCGGCTGGGAGGCGTCGCGCGCCAGCTCTTTTTGATACCTGCGGGCCATCCGCAGGAGCTCATTGAAACCAGAGGCCACACCGAACAGGACGCCAACCAGGGTTAGCCAGGAACCGGTGTGGAAGCGTCGGTCGAGTGCGCTACCGACTGCGTATCCGACGACCACCGCGACGCCGAAAAACAGGCCGATGTAGCTATAGCGCAGGGACTGGAAGTACATGCGGCTCTTTTCGTTTCCAGTCGCTGCCGGCGCGGGGTCAGCGGGGCGGAGCGCGGGCTCGCCGGGCTGGTTTTCAGGGCTGGTGTCGTCGATACAGGCCTCCGTCTTGGTCGTCGCGTATTGCCGAAAGAGGCGCCTACTTACCACAGCCGGCGAATTTTCTGCAAGCCCAGCGTGTGCGGGGGGAAGCGAGGGGGGTTTGCGTTAGGATGCGGCGCATGGCTGGGACTGAGCTTCACTGCATTGACTTTCGTGGACGGCCTTTGGGGTCGGCGCCCACCGCGGGGACCGGCCCTGCGGCAACGATCTGGTACGAGCGCCCAGAGGAGCTTCCAGAGGTGCCGTCGCCGGAGGAGGCGGTGGCTCTGGACCAGCGCACACATGCCGCCTGGGGCAACGGGCTGAGCCTGCCGCAGTACCTGCAGCGCGAGCGGGTGCTGCGCGCCGCACCGTTTAGCCAGCAAGGACTGCGGGCCTGGGTGCTCAAGCGCGATGGGGTCCTGCTCGCAAGCTGCGAGACGTATGCCTGCGAGGTCCACGTCGCGGCGAGCGGCCGGGGAGCCACAGGGAGCGACAGCCCCCTCCGCGGGCTAGGGCACGGCATCGCCAGCGTCTATGTCGATGAGACGCAGCGCGGACACGGCTACGCCAGCGAGCTCTTGCGGCGAGTGCACGCGACGCTGAAGCAGGAAGGCGCGGTCCTGTGCTTCCTGTGGTCCGAGATCGGTCCGACGCTCTATGGCCGCCTGGGCTACGTCGCGCGGCCGCTGTCGCTGCGGCGCTATGCCGCGGCGCCCAAAGAGGAGTCGCACGGGGCGGTGCCGCCCTGGCAGCTGCTGCGACCGCACGAGCTGGCGCCGGCGCTGCTGCAGCGCAAGCTGCACAGTCGCGGCCTGCCCTACAGCATCGAGCTCGGATGGCCGCAGATCGAGTGGTATCTGCGACGGGCGGCGTTCTACTCGCGCTGCCTCGGCCGACCGCTGTCGCCGTATGTCGCAGCCCTTGCGGGGGATGCGCTGGCGGTGTTCTGCCCCGACTTCGTGGCCCAGGTGCTGCGGGTGCTGACGCTGTATCCGGGGGCCCGCCTGGCGAGCGCCGGCGCCGTCTTTGAGCCGCGCAGCCCGGAGGGGGAAAACCTGCGCAACGCGCTGCACGCGGCGCGGACGGTGGCGGGACAGCTAGGGCTGCCGCACATCGAGCTCTGGCAGAACCCTAAGAACGCTGGCTACCTGCGGGGCGGCGTGCATGTGCAGGAGCCCGGGCTGGTCAAGGAGCTGCCGATGGTGCTGTTGCTGGGACCGACGCCGGCCGCTGCCCGGGGTCCGCTGCGGGCTGAAGACTGGCAGGACTACGAGCGCGGCCTGTGGTTATAAAAAAGTTCCAAAGACGCGGGTTTGCCACCAG
This sequence comes from uncultured Myxococcales bacterium, assembly GCA_964628555.1. Lineage (GTDB taxonomy): Bacteria > Myxococcota_A > Polyangia > Palsa-1104 > JAEUJZ01 > JAEUJZ01. The sequence continues at coordinate 5,669 of CAZVMD010000344.1, read as the reverse complement.
GATGACTGGATCATGAAGACGGAAATGCTACAGCAGGTGCTCGAAGGGGAAAGCGGCGTGCGCGCCGAGGGCAAAGGGGTGTATCTGATCAGCGACGAGGTCGATCTGACGCTGCTGCTCGACATGGGCCACGAGCCGATGTCGGTGGCGCGGGTGCGGCGCGTGCAGATCAAAGGCGAGCTGCTCACCGTCGAGACGCACAAGGGCGAGCGGGTGTACACGGCGGTGCCGGTACGCGGCCTGAAGTTTGGCGCCAGCGACGCCGGCAAGGTGCGGGGGACGGGCTTTACGGCGGCCCGCTAGCCGGGCTTAGCCGAGCAGCCCTCGCAAGAGGGTCTTTTCACTGACCCGCTCGACAAACCACAGCAGCGACAGCGCGGCCAGCAGCGCCGAGACGCCGATGCGCACGCAGCGATCGTAGCCGTAGCGCGGCACCAGTGCGACCAGCAGCGCCGGCAGGACGAGCGCGACGGCGAGGATCGGCACGAGCGGCAGCTCAAAGCGAGCGAAGAGCAGCGCACACAGGCCGAGCAACACGGCGAGCAGGCCCAGCTCGCGGTACCGGAACGCCGAGCGATGCTCGCCGCCGCGGCTGGCGAGCAGGAACAGCACCGGGAAGGCCAGCGCAACAACGAGGAGCTGACCGGCCTCGACGCCGACGTTAAACGAGAGCAGCGAGAGCAGAAGCCCGGAGCGCGGCAGCCCGACCTCTTTGAGTACCGAGGCAAAGCCAAAGCCGTGGACGAGGCCAAAGAGGAAGGTCAGCAGGAAGCGGTGGCGGGGAGCGGGACGAAGCAGGTTCTCAATGGCGACGTAGCCGATCGATGCGGCGATGAAGCTCTCGACGAGACGGCTGGGCAGCGAGAGTACCCCGAGGCCAGAGAGGCACAGCGTCACCGAGTGAGCCAGCGTAAACGCGGTCACCACCCGAACCACCGCAAGGAGCCCGCGCCGCGCCCGAGGGTCAGCGGCGGGTTGGGCGGCAGAGCGGAGCGGCTCTCCGGCGGGCAGCGCGGCCCCGGCGGGCCCCGAGGCCGCCACGCCACCGGCTGCGACGATCAAAAGGGCGAAGAGAAACGCCAAGTGATCGTAGCCGGTAAAGATGTGCTCGACGCCTAGCGCGGCGTAGTCGCGTACGTTGTCGAAGGTCGACAGCGGGCGACCGAGGCTGAGGGTCCGGCTGCTGCTGCGCAGTGCGTGCTCGGTCTCGGCGCTGCCGCTGGGCAGCTCGCGGTGCAGGCGCAGCAGGCACTGGTGGCGGGGATCGACGTCGAAGAAGAGGTTGTAGTGCAGGGCGGCGTCTTCCAAGCTGCGCGAGCAGCGGAAGCGGAGCTTCTGCACGAAAAAGAACGCCTCGCTGCCGGGCTTGCTAGCGATAGCATGCTGTTCGGCGCTGCCGGCGCAGGCATGGCCGTGATTGCTGACCGTCACCCGCTCAAGGAGATAGCCCGCGATTCGCTCGGCTCCGGCCTCAGCCTCGGCGGCCGTGCTGGGCCGATCGCGCTCCAGGCCGAGCGCTTCGTATAGATCGCTGTGCGAAAGCTGCAGCGTGACCTCGACGAGTCGGCCTTGCGCGACGACATCACCGAAGACCACGCTGGACTGATGAGCCAGCGCCAGGCGGCCCAGCAAGAGCGAAAGCGCCATGCCAACCGCTGCACCCAGCTTCCAGCGACGGCGCATCGGCGAGCCTAGTTGGGTGCCGACGGCGCGCTCTGATCGCGCATGGCGCCGTTAAACAGGCTCTGGGCGTCGAAGTCGATGCGAATCCCGGCCACCTGCGTCAGCAAGTAGTAAAGGACAGCCAAGGACATCGCCAAGAGCAGCGCCGAGCTGGCCATAGCGGTCAGGGTCAGGCCGAAGCTGCCCAGCACTCCGCCCACAACGAGAGCCCGCTTGAGCGGAGGCTCCCCCTGCAGGCCCGGCGGCGTCAGCAGCGACACCAGACGGCCGATGGTCTGAGATAGCGAGCGGTTGTGCCAAAGATCGGCAAAGAAATCGCGGGAGGTCATGGTCGTCCTTGAAGTCATCTTTGCGGCAGCCGCCGCAGGAAAGTCAGCGGATTAGCGCTGCGACTGCAGGCCAAGCGCCGCCCCTGGCTCGGCGAAAGAGCGCTGGCCGGGAGAGGGCGCGAGGGGCGCAGCCAGGGGAAACGGCGAGAGCGCGTGATCAACGACCAAGGCTGCGGCGAGCACCATAAGGTACAGCAGAGAGCCCGAGAACAGCGCTCGCGCCCAGCGCGCACCCGCGGCTGGCCGAAGCCCATAGACACCAATCGCCAAGAACAGCAGGCCAGAGAAAAGCGCGATCGCAAGATACAGTCCATGGCCTAGCCCGAGCGGTACGAGCAGCAGGGTCACAGGACAGAGCGCCAGGAGATAGAGCACGATCTGCATCTTGGCCGTCGAGGTCCCGTGCTCGATGACCGTCAGGCGGTAGCCGGCGCGCTGATACTCACTGCGACGGTACAGCGAGATGGCTAGGAAGTGCGGGAGCTGCCACAGAAACAGGATGGCAAACAGCGTCAGGCCCCCGAGGTCGAGCTGGCCAGTGGCTGCCGTCCAGCCCATAAGCGGCGGCATGGCGCCGGGAATCGCGCCGACCACCAGCGCTCCGGGAGAGGTCTGCTTCATCGGCGTGTAGGCAGCGAGATAGATCACAAACGCCAGCAGGCCTAAGAGCGCGGTCAGCAGGTTGGCGCACACGGCCAAAAGGGGCAGCGAGACCGCCGTGAGCAGAGCCGCGAAGTAGAGAGCGGCCCGCGGCGACAGGCGCCCATCCGGCAGGGGCCGCTTCTTGGTGCGGGGAGCGAGGCCATCGATATCGCGCTCGATGTACATGTTGAGCGCATTGGCCGCTCCGACGATCAGCGCGGTGCCGGTAAGCGCCCCCAGGGCAGACAGCGGCGGCAGCGAAACCGGCGCCAGGTACAGGCCCAGGCCCGCCGTCCCCAGCACCATGATCGTCACCCGCGGCTTAGCGAGCGCGACATAGTCGGCAAGCTGCCCCATCACACGACCCCGCCCTGACCACCTACGTTGACCAGCCCACCTGACTCACTGCGGCCATCGGCCGTCGCAGGACGCAGCCGCAGGCACAGCACAACCAGCCCGCCCAAGATGAGCGCCCCCACCCCAAGGTGAGCCGTCACGTAGAACAGCCCGAGAAAGCTCCAGACGCTGAGGATGCCCAGGCCGATCTGCAAGAGCGTCAACAGGGGCAAGGCCAGCAGAAGCACGCGGCGAGCCGAATCGGTCTCGCGTCGTAGCTGGCTGCGGAGTCGGGGGGCGGCCACGAACAGGCACAGAGCAAAGGCCAGGCCGTTGAGGCGATGCACAGCGTGGATGATGACGGTCGGATGCTCGCCGAGCGGCAGCAGGCTCCCGCGGCAGAGCGGGATGTCAAGGCAGGCGAGGCCGCCGCCGGTATGCCGGACCAGGCCGCCGAGCGCGATCTGCACATAGGCCAGCAGAGTCGTCAGCAGCAGCAGACCGTAGCTCGCGCGGGGGACCTCATCGCGGCGAAACTGCGTCTGCCCGATCGCGACGTGGCGGGTCAGGCTAGCGATGCTGATCACCGTCGCAAAAAACAGCATCGAGGTGCAGAGGTGGGCCCACGAGATCAGAGTCGGCAGGCGATAGATCACCGTCAGCCCGCCCAGGACGCCCTGAAACAGGACTAAGCCGAGCGCTAGCACGGCCAGAAGCGGCACAGCGCGATGGGCTCGACGCCCATCCCGTAGGGCGGCCACGCAGGTGGCCACGGTGAACAAGCCGACCGCACTGGCGAATAGGCGATGCCCGTGCTCGACGAGGACATTGCCTTCCATGGTGGGGAAGAACTGGCCAAAACAGAGCGGCCAGTCCGGACAGGCGAGCGACGAACCAGTACCGTGCACGATGCCGCCGACCAGCAGCAGGAACCACGTCAACACGGCAGTTGCGATGGCGAGACGATGCGTCCACATGAGCTCAAACCGACAAGAAAATCGTGGGAGGAGGATGGGCGGGGCTGTTCAGGCTGGAACCTACTATGGCCATCGAGCAGCCCCGCAGGCCAGGCCCATGCGTGTACTCGTCAAGCCACGGCTTGGCAAGCGGAAATGCGCTCGGGTGGGTGAAGTGTCGCAAACGGCAGCGGCGTAGGGACGGCAGAGGGCTCTGCCGGCTGGGTGCCGATGTCGGCCTGCGGGCCGGCCAGGTCAGCCCACGACAGTCGATTCAACGGCTCGCGAGCGAGGGAGCGGAGGGATGCGATGGGCAGAGCGGGGGCAGCAGCTAGCCGGTCCGCAGACCTTCATGAGCGATCTCGATGGTCTCGATCGAGATCTCGTTCTTGCTTGAGTCAAAGTCGGGGCCTTCCCACTTGGCAACCCAGCCCTTGATGAACTGCCACTTCTTTACGGGCTGGCCGCCCGGGCCAAGCTGCGTGATGGTGCCGTTGAAGCGCTGGATCCCGCCACCGCCGCTGCCCATAAAGCGAAGGCGCTGTTTCCAGCCATTCGCCGTCGCCAAGCCACGCTTGAACACGAGGTTTGGAAACTTGGTGCGGCCGATCAGCTTGTGCTCAAACTCGTTGACGCCGCCCTCCTGCACCGATACGGCCTCCGCCTCGGATTTGAGTCCGCTTACGGATTTGAAGTAGGCGGCATTTTCCTGATCCCCATCGATCTCGACCAGGAACGTAAAGGCCGAGAAGGCTTCTCGTCGGGTCCCTGTCATGACATTTCCCTCGCGCGAGTGGCTACTAGAGAGTTTTCGGCGGCAGGTGGCCCCGGGGTGTCCGCGGACTAGGTCTTTGTGACCGCGACCCGATCCGGCAGTCTGCCCCCGGGGCTGTGCTCGAAAATACCCGAGGCGGATCGTACCGCATCCGGCTCGCTTCCCGGCGGAGAAACCGCGAAAAAGCAGGGCTTGCCCTCACCACGAGGGTGGGGGCAAGCAGGCTGATGGGTGAGGAAGGAAAGGGGCGAGCGAGCGAGGTGGGCTAGCCGATGGCGATGCCGAGCAGGTTGCGCAGCTCAAAGTAGGCCGGCGAAATCGCGTACATAAGTAGCTCTTTCACCTTGTCCTTCGGCTGCATGCCACCCACGGTGATCGGCTCCTGGCCGATAAAGCGGGCCGCCAGGCTCAGATCGTTGCTGATGATCAGGCCAGCGCGATGCGAGGTCAGATCGACGGCCTGAGCCCACTTGGCCATGTCCAGCTGAGACTTCTGCTGGATGAAGCGCTGCACGACCATGTGCAGGTGCTCCTGCGAGGCCTGCGGCAGGTACTGACGCAGCGCCATGATGTACTGCTCGACGAGTTGGAGCTTGTCCGGCGCGATGTTGAACTGTGGCGCCACCATGCGGATTGCCGCCATCACGGCCACCGAGAGCTCGGTGTTGGTCGGGATGATCTGCCGCAGGTAGTGCTCTGGTCGCATCTTGGTCAAGAACGAGGCGATGGGGAACGCCATGTCCTTGTCGCTCCGCCCCGACAGCATGCTGCCGCCGACGACAATCGACGGGATGAACTGCAGCTTCTCGCGGCAGTTGGCAACCTGTAGCTCGCCCTGCTGCTCCGGCCGGAAGAAGATCTCGATGTTCGGCGGCACATTCAGCACCTGCATCACGTAGGTGAAGACCTTGCTGAACATGGCCTGATCCGTCGCCAGATCACGTCGCT
>CAZVMD010000343.1:4859-7898 GCA_964628555.1 uncultured Myxococcales bacterium | reverse complement strand
CCGGAGCCGCACGCACTCCCCACAGCAAGCAGAGCAGCATCCACAGTCCGCAGCGAGCGCGCAGCCACATAGCGTATCGTCGCGCGCGGCACGAAGCTGCGGCAAGGGCCATCGCGCCGGCAACCCCGCTGCTCAGCCAGCGCAGCCAGATTCGCTGCCGCCGCGCGGGGCCTCGATGACTTGGCGGCTGGGCGATGGTTGAGGGGGGGCTCCCTCCTTACCTTCTTCTGGCCAAGCCGGATCGGCCTCCTCCCCCCTCGCTGTCAAGTAAACGGCAACCGCTGGCGGCACAGCGCTCTTTTGCTGCCGATCGCTATCGGCAAGCTGCCGTCGAAGCGCCTGGCTCACTCTCCGCTCCCGGTGCCGATCAAGCGGCTCGGCGACCCGGCTGCGCGGTGATCAAAGCCACCTTTGCAGCACGCTGCGAACACCCGCGCTTAGCTGCGCAGCAGCAGGCTCTTGCAGGTCAGCGCGGCTTCGGCCTTGAGGAACTCGGAGATATCGACCGGCGTTACGGCGTAGCCGGCGTCGCTGAGGCGCTGCAGGGTGCGCGGGTAGCCGGGATGAGCCAGCACGCTGCCGCGAACCGCCAGCACGTTGGCCGCCCCGGGCTCCTCAGCGTCGACGGCCAGCAGCGAAAAGGGCGCGAGCGCGCCGGCATCGATCCAGGCCGGGCTGTAAAGCAGCGTGTGCTCGTCGAGCGCCGTGACCGCGCTCTTGAGGTGCAGGCAGGCGCGAATCGGAATCGGTCGCAGCTCATAGCCGAAGTAGCCGACCGCCCGGGCCAGCCCAGCGATGCCCGCGACGTTGGTGCGCGCGCTCTGGCCGACCAGCAGGGTGCGCCCCACCAGCAGGACATCGCCGCCTTCCAGCGTGGCCGGTGGCTCGATGCGCAGCAGCGGCCGATAGCGCGAGAGCGCCCGCGCCACCGCCCCGACCTCGCCCCGCCGCGAGGCCACCCCGGGCGAGGCCAGCACCGCCACCTCATCGAGCACGACAGCGGTGTCCTCGACGAAAGGACTGTCGGGATAGGCCTCGTCGGCCGGCAGGCGAACCAGCGACAGACCGAGCTGACTTAGGACCTGGCAGTAGGTCTCGTGCTGCGCCACCGCGCGGTCATGATCGATCGGCTCGCGCACCAGATGGGTCAGCTCGCAGCGCGCAAGCGAGCGCGGGATGTCGCGGGTCAGGGCGATGTCCATGGCCGCAGCCTACTGCGCCTGCGCCGAGGAGCGCGGCACAAACAGCTCGGCCATAAGACAGCGCGCACTGCCGCCCCCCACCGCTTCGATGGTCGATAGCGGCGTGTGCAAGAGCGGTCCATGGCGGGCCAGCCGCTCGCGCTGGTCTCGGTTCAGCGCCTCGTAGGCGCGACTCGACAGCACCCAGAACGGGTCGCCGCGCCGGCTGCGTAGCTGCAGCAGGTTGGCGGCAAACGCATCGAGCTGCTCGCCGGCAATCGTCACGATCTCGTGCCCACTGGCAGAGAGCTCGGCCTGCACCGCGGCCTGCTCCGCCGGGCTGGCGATGGCCTCTAGACAGACCACCGCCGCCGTTGCGCCCACCGACATCACGACATTGGTGTGATAGACCGGCTGCCCGCGTCGTGGTCGCGTCGTAAACAGCCGCAGGCGATAGCCCAGCTGCCGGGCGAAGTCGGCCGCCGCCTCGGCATCGGTGCGCAGCGACAGCGCCGCGTAGGCAACGCGATGCGGCCGATCCAGGACCAGGCTGCCCGTCCCTTCCAAGAAGCGGCCGGCCTGCTCATGCGGGCTCAGATCGACGAGCCGCGTGCAGCCTAGCTGCTGCCGCAGTGCCGCGATGAAGGCCGGTCGCCGCTCGGCCCGACGGTTGGCCACCGCCATCGGGTACAGCACCAGCGTGCCGTCGGCGTGGCTAGAGAACCAGTTGTTGGGGAACAGCGCATCCGGCGTCTCGGGCTCGGGCGGCGCGTCGAGCACGGTGACCGCAGCGCCCGCCGCTTGCAACAGCGCCTGCAGCCCGGCCTGCTCGCGCAGCGCCTGCGCGTGCACCGCCTCGGGCGAGCTCGTCGTGCCGACTTGGTAGGGATTGCTGGCGGCAGTCTGCGGGTTGCCATAAAAGCGCTGCGGCCGGATCAGAAGCACTGCGTCGGTGGTCTGCGGCTCGGGATTGCTGGCGGAGATCGACATCGGCATCCGGCAGCGTACGACAATCGGCGCCGGCTATGATGCCGAGACATCGCTCCCCTGCAGCGAGCCCAGCCATGTCTGAACCGAGCCCCCCGCTGACGACGATTACCCCCCTGCAGCCGTCGCACTTTGCCGCCTTAGAAGCGCTGCAGCGCACCTGCTATCCGACGCTGGGCGCCGCCGAGCTGATGCGGGTGCCGCACTTCGCCAGCCAGTATCAGGTCTTCGCCGAGGGCCAGTTTGTCGCTCTGGCTGACGGGCAGGTGGTGGGTCAGGGCTCGGGCTTCTTCTGCGACTTCGACTTTGACCACCCCGGCCATCGCTTCGCCGAGTTCTGCGATGGCTTCTACTTTCGCCATCACCAGCCCGACGGCGCCTACTACTACGGCGCCGACCTCAGCGTGCATCCCGACTATCGCGGACGCGGCATCGGCCGCCGCCTGTACGCCGCGCGCAAGGAGCTTGTGCGGCGCCGGGCGCGACGCGGCATCGTGGCTGGCGCGCTCCTGCCCGGCTATGCCGCCCTCCGCCGCGAGCTCAGCGTCGCCGACTACGTCGCCGAGGTGGTGGCCGGGCGGCGCTCAGACCCAACGCTGTCCTTTCAGCTCGCGCAGGGCTTTGTGGTGCGCGGCCTGCTGCCCGGCTACATCGACGACTCCGCCTCCGACGGCTACGCAGCGCTGATCGTCTGGGAAAATCGCGACTAGGCGCGTCGACGCGCGGCTTGCAAGAGCAAGGCAAGGCGCTGCTCGGCAGAGCTCACCTCGACGAGAAGGCTGGTATCCAAGCGCAAGGGACACAGCCGCCCGCGGACATCGAGCACTCAAGTGCTGGAACTACTTTGTCTTGGCGCAGCGAAAACCGAGGA
>CAZVMD010000343.1:0-4759 GCA_964628555.1 uncultured Myxococcales bacterium | reverse complement strand
CACGCCTTGCTTCTTCCAGTACTCCACACACTCACTGCCACAGGCATTCAGACGGCCTGGGCCAGGGGCCGCGTTGCCCCATGGATACTTGCGGCCGGCGGTGCCACGGGCCGCGTATTCCCACTCCGTCTCGCTAGGCAGGCGCTTGCCTGCCCACGCGCAGTACGCTTTCGCTTGATCCCACGACACGCAGTTCATCGGGTGGTTCCCGCGGCCCGCTTTGCCTAGGTTGCAGACGGGATTCCAGCGCTTCTTGTCCGCGTCGTTGTACGTTGAGTCCTCGACGGTGTTTTGGCCGGCACAGCCCCCCGCCACCACGCAGCGCGCATATGCTTCCGCCGTCACCTCGGTGCGATCCATGTAGAAGCCCGCCACCTCTACTTCGTGCTCGGGCTTCTCGTTGGACTCGCCGGTCTTGCTGCCCATCACGAACTTCCCACCCGGCAGCCAGACCATGCCGGGGATCTTGGGAGCCGGCGGTAGCGGCGCAGGGGAAGGCGGAGAGGCTGGCTTGGGCACAGACACGCTCAGATCTCTGACCGTTCCCAAGTCGGGTGGGGAGGGCGCTGATCGATCGGGCGGCCGCTCAGGGGGACGCAGATCCGCGACGGAGGATGCCGACCGAGCCGAGCTCAGATCCGGAGCGAGACTCATCGGGATGGGTGGCGACTTCAGCACGGACCAGAGCCCCCACAGCATTCCCACCACCAGCACTGGGATCGCCCCCAACCACAGAAGTAGCAGCCGAGCAGCCGGGCCGGAGGGCGCGGGCTGCGCTGCCGGTTCTGGAGAAGGAGGAGGCTTGCGTGGCTCGGACGAGACGACGGCCGCCGGCGCCGCGGAAAAAATGTCGGGGCCTGCGCGCAGAGCACGGCCGCGAGAGTCGATCCCCGCGGCTGGATTTGGCGCTGGCTTCGCTGCGTCCGGTCCCGCGGCGGGAGGTTGGGCGGGCAGCGGTGCTGCCGCATGCTGGGCCTCCGCGGACTCAGGCTCGGCCTTGGCATGGGCATGCGCCTTCGGCTGGTCTGTCCTCGCGGCCGGCGGCGCTGGTGACTCCGCCTGGGGGGCCTGCAGGGCCTGCTCAAGCTCAGCGCAGAACGCGGCCACGCTGCTCGGTCGCGCGCTCGGATCGCGCTGCGTCGCCCGCTGCAGCACCTGCCGTAGCTGCCGGCTGGCCGGCAGGCGCTGCAGAAGCTGCGTCGGTCCCTCGTCCTGGTCAAACATCGACCGGCCCAAAAGCACAAACATCAGCGTCCGCGCCAGGCCGTACACGTCGGCGCGCTGATCGACGTGTGCGGCGTTCCGCTGCTGCTCCGGGGCGGCGAAGTCTGGCGTGCCCAGACCCTGCAGCGTGCGCGTCATCCGCAGGGCGCGCTCATCGACCACCAGATCGAAGTCGCAGAGCTTGGCGATGCCATCGGCTGTGAGCAGGATGTTGTGCGGCTTCACGTCGCGATGGACCAGCGTCCGCACGCGCTCGTGCGCAAACGACAGCGCCTGGCCAATGTCCAGCACCGCGCGGATCCACTGTTCTCGACGAAGGCCGGCGCTGTCTTTCAGCACTGCCTCGTAGAGATCACCGCCGGGCAGGTACTCCATCACGAAGTAGTGAAAGCCTTGGTACTCGGACGCTGGGCTCAGCACGCGCACGATGTTTGGATGCTGAAGTCCCTGCTGCTGCCGGGCTCCGCTTGCAAAGCGCTTCACCAGCGTGCGGTCTTTCGACCACTGGCCGTGCAGGACTTTGATCGCCACCGCTTCGCCGTCGGCCCCGTCGAGGACCTTGGCCTGGAACACCTCGGCAAATGTGCCGGTGCCCAGCGGCAGTGAGAGCTGATATCGCCCCGCCAGCACCTCGCCAACCCGCAGCGACGGTCCATGCCGCAGCGCCTTCTCCGCGGCGTGAATCTCGGCATCGATGCGCGTGGTATCGGCGCCGCTGGTCCAGCGCCGAATCTCGTCACGCACGCGCAGCAGCTGAGCGAGCTTCTCCGCCAGCTCGCGCTCGCGCTTTTGCAGATCCGCGTCCTCAGACTCCGTCGCCTTCTCGAGCTTTTCGACCCGGCCGGGATAGGCCTGGCGCAGCGCCGCCAAGATCTGCTCTGGCTCGACCAGCGCCAACAGCAGCGTGTGACGATCTTTCAGATCCGAGGCGGCCGACAGCCGGCGGTACTGTTCGTGAAAGTAGTCGGAGGCAAACGCATCAAAGTCGGCAGCCGACGGAAGAACGGCCTCTAGAAGTCGGCGAACCTGCGCCCGCAGTGGCGCATCGTCGCTGGGTTTGCCGATTCCTGAGCTACTCATCCGCCTGCAGATTCCGGGAATATCACGGTGACGACGGCGCGAGCAATCACCTACCTGCACCCCGTGATTCCGCTTGCCTCGTCGCCGAAGGAGTGAGGAGCGAGGAGTGAGGAGCGAGGAGCGAGGAGCCCCACGCACAGCGGCCTCTCGATGTCGCCATGTCGCGGTGTCCCAGGGCTCCCCGCAGACGGAGATGTCGCCCCCTGGACAGGAGGGCCTGCCTGGCGAAGGTAGGGCACAGCACTTGGCGAGGGTGTAGCCGCAGCTGGCGGCCAGAGCAGCCTCGCGAGCGGAAGTTTTCGCGCCAACCCACAGCCAGCGTTGGCCCAGCCAGCCCGCGAAGCCGTCGTTGCGCCGCTGCCAGGGACTATGGCGACCTGGTATGCGAAAATAGGGGCGGATCGATCGGTCCGAAGAGCGTGAGCCACGCTAGAGCTGGCCTCTGCAGCGAGAGGTCTGGCTTGGCGGTGAGCGGTCGCTGGCAGCGCGCGTTCACGCCAAAGGGCTGAGGAGGACTTCGCATGAAGACCCCAGAAGTGGACAGCTGCGACGTGCTGATCGTGGGCGCTGGACCGACGGGAATGCTGCTAGGCAGCCTGCTTGTCCAGCACGGGCTTCGCGTGCGGATCATCGAGTCCGAAGACGGTCCCGCACGCGCGTCGCGAGCCCAGCTGCTGCAGCCGCGGACGCTGGAGATCTTCGAGCAGCGCGGCATCGTCGAGCGCTTCCTGGCCCGAGGACAGCCGCTGCAGACGCTGGGCATCTACGGCCAGCACGCGCAGCCGCTGTTTCAGATTGGGGTTGGCGAAGAAGGTACTCGCTACCCATTTCTGCTCGCTCTGCCCCAGCGCGAGATCGAAGAGCTGCTCGGCGAGCACCTAGCCGTGCTCGACATCCCCATCGAGCGAAGGTCACGACTTGTGAGCCTGCGCCAGGACGATCATCTGGTGGAGACCTCGGTGCAGCGCAGCGGCCAGAAAGAAGTAGAGACCATCCGCTCGGCTTGGCTGGTCGGCTGCGACGGGGCCAATAGCACCGTACGGGCAGCGCTGGGAATGTCGTTTCAAGAACCCCGCTATGCGCAGCGCGTGATTCAGGCCGACGTGCGCATCGACTGGCCGCTGCGACACCCGCCCGATGAGCTCCTCTGCTTCCTATCGGAGGAGGGCGCCCTCATCGCCTTCCCGCAGCCGAGCGCCAACCGATACTGCTTGTTCGCATTTGAGGACGCACGCGCGGCGACGCTGAAGAACCTACAGCAGCTGCTCGATTCGCGCGGCCCCAAGGGGTCTCGCATCAGCGACCCGGCATGGATGGGGGAGTACCCGATTCAGTGCGGCCGCGTGGCAAACTTCCATGCTGGCCGCGTCTTCCTGGTGGGTGATGCCGCGCACAGGCTGAGCCCAGCCACTGGGCAGGGCATGAACTGCGGCATGCAGGACGCCGCGAACCTGGCGTGGAAGCTGGCGCTGGTCCACCAGGGCAAGGGGCGACCGTCCCTGCTCGATTCCTATACCGCCGAGCGCAGCCCCGTTGCCGACGCGCTGCTCAACGTTGCCAACCCGGCGGGGGATCAGGTGCAGGAGCTCGCCAAGCTGTGCGCAGCCCTAGCACCGGGCCTGCGCGACTATGCGCTGCGCTTCATCACCTCGCTTGGGCTCGCTCAGCACCGAGTCTCGCGGCGCCTCGCGATGCTGGACGTCGGCTACCGCCGGAGCGCGATCGTCGATCAGCACCGCAAGCATCCACCGGTGCCTGCCCATGAGGTGCAGGGCTCCGCGGCGCAGCGAGACTGGCCAGATTTCGATCAGGGCCCGGGGCCGGGCGAGCGGGCGATTGACGGCCCTATCGCTCTAGTCGGCGAGGCTTCAAGGCAGGGCTTGTTCGAGCTGCTTGGCGCTGCAGTCCACATCCTGCTTCTGTTTAGCGGCATCGCGGGTTCCCCGGCTGGACGCGATCGTCTGATCGAGCTTGGCCAGTGGGTAAGCAGCGCGTATCCCGGGACCCTCAAGACGTATCTGGTTCAAGTCAGCCCAGGTTCCATCGCATCGTCGGTTGCCCAGGGCATCGGAGGGCTGCTCATCGATCAGGGCGGCCACCTGCATCGGACCTATGGTGCGCACGACGAGTGCCTCTACCTGATTCGTCCTGACGGCTACATTGGCTATCGCAGTCGGCCCGTGGATCAGCAGAGGCTGGCCGGCTATCTGAGCCACATCTTCACCTGATCAGCGAAAGGACGTCTCGATTTCTATCTGCGAGCCGGCCACTGCAGCGAATAGGCCGCGAGCCCGGATGAACGCCGCGTGCTGTAGACACGAGGGGATCCGCAGGATCTGCAGCGCGGACCAAGCGCGGACCCTGAAAGCGCTGCTTCAGCCTTGTCGTCGGACAAGGGCAGGCAGCGCGAAGAAGCCTCGGGGCGGCGCCGCGGCTGCGACGGAAACTGGGGGGG
>CAZVMD010000342.1:0-7911 GCA_964628555.1 uncultured Myxococcales bacterium | reverse complement strand
CGTCGTTGATCTTGTCCTGATCGGCGAGGCCGTTCGGCTGGATCTCCAGATAGAAGTCGCCGGGCGCAAACAGCGAGGCATAGCCGCGGGCCATGTCCTTGGCCTGCTCGTAGCCATGGGTCAAAAGCGTCTGCGCGATCTCGCCGCCTAAGCAGGCTGAAAGGCCGATGACGCCTTCGCTGTGCTCTTTGAGGATCTGCTTGTCGATGCGCGGGTGGTAGTAAAAGCCCTCCAGGAAGGCCATCGACGACAGGTACTGCAGGTTCTTGTACCCCGTCATGTCCTTGGCCAAAAGGATCAGGTGATAGTTGCGGCGGTTCTGGCGATCGTTGCGATCGGCGCAGACGTAGGTCTCGATGCCAAAGATGGGCTTTTTGCCGGCCGCCTTGGCCTTCTTGAAGAAATCGACGGCGCCGAACATGTTGCCGTGATCGGTCAGTGCCGCCGCATCCATCGACAGCTCAGACAGCCGCGGGAACAGATCCTTGAGACGAATCGCTCCGTCGAGCAGGCTGTACTGGCTGTGAAGATGGAGGTGCGTAAACTCCTGAACCTGCGCGCCTTCGACTGTGCTGGCCATGGGATCCTTTTTGGCTTCGACTCGACCGCTGGCTGGGCCTAGCGCAGACCGCAGCCAGAACCGGCCCCGTGTAGCAAGTTCGCCAAGCCGCGGTCAACGACTACCGGCCCAGGCGGCGCACAGCGACTCCTGCAGGCAGCCAAGCCACGCGCCTTTGCCGTTGCTCGCCCGAGGCGACTTTGGCACGCTGCGGCCATGCCGCCGATCAATGTCTACGGATTTTCTCCTGCCTTTGGTCTGCCTGACGCCAGCCCGTTTGTCGTCAAGGTCCTGACCTATCTCGCGATGGCCGAGGTTCCTTACAAGCTCCTGGCTGGCGACGCCCGCAAGGCGCCCAAGGGCAAGCTGCCCTATATCGAAGATGGTGGTCGCGCCATCCCCGACTCGACCTTCATCGTCGAATACCTGCGCAAGAGCTACAAGGATCTCGACGTTGGCATGTCGGCCGCCGAGCACGCGCTGGCTACGGCCGTGCAGTCGATGCTGGAAGAGCACCTGTACTTCGTCATCCTGACGCAGCGCTGGGTCGACGAGACCGGCTGGAAGGTCGTCGGGCCCGGCATCGCCGAGGTGATCAAGAAGTCCGGTGTGCCGGGCTTTGCCACGCCCCTGGTCGTAAACCTGGTGCGCAAGCAGGTGGTCAAGGTCGCACACGCGCAGGGCATGGGCCGGCACAGCCACAGCGAGGTCGAAGACATCGGCATTCGCCTGATTGACGCACTGGCCGAGCTAGCGGGCGAAAAGCCGTTCTTCTTGGGGGCCGCGCCGCGCTCGATTGATGCCACGATCTTCCCCTTTGTCTGGACGCTGGCCGCGACGCCGATCGAGGGCCGGCTGCGCACGCACATCCACAGCAAGACCGCCCTCATCGCGTACTGCGAGCGCATGAAGCAGCGCTACTTCAAGGACTACGCCTAGCCTCCCGGGGTCCATCTAGATCAGCAGAAGCCTTTGCCAATCGCGCTGGGGCTTTCCGCCTCAGACCGATCCTTGCGAAAATCGGCGACATGACAACACGACTTACGCTCGCGGGAATCCTTCTGCTCTGTGCCTGTCAGGCTGGTCCTCCGACGGGCAACGAGATGCCCCCCAACGGCTGTACGACCAGCATCACAGCCTGCGCGGCGGGCGATAGCTGCTGCCCGGCTGGCTGCGATGCGACGACCGATAGCGACTGCTCGCAGAGCTGTGGCAACGGCGTCGTGGATCAGGGCGAGACCTGTGATCCACCCGGCAGCTGTGCCACGACCTGCAGCGATGGCGATGTCTGCACCGCCGATGCTATGACTGGCAGCGCCGCCAACTGCAACGTCGCCTGCACGCACTCGGCGATCACGAGCTGTGTCAGCGGCGATGGCTGCTGCCCGATGGGCTGCGCCCGCCCGGCCGACTTGGACTGCGCACCGCCGCCCGGCACCGCGCTGCCCGATCGGCTGCAGGTCTCGACGGTAACCGCGGTGGCCGGCGTCATCCCCGGCGTGTCGAACTATCGCATCTGGGGTCCGAGCAACCTGGGGGTTGGTCCGGTCTACACCGTGCCCTACGCCGACTGCGGCACGCTGGTGGGCTACACCACGGGCACGACGGCAGCCCCGCGGGCTCGCGTTGCGCGCTTGGATGCGGCCGACAAGCTGATCACCACCTACGACCTGGGCGCCTTCACTCTGCGCGGGTTGGCGGCGGAGCCAGATGGCCACTTTGCGGCGCTGCTCTGGGATCAGTCGACCAATCCCAAGTCGGTCAAGGTCTCGCGCTTCGACGCCAAGGGGGCAGCCGGCTGGTCTACTTCCCTCGACGACGCGCTGGCCGCACCCACCGACTTTGGCATCGGCGAGAGCCGGCTGGAGTTCGGTGGCGGGCGCTACGGCGCCTATTTCCATGTGCACGGCATCTCGGGCTTTGCCAACGGCCATGAGGGGGATGCCCTGCACTGGGTCGATGCGGCCAACGGCAGCCGCACGCTGGGCTGGAACTGGGGCTGCTCGCACTCGATGAGCGAGCTCCTGCGCTTCAGCCCCGCCGCCAATCAGACGCTGCCGATCTGCGTCACCGACTGCTACCCCGGCACGACCGGCACTGTCTTCGCCACCGACTCGATCGGCGGCGTCTATCTGAACAACCAGACCAAGGTGCGCGACTTCGACGGCGGCTGCAACGGCAGCGTTGCGGCCGAGCTGGGTGGCGCAGCCCCGGGTGAAGCCGGTTGGAAGCTGGTCTTTAACGGCCACCAGGCGGCAGCCACCAAGGGCCAGAGCTCGTACAACACGGCGACGATGAACCAGGACATCGGCTTCGTCAGCATCGCCAACAACCGCACCCCGGGCAGCATCGTCTGGCTGACCACCACGGCGGGCAACGAGGCCAACTCGTCGATCGCGCGCTTCCAGCCGGCCGGCGACACCGCCGAGCAGTACGTCGTCGGCTGGAGCAGCGGCAGCACCTTCCGCCTGGCTCGCGTAAGCGGCAGCGGCAGCTTCCTGGAAAACCCGGTCGACCTCAGCAGCGCCAAGTGGGGCCAGCGCGATGATCCCTTCCGCACCCACTTAAACGGCGATGTGGTCTGGGCTTGGTTCGACAGCGCGGGTTCGACCACGCTGAAGTTCGCTCGCCTGCGCTCTGGCGGCACGGCCACCTGCGCCAAGCTGTGAAAGGATTGCTTGACGCGCTGCGCCGTCGTAGATTCGCCTTGTGGAATTGCCTGCGTCCCCGTCTGCTTCTCCCGTGACTGCCGCTGCGGCTGATCAGCCGGCGGCGCCCCTGTCTCCCATCCTGTCTAGCCCCAGCGCCCCGCGTGATGTCGAGAGCCTGCTCGCCGCGGTGCGCGGCTATCAGCCAAGCGCCGATCTGGAGCGCATCCGCCGCGCCTACCTGTTTGCCGAAAAAGCGCACTCAGGTCAGTTCCGCCGCTCGGGCGAGCCCTACGTCGTGCATCCGCTGTCGGTTGCGCAGGTGATCAGCGAGCTTAAGCTCGATGCCGACTCGATCTGCGCCGGCCTGCTGCATGACTGTGTCGAAGACACCAGCGCGACGGTGGAAGACATCTCGAAGCTGTTCGGGCCCGAGGTCGCCTTCCTGGTCGACGGCGTCACCAAGCTTGGCAAGGTGCCCTGGCACACCAAGGAAGAGAAGCAGGCCGAGAACTTCCGCAAGATGCTGCTGGCCATGGCGCGCGATATCCGCGTCATCCTCATCAAGCTGGCGGACCGCATCGACAACATGCGCACGCTCGGCTCGATGCCGCCCGACAAGCAGGAGCGCATCGCTCGCGAGACCATCGAGATCTACGCCCCGCTCGCCAACCGCCTGGGTATTCAGTGGGTCAAGGTCGAGCTCGAAGACCTGTCGTTCAAGTACCTCTATCCCAAGGACTACGCCGAAGTCGCCGACAAGATGTCGACCTATTTCTCGGGCCGACAGCAGTACATCGATGAGGTCCTGGCCATCCTGCAGGACGAGCTACGCCGCAACGAGATCGACGGCCGCGCAACCGGGCGCCCCAAGCATCTGTGGTCGATCCATCAAAAGACGGTCAAGACGGGCTGCGAGCTGGAGCAGCTCTACGACCTCATCGCCTTTCGCGTCATCGTCAAGTCGCTGCGCGACTGCTATGCCGCACTTGGCGTGGTCCACACCAAGTGGACGCCGGTGCCGCTGCGCTTTAAGGACTTCATCGCGCTGCCCAAGCCCAACATGTACCAGTCGCTGCACACGACGGTCATCGGGCCCAAGGCCGAGCGCATCGAGATCCAGATCCGCACCGAAGAGATGCACCGCGTGGCCGAAGAGGGCGTGGCCGCGCACTGGCGCTACAAGGAAGGCAAGGACGGTCGGCCCGAGGCGACCACCGACGAGCAGAAGTTCTCGTGGCTGCGTCAGCTGATGGAGTGGCAAAAGACCCTGACCGATCCCAGCGAGTTCATCGAAGCGGTCAAGGTCGATCTGTTCACCGATGAGGTGTACGTCTTTACGCCCAAGGGAGACGTCAAGGCCATGCCGACCGGAGCCACGCCGGTCGATTTTGCCTACCTGGTGCACACCCAGGTCGGCAACCACTGCTCGGGGGCGCGGGTCAACGGCCTCATCGTGCCGCTGCGCTACAAGCTGCGCAACGGTGACACCGTCGAGATCCTGACCAGCCCAACCCAGAAGCCGAACAAGGACTGGCTGAAGTTCGTCAAGACCTCGTCCGCGCAGGCCAAGATCCGCAACGCCCTGCGGGCCGAGCAGCGCGAGAAGGCCAAGGCCCTGGGCCGCGACCTGCTGGAGCGCGAGCTACGCAAGCACGATCTGTCGTATAGCAAGATCGAGCGCTCGGGCGACTTGGTGCACGCCGCCAACGAGCTGCGCCTCAACAAGCTTGAGGAGCTCTTGCTCAACGTTGGCTATGGCCGCATCTTGCCGGCCGATGTCGTCGAGCTCTTGCTACCCGAGGAGCATCGCCGCCCCAGCCCCGAGCCCGAGGCGCAGAAGAATCGCACGGTCTCGCCGCTGGCCCGCCGCACGCCGGGCATGAAGTCTCCCGGCATCAAGGTGGCGGGCGAAGACGATGTCCTGGTTCGCTTCGCCAAGTGCTGCTCACCGGTGGCTGGCGATCCGGTGATCGGCGTCATCACGCGTGGGCGCGGCGTCACCGTACACGCCCGCAGCTGTTCGACGGCGCTAGAGCAGCCGGAAGAGCGGCGTATCGAGATCGAGTGGGACAGCGAGCACAAGACGGCGCGGCCGGTCTCGGTGCAGGTGGTGTGTGCCGACAAGCCTGGTCTCTTGGCCACCATGTCGCAGACCTTTAACGAGCACGGCATCAATATCTCGCAGGCGACCTGTCGCGCCGGCGAAGAGGGGCGCGCCGTCAACACGTTTAAGGTCAGCATCATGGACGTCGATCAGCTGCAGAAGCTGATGCGCGCGCTGCAGAAGATCCAGGGCGTCTACGCCGTACAGCGGATGTAGGTCCTAGCCATCCCGTCGCCGCGGAATCGAGCCGCTCTGCGGGCCCGGACTTAAGCGCGAGTCGGCCAGCACCTGCGCGACGATCGCTTCGTACGGGCGCAGGACGTAGTGGCGGCCATAGATCGGTCCTGGCTCGGCGTAGGTCGAGAACAGGATCGTCGGGCGCTCACCGGGCACGTTGACCGGCTGCTCCTGCTCACTGAAGTTGCAGACCACCTCGAACCAGTGATCGCCGTCGGTGCGACGATAGGCCAGCACGGTCGCCGGCAGCTTGTGGGCAGCGTGCAGCAGCAGCGTGCCGCTGCTCAGCGCCGGCTCGGCGGTCCGCAGCTTGAGGATGCGACGATAGCAGTGCAGGAGCGACTCGGGATCGGCCAGCGCAGCCTCGACCGTTGTCCCGTGGTAGTGCGGATCGACCGGCAGCCAGGGCTTGGCCTCAGCTGGGCAGAAGCCGGCCTGCTCGCCTTCTGTCCACTGCATCGGCGTGCGCGCCTCGTCGCGATTGATCAGCACACCGCGCTTGCGTAGCCAGCGGGCCAGCGCCGTTGGCACGAAGCGATAGATATGCGCCACCGGATCGATCGCGGCGCGGGCATCGAGATCCTGGTTGCGCATGCTCAGCTCTTCGCCGTAGTAGACAAACGGCAGCCCGCGCACCGTACACTGCAGCGCGGTCAGCAGCTTTTCCCGTCCCAGGTGATGGCCCAGGCGCTCGCCGCGGCGCGGGCGATCGTGATTGCCAAAGACATAGGTGGGGAACAGCGGCGCCGGGAACTCGCGCTCGAACTCGCCGATCAGCGCGCGGAAGGCGGGCGCCGTAAGCTCGGTGCGCAGCGCCTTGAACAGAAACACGGTGTGCAGGCCATCGCCGCCTTCGCAGTAGCGGCGCAGCGTCTCGGGCGGACCGAAGACCTCGCCCACCAAGAAGCGGGTCGGCGACTTGAACTCATCGACGACCTGGCGCAGGCGGCGGGCGAATACCAGCGTATCGGGGTGATGCAGGGTGTTGCTGAATGCCTGCAGGAACCCGTCGGGATTGTCCTCGCTGGGCAGCAGGCGCGACGACAGCGGGTTGTCGGTGAACTCGGCGTCCTTGAACAGCGCGTGGAACACATCGAGCCGCAGGCCATCGAAGCCCTGGGCTAGCCAGTGCCGCACCATGTCGAGCATGGCCTGCTGCACCGCCGGGTGGCGATAGTTCAGATCGGGCTGGAACGGCAGGAAGCTGGCGAAGTACCACTCATCGGTCGTGGCGTCGTAGTGCCAGCCGCGCTGACCAACTAGCGAGCGCCAGTTGTTGGGCGGAGCCCCGCCGCCTTTCTTTCGCCCCTTGCGCCAGATGTAAAAGTCGCGTCGCGGATTTTTCAGGCTGGCCCGCGACTCGACAAACCACGGGTGCTGATCCGAGGTGTGGTTGAGCACCATGTCGAGGATGACGCGCAGTCCGCGCGCGTGCGCCGCATCGAGGAGTCGCCGCACATCCTCGCGCGTGCCGTACTCTGGCGCGACGTCGTAGTAGTCGCTGATGTCATAGCCGACATCGCGCTGCGGGCTCTTGAAGAACGGACACAGCCACAGCGTCTCGACCCCCAGGTCGCGCAGGTAGTCGAGCTTGTCGAGGATGCCGGGCAGATCGCCGATGCCGTCGCCGTTCTTGTCGAAAAACGAGCGCGGATAGATTTGATAGACCGTCGTGCGTTGCCACCACGGCGGAGCCTCAGGCACAAACCTCATCGGAGCTTCAACATACTCCCCCTGCCGCGGCGCGGTCTACCTTCGCTGCGGTCCGTCGGCCGAAGCGCTGCCGCCGCCCCTCCGACCCACCTGCGCGGCGTCCCTTGCGGCAGCCCGTCCGCATTACGTCCTCTCCCACACCCCAGGGTCGTGCGTGGGGGCTTCTGTGGCGAGGACTCTGGCACCCCCACAGCTTCCGCCATCCGCGATACGATAAAGAGGATGGCCCAGTCGCCAGAGCTCGATCAGACCGCCCCCGGCCCGGCTCGCTCAGCGGAGCACACACCAGCGCAGGGCGGACTGGCCGCAGCGAGTGCAGTGCCTGCCGCCGCCAGCGATGGCCTGGCCGACACCGCCCAGCCGGGCCGCACGACCGGCCCGGCGAGTACTGCCGCACTGTCGAGTGCCGCCGCTTCCGGCGAGCTTCTGCCCTTTGCCAGCTGGGAGCGCTACAAGATCCTGTCGTTCCTTGGGGCAGGTGGCATGGGCACGGTGTACAAGGCCCGCGATCCCAAGCTCAACCGCTACGTCGCCATCAAGTTCCTGCGCGCCAGCCAAGCCGAGCTACACAGCAGCCGCGAGCGCCGCCACTTCGAGCGCGAAGCCCGCGCCCAGGCCGCACTGGAGCACCCACACATCTGCAAGAT
>CAZVMD010000341.1:2561-7946 GCA_964628555.1 uncultured Myxococcales bacterium | reverse complement strand
GGCGCTCATCTGGTTCGATCACCAAGAGACCGATCAATGGGAAAGCCTGTGAAGTTTGCCTCGCAAATATCTGTCCCCCCGCCCCCGCAACCCCGCCGGCTGCGCCCCGCCTTGACCGCCGCGGCGGCGCTGCTCGCTCTGGCTCTCGCGCCGGCGGTCCATGCCCAGCCCGCTGCCCCGGCTGCCGTCGCTGCGAAGGCGGACGAGGGCAAGGAAACCGCGAGCTGCCTGGTGCGCACGATTCATGCTCTGCACGATGGCAGCGCCTTTGATGCGCAGCTCGAACCGCTCAAGGCCCAGCTCAAGAGCCCCGCCCTGTCGGCCTGGAAGAGCTTTAAGCAGCTCGACAAGCAAGAGCTGACGCTACCTGCCAAGAGCCCGCAGAGCTTCAACGTCCCCGGCGATCACCGCGGCAGCCTGCAGTTTCTGGAGAAGGTCGAAAAGGACGGCAAGCAGCGCCTGCGCCTACGCCTTGAGCTCTTCGACGGCGCCGCCAAGCTGCTGAGCACGGTTGTGCTGATCGACAACGGCGGCACGATGCTGCAGGCCGGCACCAAGCACGCCGGTGGCACCCTGATCCTCGGCTTCACCTGTCAGATCAAGAAGCCGTAGCCCCTTTAGCACTCCCCCACCGAACGCGACTCCCCGCAGTGCGACTAGCTGGCCTTCAGACGGCGGATTAGCTCACGAATCCGTCGCGAGCCACCGCCGTCGCGATAGATGAAGCGCAGGCCGACGCCATTGCCGTGCAGATACGCCACGCGACCGGACAGCGGGGTCGGCACCGCGCCGCCTGGCAAAAGGACATCGACCACCACCTCGCTGTCCATGCCCGGCAGCGGATTTTCACAGCGCAGCAGCGCCCCGCCCAGCGAGATCTCTTCTAGCTCGCCCTGGCGATTATCGAGGCTGCCGCCGGCGCGAAAGGTCACCGGCAGGTGCACCGGTAAGCGCGGATGACGACGCTTGCGCGCCTGCACCTGACCCGACAGCGCCTTGAGGATAAAGCTCTGCTTGTCGCGCTCCTCGGGCAGGAACGCGACCACCGCGCCAGCCCGCACCCGCAGCCGGGGCAGCGCCGGCCGCCAGGACTGCACCTGGCTGCGCAGCAACATCTTGTTGGGAAGCCCCTTGCAGAACACCTCTACGACGACCTGATCCCCTACCGTAAGTGGCGTCGTTGTCGCGACAAACAAGCCCCCGTTTGGCAGGTCGGCGTGGTAGGCCTCGTCGAAGTCCTGTCGGTTTTGAAAGCGCGCTTTCAGAATCTGCATCGGGGCGGGACCATATCACAATCGCTCCTCTGGGCAAGCACCGGCGATCGCGGATCACAGCCCGCGGCTCGGCGCGCCGCGCGGAAGCCCGATGCGCAAGCGCAATTGCGGTAAAGTGCGGCGCATGAAGGTGCTGATCATCATTCCCACCTACAACGAGCGCGAAAATATTGGGCCGCTCATCGCCCAAATTCACGACGCGCTCCCCGTCGCTGACGTGCTAATCGTCGATGACGCGTCGCCGGACGGCACCGGCCAGCTTGCGGACGAGCTCGCCAAGAGCGATCGCCGGCTGCGCGTCATGCATCGCAGCGGCAAGCTGGGTCTGGGCACCGCCTATCTCGCCGGCTTCCGCGTCGCGCTGGAGCAGGGCTACGACTTCGTGTTCGAGATGGACGCGGACTTCAGTCACGATCCGCGCTACCTGCCGATCATGCTGCGCGCCGCCGGCGGTCATCCACAGGACGCCAGCGCCGCACCACAAGAAGACGCCGCTGATATCGTCATTGGCTCACGCCGCGTTCCCGGCGGCGGCACAGAGAACTGGGGCCTGATGCGACGCTGCATCTCGGCCGGCGGCAGCTTGTATGCTCGCGTCATCCTCGGCGCGCTGCGGCCTGGCACCTTCCTCGGCCTGCCGGTCGCTGACATGACCAGCGGCTTTAAGTGTTTCCGTCGCCGCGTGCTGGCCGCGCTCGACTTAGACAGCGT
Organism: uncultured Myxococcales bacterium; assembly: GCA_964628555.1. GTDB lineage: Bacteria > Myxococcota_A > Polyangia > Palsa-1104 > JAEUJZ01 > JAEUJZ01. The sequence goes on along the minus strand of CAZVMD010000341.1, from coordinate 5,961 downwards.
GCACTCCGAAGGCTACAGCTTTCAGATCGAGCTAACCTATCGCGCGCTGCGCCGCGGCTTTCGCGTGCAAGAGATCCCGATCATCTTTGTCGACCGGCGGGCCGGCCAGTCCAAGATGTCGTCGCGCATCTTTCTGGAAGCGATGGGCGTCGTATGGCGCCTGCGCCTGCAGCATCCCTAGGCGGCCCCGCTCGCCGACAAAACCGCTCTGCTATTCTGTCAACAATCCTGCTAACTTATTAGCGCATCCGTCGCTGCGCAGCGACGCAGATCTCTTGCCGATTGCTACAGAGCTGGGTGGCGCGCACGTCTTCAAAGCCCATCGCTGCGACCTGCTCTAGCCAGCGTGGGATCTGCTCGGCCAGGCCCCAGTCGTTCAGCTTCAGGGTCAAAAGCGCCCCTCGCAGCGTCGAGCGCAGCGTGCTGACCAGGCGCCGCAGGGCGTGCAGCGCGACCGGGGGCGCCAGGTTGACATCAAGCAGCAGCCAGTCGACACGGGCCGGCAGCGCTTCCCGTCGCAGGTCGGCCAGGGTGGTCTGCAGATGCGTAAAGCGCGGCAGCGCCAGCAGCCGTGGGTCCATGGCCCCGGGATCGACGCCGACGACGGTCAGGCCACGCTGCAGCAGGGCATAGCTGGCCCCGCCTGGCGCGGCGCCGATCTCGACAGCGACCTGGCCGGCACGCAGCGGCAGCCCGCTCCACAGCAGTCCCTCTTCCAGCTTCAGCCAGGCGCGCGAAGGCGCTTCGAGGGGCAGGCGCAGCGGCGGTCGGCCCCCCGGGTGGGGTGAACGCCCGAGGTGATGACGGTGCAGCCCAAGCAGCCAGGGCTCGGCCTTCCGGTCGCTGACCCCAGGGTCTGGTTGATCTGCACCGCCGCTACGCGGCAGCGGGGGCAGCACCACATCCAAGATCAGCTGCCCTGCCCGCCGCGCGGGTCCGGGGTGCAGGGCTAGCTCCGGCAAGGCCAGAGCGATCGCCGCGCTGACCTCGGCTACGCGTTGCTCGTCGGCGGCCAGTGCCTCGTCGGATGGGTCCTGGGACTCGCGCCCCTCGCGGGCGAAGACCTGCAGTCCCCACCCCGATGACAGGACCGATTCGGCCGCCAGCAGCCCGCGCACCCGCTGGACCACATCCGCCACCGAGCTGACCAAGCCCAGCGATGCGCCTACCGAGCGCAGAAACACCGCTCGCGAAAGCCCCGCCGCTAGCTCCTCGGCAGAGGGCGCTGGCTCGCACTTCCAGGTCAAGAGCCCGGGGCGCATGAAGGCCAGCCGATCCTGCGGCCGCCGTCGCAAGAGCTCGGCCTTGGCCGCGCTCTCAGCCCCAAGCTGACAGAGCGCAAAGGCGTGCGGCAAGCGCAGGGTCGCCGTCAGCCCAGGGTGGGCATGGGCTGGCGCGGGCTGGCTCGTCGCCAAGGTCTCCAGAGTCGCAGGCAAAGTGGCAGGCACAGGGGGCACCGAAGTGCGCCCTTCTTAACACAAGGCCGCGCCACAGCCGGGCGTCTCGGGTATAAAACGAACATCATGCCGCAGTCGCTCCCTCGCCTCATTCCGTCGGTCCTCTCCCCGCCCCGCATCCAGTCCCAGCTGCTGCGTCGGCTCGCGCTGCTTGGCTCGCTGCCGGCTCTCGCGCTGCTCGTCGGGCTGCTGCTCTGGCCGGTCGCGGCGCAGGCGGGCGTCGACGGGGTCGAGACCGATCTGGGTCAGCGCCTGAGCGCGCTCTTGTCGGCTGGCAACACCGGCATCTGGGTCTACGGCCTGGCCTTCTTGGCTGGCTTTTTCACCAGCCTCACGCCCTGCGTCTATCCGCTGATTCCGATCACCGTCAGCCTCTTTGGTGCGCACCGCAAAGAGGCCTCGCGCCGGTCGGCGCTGTTCTTGGCCGCAAGCTATGTCGGCGGCATTGCCTGCATGTACAGCTCGCTCGGCATCCTGGTCGGGCTGACCGGCGCCAAGTTCGGCGCGTTTATGACCAGCAAGCTGGTGATGATCCCGGTGATCTTCTTCTTTATCGCCATGGCAGCCTCGATGTTCGGCGCCTTTGAGCTGGCCCTACCGGTCGAGCTAAACACCCGCCTGTCGCAGGTCGGCGGCAAGGGCTTCCTCGGCGCATTTCTGATGGGCCTGGTCGCCGGTCTAATCGCGGCGCCCTGCACCGGTCCACCGCTCGCGGCGCTGCTCCTCTTCGTCGGCACCCAGCAGTCGGTAGTGCTCGGGGGCTCGCTGCTCTTCGTCTATGCCCTGGGCATGGGCGTGCTGTTCTTCATCATCGCCGGCTTTGCGCTGACGCTGCCCAAGTCGGGGCCGTGGATGGACGGCATCAAGCACATGTTCGGCGTCATCATGCTGGTGGCGGCGCTGTACTTTGCGCGCAACCTCTTGGCGCCGCTGCGCGACTACGGCAAGTCCAACCTGAGCTTCCTTGGCATCCACGGCGCGCTGATGGCTGCCGGCATCGCATTTGGCGGCCTGCGCCTGGCATTTTCCGACGGGACGCGCTCGGCGGCGCGCAAGGGCCTGGGCCTGCTTCTGATGACCATCGGCCTGTTCGGCAGCGTGTCGTGGTTTCTCGCCCCGCGCGAGGTCGGCATGGTGTGGCTGCGCGATGAGGCGCAGGCCGTGGCGCAGGCTAGCCGCGAGCACCGCCCGCTGCTCGTCGACTTCGGCGCCGAGTGGTGCCTGCCCTGCAAAGAGATGGAGCGCCGCACCTTTGCCGATCCCGAGGTCGGACGCGAGCTCTCCCGCTTCGTGCTGCTGCGCATCGACTGCACCGAGGGAACCAAGGAGAGCGAGGCGCTGCAGAAGAAGTACGACTCCGAGACGCTGCCCTCGGTGCTGCTGTTCAATGGCAGTGGTCAGAAGGTGGCCAAGCTCAGCGAGTTTACGCCGCCCGACAAGCTGCTTCCCATCCTGAAGCAAATTCAGTAAAAGCAGCCGCCGATGGCAAGTCGAGCACCAGCTGCGCCGCGCGGGGTCGCCCGCTTTCTCGCCAAGCCGCGAGGCAAGCCGGCCGCCAAGACGCCACCGCCAACTGCCAGCCGGACCGAGGGCGACAAGCCCAGCGAGCCGGGCAAGGCCGCGCCGGCTCTCAAGATTCCCGAGCTCCTCGCCGAGCTGGAAGAGCACTTCAAGCAGCTGGCGGTGCGCGTGACCTACGAGGCCCTCGGCGGTGAGCTTGGCTCCGGTGGGCTGTGCAAAGTGCGCGGGCAGTATCGCGTCATCATCGACAAGCGCACCACGCCAAGCGAGCGCGTAGCGATGCTGCTGCCTCTTTTGCCCCGCTTCGCCGGCGATAACTTAAGCGTCTCGCCCACCCTGCGTGATCTGCTCGCCCGGCTGCGGCCAGCCGGCCAGACCGCTGTCGAGTCCGACGCTGTCGAGTCCGACGCTGTCGAGTCCGA
>CAZVMD010000341.1:0-2461 GCA_964628555.1 uncultured Myxococcales bacterium | reverse complement strand
GCCTCGGTCCACCTGCATGAGCAGCGCCGACTCACCGCCCGATCCCCTGCTCGCCGGCCTGTCGCCGGAGCAAGCGGCGGTGGTCTTGTCGCCGCCTGGCCCGCTCTTGGTCCTGGCCGGAGCGGGCAGCGGCAAGACGCGGGCGCTAACCCAGCGGGTGGCCTATTTCTTGGGCCACGGCGTCGCGCCGGAGCGCCTGCTGCTCGTCACTTTCACCAACCAGGCGGCCCGCAGCCTGCTTGCTCGCCTGGCTCAGCTCGGCTGGTCGCGAGCTCGCGTCGATCCGGATGCGCTGTGGCTGGGGACATTCCATCACCTGGCACTGCGCGTGCTGCGGCAGCACGGCCATCGCATCGGCCTGTCCGATCGCTTCGTCGTCCTCGATCGCGGCGAGTCAGCCGACCTGCTCGCGGCCTGCATGGACGAGGTCTCGGCGCCGCGCGGGCGTCCCTTTCCGCGACCGGCTCAGCTGCAGTCACTGCTCTCGCTCTCGCTCAACAGCGAACAGACGCTGGAGCAGACGCTGACCCAGCAGGCCCCCGAGCTCTTGGAGTCCGTCTCGGCGCTGTCGCAGGTCTACGACCGCTATACGGCGCGCAAGCTTGGCATGGGCTTGTGCGACTTTGATGATCTTTTGCTCGGCTGGCGGCTTCTGCTCTGCGATCAGCGGGCGGTGCGCGACGAGCAGCGCGGCCGCTTTCAGCATCTGTTCGTCGATGAGTTCCAAGACACCAGTCGCATCCAGTGCGCCATCATCGAAGACATCGCGCAGGGCTATCGCAGCCTGACCGCCGTCGGCGATGATGCCCAGTCGATCTATGGCTTTCGCGGCGCGCAGGTCGGCAACATCCACGACTTTTCTCACCGCTGGCCCGATGCTCGCGTGCTGTATCTCTCGACCAACTATCGCTCGGCGCCGAACATCGTGTCGCTGTCTAACCAGTCGGTGTCGCGCCAGCCAGCGTCGGTGCCGCGCCCGCCCATGCGCTCGGGTCGCGCCGACGAGTCGCGCGTCGCCCCGGCTCTGATCGCACTTCCCGATGTGCGACTGCAGGCTCGCTTCGTCGTCCAGCGCATCGTCGAGCGCATCGGCTCGGGCGTGCGACCGGCCGACATCGCCGTCCTTTATCGCAGCCATCGTCACGCCCGCGAGCTGCAGGTCGAGCTGCTGCGCTGCCAGGTCCCGCACGTAGTTCGCTCGGGCCAGCGAATCAGCGAGCAGGCCCATATTCGCGACACGCTGGCCTTCCTGCGCCTGTGCCACAATCCACACGATCGAATCGCCTGGACGCGCGTGCTGCGGCAGGTCGCCGGCCTAGGCGATACCGGACGAGCGCGCATCCTCGGCGAGCTCGACCAGCAGTTCGCGGCCGGCGAGGCCATCGCTGACCTGAATGATCGCCTGCTGCGGCACGCGCGCGGCGAGAGCAAGCGGGGTCTGGCCCGACTGTTTGCGCTTTTGGCCGAGCTCCGCGAGCTGCTGCGCCGCGATGCCCAGCGCGCACATATGCCGGCCCGGCTCCTCTCGCACGTCCTCGACCGCCACTATCGCGACTACGCTCGCCGCGTGTTCGCCGATGCCGAGAGTCGCCTCGCCGATCTGGAAGGTCTGTGTCGCAGCGGCGACGCTCACAGCACCGCTCCCGGTGGGCAGCCGACCCTGCCGCTGGGACCCAGCGATGCGCTCTCGGCCTTCCTGGCCAGCGCGACGCTCGGTGAAGAGCTCGAGCCGCGGGCCCGCGACGAAGACCAAGCCGTCGTCCTATCCAGCGTCCACCAGGCCAAAGGGCTTGAGTGGAGCATCGTCTTTGTCGTCTGGCTGGCCGAGGGCTTCTTCCCCGCCGCTCCCGCCCTGAGCGAGGCCGCCCGCAGCGCCCTGACCGGCGACAGCACCAGCCAGCCCAGCGCTCTGGCCGAGGAGCATCGCCTCTTTTACGTCGCAATCACCCGAGCCCGCGATGAGCTGTACCTCTGCCATCCGCAGACCAGCGGCCCAGCCGGCCTTCTCCGCCGCTCGCGATTCCTCGACGACCTCGATCAGCCCACGGCGCCACTGGAGCGCTGGCGAATCCAAGTCGAGCCGTCGCGCGCCTAGCCGCCCGCGCCGCACCGCCGACCAAAGCCGCGCGGCAATTGAGAACCTAACGAAAAAATTCTCTTGACCCCGCTACGAGCGCTCTGCTACCTGTTACAGCCGCCTGGACGCGCTGCATCGACTGAACTTTGTGGCACCACTTGTCCCCAGCCTGTCACGAAGCAAGGGCGTATAGCTCAGTGGTAGAGCATCGGCCTTACAAGCCGGGGGTCACAGGTTCAAGCCCTGTTGCGCCCACCCAGGAAGTTCTTTCGAAACTCAAGCAGTACAGCCCAATTTTGGGGTGGTAGTTAAGTTGGTTATAACGCCGGCCTGTCACGCCGGAGGCCGCGGGTTCAAGTCCCGTCCACCCCGCCAACAGTGAAA
>CAZVMD010000340.1:0-7987 GCA_964628555.1 uncultured Myxococcales bacterium | reverse complement strand
CGGTTGACGACCTCGTAGCGCGCCTTGGAATAAAACGAGGTCAGGCTGTCGCGGACGATCTGATCGTCGGGGGTGTCGCGCACAAAGCTAGAAAACGAGCACAGATCGGCGATGACCACCGCGACGCCGTGATAGACGCCAGGCGGCAGGATGTCGCGCGTCGAGCGGCCGGCTTGACTGCGAATCTGCCGCAGTCGCCAGAAGGCAAAGCGCCACAGCAGCTGGCTGCCAAGCGGCGTCACCGGGGCGGCGGCATCGTCGCCGAAGGCATAGCGCGCGGTGGTGCTCTGCACCGCCTGCCGCATGGCCAGCAGGCTGTCCTCATCGATCACCTTGGCGGTGACCCCAAAGATGCGCCCGACCTCGCCAAGCAGGCGCTGCTCGTCCCAAATTTCCAGGTCAAGCTGCGGATGCACGACTCGCCGCAGTGCGGCCGCGAGCTGGCTGCGGTTGTCGCGTGCCGCCAGATCGACGACGACGATCAGCCGGGCAGGCTCACTGAGCGCAGGTGGCAGCTGGCCGTACTTGAGCTGCAGCCGCGACAGCAGCTCATCATCGGGCACGCCAAACTTCACTTCGATGAAGTACGGCGGAACATCTCCCGGGCGGAGGCTGCTGACGTGGATGTCGGCATAGGGCCCGCCGGGCGAGAGCGGAAACTCGCGCTCGATGCACAGGGCATCGGGCGGCTGGCCCTGCTCAACCATGTGCCGAAAGCGACTGAGCTCACAGCACAGCTCTTCGAGAAACAGCCGCAGCTCTTGCAGGCTCAAGGACATGGGGCCCCTGGTTCATCATACCCGGATAGCGCGGTGTTTTCGCAGACATGTGCGCCCGCGTGACGTGAACCAGCGCTGGCGAGGGCGCAGGGGCGGGCTAGCCGGGGGCGGGGACAGCGACGGCTTAGAAGCGCAGCTGGAGCTGCAGCGCCGAAGTAGTGGTGCGGGCGTCGCGACAGACATCGAGCCGACCGTCGCAGAGGTCGCGGTTCGATAGGACCACCGGGACGATGATGGCCGTCGCCACGACTGCCACGCCGGCCGCGGCGGCCGTCCACACCCACCACTTCTGATACCACTTGGGGGGCGGCGCCGGCTTTACGGCGTAGGGGTTCTGATCGGCGGGCAGCTCTTTTAGCGTCAGGCTGCGCTCGATGACCTGGCCGGCGACCGCGTTGACCGAAAACGACTCGGGGGTATGGCCTGCGAGCTCGACCCGGACCTGATGCGCACCGGTAGTAAGCTCGCTCTCGACTGGGCTGTCGCCGACATACTTGTCATCGATATAGACGTGGGCGGCCTTGTTCTCGACGGTCAGACGGAGCACGCCAGAGATCGGGATCAGCTCGACTTCGAGCGGCGTCAGGCTGCCCGACTTGACGCGAAAGACATCGATAAACGGCGTGTACCCGGGACGACTGACGCGGATCGTGTGCTCTCCTGCCGTCAAGGCCTGCGGCCCCGACAGCGGTGTCTGCCCCAGCTTTTCGCCATCGATAAAGACATCGGCCTGCGCCGGATTGCAGCGCAGCGTCAGGCCGGTCGTGACCGCTCCCTCGGCACGGGCGGTGGGCAGCGTCATCTGCCCAGCGTCGAATGCCAGCCCCAAGAGCACGGCGAGGAGCGAAAGGACGCGAATGCGCATCGGCTCACATGTTATCAAACCGGCGCCTATCGCTTCCGATTTTTCGCAGGCTTAGCAGTCCGGATCGCAGGGGGGGCGCAGCGCCGAGCGGCTGCGGCGTAAGGGAAGGAAGACGAGGCTAAGCGCCGTGTGCGGCACTGTAGATACGGGCCGGCGAGACGTGACGATAGGTCAAGGCTTTTAGGCGCAGGCGCAGCAGCTGTTCCAGAAATGCGCTCGGCGATTCCAGCGGGGCGCGGCGACGCACCTCTTGGGCTAGCTGCAGCAGCACGGCCGCCGCCTCACGCGGATGAAAGAGCACGGCGCGCCCGAGGATCAGACGATAGGGAGTGTCGGGATCGGGGATCAGTCGCGCCTCGAAGAGATCGCCGGCCAGCACGCCGGGCAGGCTGCGTCGCTCGTCCACGACAAAGCGCGTCCCGCGCAAGAGGTCATCCAGTAGCAGCCCCCCTGGCCGCAGCCGCACGACGCGAAACAGGCTGCGCTGGCTGGCTTGTAGCGCGAGCAAGAGCTCGCGAAAGCCCGGCGGTCCCGCCTCGGTCTCGCTGCGGATCAGCTGCTGTTCGACGGTCGTGAGGCCCGCCCCATCGCGGCGCTCGATCAGAAACCACTCGACGAAGGCCTCGCTGCGCTCGTGGTACAGGTCGTGCTCGGGCGAGACGGCGCCGGTCAGCACTTCCCAGCTCTGGCGAGCGGCGATGACCACGGCTTCGTCCTGCGTAGCGCGGCGGATAAGCTCGTCGTATAGCGACCACTGCATGGCGGGATCCCGTTGCTCAGAGCCGTTGGCTGCCAGCCGGCAAGCCAAGCAGGATGCGGCGATCGGAGCTGGTCAGCTCGGCCGGAGAGCTGAGCCGGCAGACGCCATGGCGAGCAAAGCGCCGCGCCGCCGCGGCAGCCCGCTCACCGCGCCCATGAGAAAGACACCAGCCGGCGTGGCCAATCAGCTGCGCCAGACTCAGCGTGCGCCCCAGGGTCAGCGCTAGCTCTCGCGCCCCCGCCTCGATCGCGTGCGGCTGGGTCGAGACCACGCTCAGCCACTCTGCGGTGTCGCGCAGCGAGCGCTCCACCACCTCGCAGGCCGCTCGCAGACTGGCAGCGCTGCCCAGCTTGAGCTGACCCTCACACTCGCGACGCACCAGCCCCAGCACATCCAGCCCGGTCGCCGCCCGCAGCACGTCGAGCGACAGGACGTTGGTCGTGCCTTCCCAGATCGGCAGCACCTGGGCATCGCGCAGCAGCAGCGGCAGGCCCGTATCTTCGACGTAGCCGGCGCCGCCGCAGGCCTCCAGCGCCTCGGAGGCGACGGCTACGGCTTGCTTACCAGTGGTCAGCTTGGCCAGCGGAGTCAGGACGCGGAAGAGCTGCTGCTCTTCGGCACTGGCCACCCGGCGCTCGATGCGTCCCAGAAGAGCGATGACGCGGAAGGCGAGCAGGAACGCCGCTTCGGTCTCTGCCGCCATTCCGGCCAGCGTCTCTTGATGCAGCGGCTTTTCGGCGATGGTGGCGCCGAAGGCCACGCGCCGCCCGGCGTAGTCCTGCACTAAAGCCAGAGCTCGCCGCATGCTGCTCGCCGACATCGCGGCGTTCCAGGTCCGCGTGATGTTGAGCATGGTGCTGATGTTGCGCACGCCGTCGGACAGGCCGCTGACCGGCACCGCCAAGGCGCCCTCTAGCGTCAGCTCGGCGGTCGGCACCTTGCGCGTCCCCAGCTTGTCTTTGAGCCGGTTGACCTGGATGCCGTTGTAGCTGCCGTCGGCTCGCCGGACCTCGACATAGAACAGCGCCAAGCCGCGCCCCCCCGGACCATTGCCCTCGGGCCGAGCCAGGGTCAGGGCCATCTGCGCCGTCGTCGCCGAGGTGAACCACTTGGTGCCATACAGCGCATAGACATCGCTGCCCACGCTCGGCTCGCGACGCGCCACGGTCTCTGACAAGCCGACGTCAGAGCCGCCGGTGCGCTCGGTCATCCACTGCCCCGAGGTCCACATCCGGTCGGGATCGCGCGAGGTCAGGCGCGACACCGCGCGGTCAATCAGTGGCTGATTGCCGAGCTCCAACAAAGTTCGGGCAGCCCCGTCGGTCATGGCCAGCGGGCAGCTGTAGACATCGGTCGAGGGATGAAACAGATACGCGTGCGCAAACTGCAGCGTGCGCGCGTGCTCACCCGGCCCGGGCTCGTAGGCCCCGCCGACCACCCCAAAGCGAGCCGCCAGGCGCGCCGCTTCCTGCCACAGCGGTGTCACTTCGATCTGATCGACGCGCTGGCCCCAGGCATTCCACTGCGTCAGGCGCGGCTCGGCTAAGCGATCGGCAAGCTGCAGGCGATACAGCTTGTCGGCCGAGAGCTCGCCGAGCTCACTTAGCGAACCCTGGGCCGTGGCGAAGAGCTCAGGCGGCAGCGTACGCTGCAGATGCTCCTGCAAGAGCGGGTCGAAAAGGAACTGGTTTCGCAGAACCGGAGGATCTTGGTAGAACGCCATGGTCGGCCGTGATTATGAGCATTTTCGACGGCGGTGGGAGGCGATTTTCGGCAATCGCCAGCCCGCTTGTGCGCGGCGCTGCCACCGTCCCCCCAAGCGTTGTGATCGAGGTTTCATCGATGGCTGAGTCCACCTCTCCCGCGGAGCCGCAGAGCGCGGCTGCCAGCTGTCCGATCTGCAAGCACGCGACGTCGTTTGCCGCAGACAACCGCTATCGTCCGTTCTGCTCGGCGCGCTGTCAGCGCATCGATCTGGGCAACTGGCTCGACGAGCGCTACGTCGTCCCAGGCGCCCACGCCAGCCCCAGCAGCGACCAGCCAACGACGGCGCCAACGCCCGACCGCGGCGAACCAGAGGCCGAATAAAAAAACGGCGGTGAGCGAGCCTGCAAGCCCACTCACCGCCGCGCTAGTCAAACGCCGACGGAGCTTGTGTTCGCCGCTTAGCCGCTGAGCAGCGGGTTCTGCGTGCCGGTGTAGGCGTTGGCGGTGTAGAAGTCGCGGACGCGACGATCGTCACCGTTGGCCACGGCATACAGAATCGAGGCCAGGGCAGTCTCTAGCACCACGGCATTCGAGATGTTGGCATTGAGCTGGCCGGTCTGCGGATCCCAGTTGGTGCGCGTGCCGACGCCAGCCCCGTTCGCAGGCGCCACCATATCGCCGTACCACCCGGGCTTCACGCGGCCCTGCGACATCAGGTAGATCCAGTTGGCCGGTGGATCGTCAGGCCAGTTGCTCTTGTCGAACGGCCGCTTGCCGGTGTCGCCGTGCACCGTCAGGATCACCGCGTCCGACAGCTTGCGGTTAGCAAACGCCGGATCGTTGGTGGTCGCCAGGTCGTCCATGAAGAACTCGAGCATGCTGTGCATCTGGTCAACGATGCGCAGCGAGGTCGCCAGGTTCGCAAACGCCGGGTGGGGGTCGTCGTTGAACACCGGGAAGCTGACCTGCGCCGTCAGGCCCAGCTTGAAGGCGTTGGACGTGACGATCAGCGCCTGGGCCATGGCGTCGACCTTCTCGTTGACCGGCGCTGCTCCGCCGCACCACATGTTGACCTGGCCCGTCTTGGGTCGCAGCTGATCGCCCAGGTTCTTGGACAGCAGCTCAACAGCCAGCTTGGCGTCGGAATAGGCGCGCTGATAGGTCGCCTTGTCGGCCGTCCGCGTCAGGCCCAGGAAGGCCTTGTAGTACAGGTCGAAGACCTGCTGGTTCTGCGGGTTCTTCAGGCGCGTCGCCAAGCGAGCAGCGGCGCTGCTAAACAGGCCCACCATCGAGTCCGCGTTGGCCACCGAGGCGGCCACTGGCGCACCGGCTGCCGTGCCATAGGGCATGGCCGTGCCGTCGGTGTTGCGGATGCCGATGGCCGGCACCAGGGCCTTGAGCGTGCCCTGGATGGCCGCCGAGGCCGCGAACAGACCGACGTTGCCACCGACACCATTGGGGATGGTGTTGGTGTTGTTGGCCACGGTCGGTGCCACCTGGTGTGCGTTCGGCGAACCAGCGACAAAGGCACTGACCAGCTTGCGCTCGCCGTACTTGTCCCAGAGCTTCTTGCCGTTCATGTTGCGCACGTACAGCGGCCGACCTTCCAGGTACTGACTGTCGGCGCTGGTGATCATCGTCGCGCGGTTCTTGTCGTCGTACGAAAACTCCGGACGGAACTTCGAGATAACCTGCGGTGCCGGCCAGAGGAAGTGGAACCAGGCGAAGCCGCCGGTGCCAGCGACGATGTTGACCGAGCGACGCGGCACCTGCGCGGCCTGCGCCAGGGCGCTGCCACCCATCTCTTCCAGGACTTCAAACGCGCGGGTCGGGCCCAGACCCAGCACCGCGCTGGCGGTCATCACCGCCTGTACAAACTCTCGGCGGGAGGCTCCCCGCAAAGGAAATTCGCGTGTCATAGTCTCCCTCCCTAGTCGCAAAGAAAGATGGTTGAGGCCAGGGCGGCCGCCGTAAGCCGCTTGGCATCGAGCGCCGGAACGCCGCTGCCGATCATGCCGGTCACAGCGGAGCTGCACTGGTCAAGCTGGCCCTGCGTCAGCGGGACACCCACCAGACACGCGAAGCCATCGGCGAGGCACTTGTTCTGCGCATCGTAGAGCGCGGTACCGGCACAGTCGGTGGTCGCGCCAAAGGCACCGTTCGGGTTGGGCGTCGCACCGGCGGTCGTGATCAGCTCTTCCATGGCGGCGATCAGGATGTCGTTCACCTTGACCAAGCCACCGGTGGTGCTGCGATCCGACTCCGCGGCGCGGGCCGGATAGTTGGCCATGCCAAGCACCAGGTTGCCGTTGCGGTACAGGTCGCGCACCTGGCAGTCAAACGGCTGCCCATCGTTGCACTGCGTGCCCGCCCCAGCGACGGTCAGGCCGCGGCGCGAGAGGATGTTGCCCATCGTGCGATAGCTGATCTTGCCGCACGAGTGGGTCCGCTCGCTCTCTTCCTTCGACACGTTCAAGCCGTCCTTGAACGGATCGATGTCGAGGGTCAGCGTGCCGTCGTGGTTGAAGCCCATCTCCGGCTGTGGTGGCTCCTGGGGAGCCGGGGTCATCATCATCTCTTCCGGTGGCATCGTCTGCGGACTGCCGCCACCGCACGAACCGAGCAGGCCCAGCGACGCACACAGACCGAAGCTCGCTAGGCTCTTAAGCAAATCTGAAACCTTGCGCATGTGTTTGCTCCTTCGCTTCCTCGTCTGGGCCTAGTACCGTACGAAGTACGGGTCGGTGAAAATGCGCTTGACCATCTTCTTGACGTTGTAGTTCTCGGCCACCAGCTGCGTCGTCAGCTGTGTCGCCAGCGAGTCGGTCAGAGGCAGGCCGTCGTTGACCACGTCACCGCGCGACATCGCCCAGTTCCACATGCGGGTCGCAACGCAGCGCGCAAAGCCGGGGTCCGCCGCAATCGCCGCACCCAGCTCAGGCAGGGTGGTCGCCGGCTTCATGTAGCGCCAAGCCGTCGTCTCACCCGAGGGCAGCCAGTCGGCCAGCAGCGTGGCTGGCTCGCCCGGAATCGGCGTCGTCACCTGGAAGGTATTGCCCGCCGTGAAGATGCCCATGGCGTTGAACTTGCCGAACAGCGGCGCGATGTGGTTCAGCGTCGAGTGGCAGTTGGCGCAGATCAGGACATCGTTGGCCTGGAAATCGACGCGGGTGGTCGGCAGGCTCTCCTTGCCCGAGATGCTGTTCCACGGCCACGGCGAGTTGTAGGTACCGCCGGGGTACTTGACCGGCGTGCCGTTCTGCTCCGTCGGGAAGCGGCTGCACATGAACGTCTCTTGCACCCAGCGCGCGCGCCGGAAGGCCATCGACGAGTTGAACTGCATCTGCACGCCTTCGTCGCTGAGCACGCCCGAGATGACGCTGGCGTTGTTCGCGCAGGTGCCGGCCGTAAAGACGCCCGTGGTGGCGTTGAACGTCGGGCAGGTGCCGCTGGTCGCGGTCACGATGTTGGTGAACGGCATCTCGCTCACCACCAGCTGCGCCGCATAGGTCGGCGCAAAGTCCATCTTGGCCGGTGGCGTCCCCACCGTGTCCTGCGTGCCCATGCGGAAGGTGTTGCGCCAGAACGAGAGCTGCTCGCGAGCGAAGGCCGGCGAGGCCATGTAGGCGTCGATGCGGGCGGCGTAGGTCGTGCTCTGATCGGGCGCGCTACGCAGCTCGCTGATCTCGGTGAACGTCGGATAGTTGCCGGTCAGCTTCAGCGCGGCTGAGCGCAGAGCCAGCATGTAGTCGACGTTCTGGTCGGTGAGCGCCAGCTTGTCTCCGTCGCGGACTGTCGGTGGCAGGCCGTCACGGAAGGCGCTGTTCTTGACCTCGGTCTGTCCACTGGTGGCACCGCCGGAACAAGCGCCCAGTG
>CAZVMD010000339.1:0-7994 GCA_964628555.1 uncultured Myxococcales bacterium | reverse complement strand
GCAAGCACCCCCTGCCGCCCCGTGAGGGCGCCGCCATAGGCCGCTACTCCGGGCGGCTGCACCGTCGCCCAGGGGGGCTGGGCCGTGCCTGGTCACCGGGCGCCGTCCCGAAGGCCAGCTCTGCTACCGGCCACGCGAGGTTCGGAAGAGCCGTGCACCATTGGGATCGCCCTGCGGCAGCTCCTCGGTGCCAGCTGGCGCGGAAACGGGGGAGTCTGCCTCGGTGTTGAGGCCGAGGGCGGCGCCGAGGCTTCGTCCGCCACCCCGGTGTGGTCGCGGCCGTTTTGCAGCTGAAAGCGACGGACGACGAAGCGGGTGTTGTCGCCGTAGGCTCAATCTTCGTCGTGCTGTCGCAGATCCGTCTGTTGGCCTCCTTGATGACTGTCGCGAGTCCAGCAGTTCAGGGCCGACTGCAGCGGACGGACGCCAATGCCTCGAACGCCTTTTTTCAACATGCGCACTCCTCTGGCTGGGGTCGGCGGATGATGGGCCGAAAGCCGCGGCTAGACGCCCCCCGCCAGCCTTGACCCCTCAAACTCAGTAGAGTAGCGTCATTCTTCTGCTTAGCCGTTAAGCCGCAAACCAGGGAGAAATATGTCAATGAAATTCAGGAGTATAGTAAATTCAAAGAAGGTTATTGTGATTATATTGGGTGTTATGGCGCTTTGGCGGGTGAGCGCGGTGCTGGCCACGGAGCTTATCTGGATGTTCAAGTGTCCCATCCAGAATACCTGCGAGCAGAAGCGATGTGAGTGGCTCTGCGCGATTTCTCCCGTCCCTGCACTGCAAAAGAAATATGGCTCTGTGACGAGTTATCTATCAAATGATCTGGTTAATGCCGAATATCCGCAGCCTACGCTTGTATGGGCCGCCGCGGTGATGGCGGTATGTGTTGTGACGCCCGGTGTCATTTTGGCATTTCTTCTGGCGCTGAGAAATTCACCAAAAGCAGCCGGAGTAATGCTATTTATTGGGGCTTTTTTTGGTGGAATCATGTCGCTATATGCGGTTGGCTGGGCAGCGACCAGTCCAGGGCTTAAGGGCGTTATGACTGTATACTTTTATAGTACGCTGGATCTTCTTATCCCATTTGTCGGCGTATGGGGATATAAGGTGTTTTCTGCTCACGAAGAAGAGCCGGCAGGCGGGTAATCGCTTGCGGCGCCCGGCGGCTTGGCCTCGGGTGGCGTGGTCAGTCGGGAAAGCCGGGAAGCAGCATCGCGACCATGCGCGCCGGCTGGACGATACCCTGCTGCTGCATCCAGGCCTGGCTCTCGGAGAGCAGCGCCTGTCCCTGCGCGCCGCCCAGGAGCTGGCCGCGGCGGTAGCGTACGGCCTGGGTATGCAGCAGCCGATCGCCGGCTAGCAGCCGCTTTTCGGCGTGCGCGAGCGCGCGTAGCGCCTCGTCTTTGTGCGCCGCTCCCCGCACCGCTGCTGCGCCGGCGCGAACCATGGCGCCAAGCCCCTCGGCCCAGATGGCTTGTTCCTTGTCCAGGGCCACAGCGTGGCGCTCGGCCTCGCGCAGAAGCTCGCTGCGGCGGCGCGGATCCCCCTGTGCAGCGGCGATGGCGCAGCGGGCCCGCAGGTCGGTGTCCTGCATGCGCAGGCTAGGCACCAGCCGCACCAGCACCTTGCCGGCCTTGGGCATCTCATCGTGCAGGTGACGATAGGCGGTGTGGCCCTGTCGCTCGTAGAGATAGCTGTGCACGGTCCGCCACAGCGCGATGACGTGATAGTGACTAAACCCGGGGTAGCGCCAGTTGCGCACGTGCTTGATGACGTCGTTCCGGCAGCCCTGTGGGTCATCGCGCATCAGAGCGAAAAAGGAGCTGGTCGCGATTCCCAGGCAGGTCTGAAGATACAGATCGCCGCGCCGCTCTCCGTCCTCCATGCCCTGCGAAAGCTCACGCGTCATGCGCTGCAGATCGCCCAGGAAGTAGGCCGCATCGGCGCACTGAATGCGCAGGGTGGCCAGATCCCAGCCGACGCCGATACAGCGCTCGCGGTAGATCTTTTCGGCCTGATCGAGGAGCTGCAGGCCCGCGCGGAAGTTGCCAACCGTCAGATGCCGGATGCCATCCATGTTTAATAGGAAGGCATGCGGATAGGGCTTGTCCGTCTGGCGCAGCAGCTCGCGGGCTCGGTCCATCATGAGCTCGGAGCGCTCCCAGGCGTCCTGGCCGCCGCCAACCGCGAGTCCGGTGGCGTTGACCAAGAGCGCAAAGATGACTCGCGAGGGCTCGCCGGCTCGCAGCGCACGCAGCGCCTGGCGGGACGCGAACTCCATGCCGCGCAGCGGATCGACCACGCCAAAGGTGTTGCCGCAGGCGAGCAGCGCGTCGAGCCGAGCCAGCTCGGTGCCGTCGATTTCGCTCTCGGGCCGGGGCGTAAAGTGGAGGCCGCGCAGGCTGAGCCAGGTGCGGTGCATGGCCAGCGAGCCGATGATCTCGGGCATGGACGTGGGCATCCCCAGCCCCAGGTCATGTAGCGCCTGCTGCATCGCCGCCACCCCCTCTTCGTGGTGGCCACTGCGCAGGAGCTGCTCGGCGGCGCGTCGTCGCAGAACGCTGGCCTGCTGAGCGGGGGCATCCTCGGCGGCTTGCAGAAAGATCTGCGCTGCTTCAAAGCCGCGGTCGGCGTTGTGCAGCGCTTCGGCCAGCTGGACTAGCAGCTCTCGCCGTCGCGCTCCGGTCGCCGCACCGATCTCCAGCGCCTGTCGATACAGCCGGGCCGCGCGCTCGAAGGCCAGAGCCGCAGAGGCTTGCTCGGCGGCTTTTTCGGCGTAGGCGGCAGAGCGCTCGGGATGTCCGGCGCCCAGCCAGTGGATGACCAGGGCCTCCGGATCGTCCGTGCCCAGCGTCTCTAGCGCGAGCGCCAGCCGGCCATGCCAGATCTTCTGCGCCTGCTCGCTTAGGTGGGCCTGCACCGACTCGCGGACGCGGTCATGGTAGGGCTCGATGGTGTCGGAGCGCCGGGCACCGTTGGAGCGGATCAGCCGCGCCGCGCGCAGCTCGGCGAGCTGCGTGTCAAAGTGGGCCGGCTCGGCGGCCGCGGCCAAAAGGGCCGTCTCCTGCGCAATCGGTACGCCGGCGAGCGCAATCACTTCCAGCAGCTTGCGAGTGCTGCTGTCCATCTGCTGCGCGCGCTGCCACAGCGCATCGTCGAGGCGTAGTGGCGCTGCTTCGGCGGCCACGCTGGGACCGTGATGCTGGCGGCGCACGCGCACCAGCTCATCGATGAACAGCGGATGCCCCTGCGCCTCACGCGCGATCTGGTCAGCTAGGCGCTCAGCACCGGTGTCGGCGCTGCCCAGGAGCTGCAGCACCAGCGCGCGGGCGTCGGCGTCCGGCAGCTTGCGGATGTGGAGCCGACGCACCTCACCCGGCAGGGCCTGCGGCTGCGGGCGGCTGGCGCCCAGGTCATCGGTCCGGCCCGTACGCACGGTGGCCAAGAGCAGCAGCGGCGGCGGCTCGGGCGGCCGCAGCAGCTCCGTGAGCAGCACGAAGCTGTCGGCATCCGCCCACTGCAGATCGTCGATGACCAGGACCAGCGGGGCCCGCCGCGCCATGCGCCCGAAGAGCTCGCGCAGCGCCATGAAGGCGTAGCGTCGCATCTGCGCTGGTTCCGGAATGTGGACAGCGGGACCGCCGCTTGGCTGCAGCAGCGGCTCAAGCACCGGGAAGAGCTTGGCCAGAAGTCCGAAGTGCGTCGGCCAGAGCGGCTGACTCTCTGACTCCGGCAGGTGCTGCAGGTACAGGCCAAGCCGATCGATCGCCGCATCTATCGCCTTGTACGGAACGGACTCGCGCTCATAGCAGCGGCCGCTCAGCACGACGGCGCCGCGATGGCGGTGCCCGATCTCGCGCAGAAAGTGGCGAACCAGGAAGCTCTTGCCGACTCCCGATTCACCAGACAAAAGCAGGGTCACGCCCTGGCCCTTGCGGGTGTCGGCGAAGGCCTGGCGCAGGGCCGAGATCTCTTCCTGCCGCCCGATGAACAGCTCTTCCGACGGCGGGTGGTACACCGCGGGCACCGACCCGGCGTAGACCTGCAGCCGATCGAGGATCTGCTCTGGGGTCGGCCGAGCGGACGGATCGCGACTTAGGAGATCCGTACACAAGCGGGCGAGATCGTAAGGCACCGAAGGAACGAGCTCGTGTACCGGGGTCGGCTCCCGATGCCGGATGGCCGTCAGGATCTCTTCCCCAGAGCCGCTAAATGGGAGCTGTCCGGTCAGGACCTGGTAGAGCACAACACCGACGCTGTACCAGTCGGCAGCCGGGGATACCGCCTGACCCGCGGCCTGCTCTGGCGCCATGTACTGAATCGTTCCGATCGTGCGGGACTCCGCCCAGTCTTCGCTCTGTTTCAGATCCGAGGCGATGCCAAAGTCCAGAATGACCAGCCGCCCAGCCTCGGTCACCATCAGGTTGGACGGCTTGATGTCGCGGTGCACTTTCCCATGCTGGTGCAGGGTGCGCAGGCCGTGCGTCAGCTGGGCGAGCGCGCTGCGCAGCCGCATCTCATGAAACTTCGCGGCAGCGGCGATCGTCGTGCGCGGCAGCATCGCGGCCGCTCCGCCAGTACGCGGCGAGTGTTCGGAGAGATCGACGTCGCTTGTGACCTCCTCGGCTGGCTCGGCCGGGGCGCTGCGGACAAACGACAGGAAGTCGATGCCCTCGACCAGCTCCATGGTGAAGAACCAGTGACCTTCCTCTTCAAACAGCTCGCCGAGCTGTACCAAGTTCGGATGCTGCAGGTCCTGCACGGCGCGGAATTCCTGCTTGAACATCCGCAGCCGCTCGGCGTCCATCGTCTGCAGCGAGGCAGTCAGGCTCTTGACCGCGATCTTGAGTCCGCGCTCTCGATCGAAGGCAGCGTAGACGGTACCCATGCCGCCCTGGCCGAGCCTCCCCAGTGTCTCAAAGCGCGCGGTGCCACGAAACTCACCGACAGAGGTACTCACCAGATCATCATACTATGTTCGCGAAAACGGAATGGTCGGCGTTCAGTCGGCAGCCCACGGGAGCGCGTCCCAGGAATCCAGCCGCGCTGCAGCGCGCGGAAAAAGCGGGGCTGCGTATGACGTCGCCGGCCCACCGATTAGCGGAACGAGCAGAGACAAGCTGAAGCCCGAGCTGAGCCGGCTGCGAGCCGCTTGCGTGGGCCGGCTTCCGAATTTGGCCGTGCCTACAGCGGGTTGTGCGAGCGCCTTGCCTTCGGCGAGCGCGCCCCACTACGATCGTCAGGATGCGGCCTCTGTCAGCTGCGCCTTCGCCCCGGGGCCTTCGCCCGTCCCTTCGCATAGCTGGGACCCGCTGGCGCTCATCGGGGAATGTCGGCTGTCCCGGCCGCGCAGCAGTCAGGCGAAGGCGGCCTTCCTGTGGCGGCCAGGGCCCGCGTGTCGCACGGGAATAATGACTGACGTGGACAGTCCATCGCCGCAGGACAGCAGGCTCGATGAGCTGATCGGCCGCACGCTGGGCGCCTATCGCATCGTGCGCAAGATCGCCGAAGGCGGCATGGGCGCAGTGTACGAGGCCGTACATGCCGAGCTTGGTCGTCGCGCCGCCGTCAAGGTGCTCCGGCCCGAGCTGCTGAGTAGTCCAGAGTCGAACAGCCGCTTCTTCGTCGAAGCCAAGGCAGTCAGTATGGTCACCCACCCGAGCCTGGTGACCATCTATGACCATGGCAAGAGCGCCGATGGCCAAGCCTTCATCGTCATGGAGTACCTCGATGGCGAGTCGCTGCGTCAGCGCCACGAGCGGAGCTACCTGGGCAGCAGCGCGCTCCCCATCTTGCGCCAGCTAGCCTCGGCCCTCTCGGTCACGCACAAGAAGCGCATCGTGCATCGCGACCTCAAGCCCGACAACATCATGCTGGTTCCGGAGGATGATCTTGCAGGGGGCGAGCGGGTAAAGATCCTCGACTTCGGCATCGCCAAGGTGCTGACCGATGGGGCGCCGGTCGAGGACCAGCGAATGGTCAAGACGCGCACCGGGACCCTGATCGGAACGCCGACCTATATGTCGCCGGAGCAGTGTCGCGCTTCGGGACCCGCCGATGAGAAGACCGATGTCTATGCGCTGGGCGTGATCAGCTTCGAGCTGCTTTATGGTGCGCCGCCATTTCTGTCGGCCTCCGCAGGAGAGCTGTATGCCATGCACCTGTTTGCACCCCCGCCCGCGCTGCGGGAGCGGGTGCCGGGAATCGAGCCGAAGCTGGCCGAGCTTGTGCAGCGGATGCTCGACAAAAAGCCCGGTGGTCGGCCGAGCATGGCGGAGGCGTTGGCGGAGCTGCAAGCGCTCGCCGGCACCGGCCTGAAGGATGGCAGCATCGAGGATCGCCCGAGCCACCAGCATGAGGCGGCGAGGGATGACGAGCTGCGGACTTCCGATGTCGGACCGGCCCAAGCCGAGGACATCCTGCGCGGCATGGCCAACAAGACCAGCCCGCGCGAGAGCTACGCCGTCAACAACACCACAAGTGGTAGCCGCGGCGAGCGGGTAGCGGTACGCCGGAACCTGCTGCGCTCACTCTCGCTGGGGACGCTGCTGACGCTGGCCTGCCTCTGTGGACTGTTCTTTGCGCTGCGACCGCGGATCGGCGGTCCCGCTTCGTCTTCGCCTGTGTCTTCGGCGCCAGCTTCCGCGGCCTCCGCTTTGGTTTCGCCGGGCGCTGCCCCGGTACGGCCGACGCCAGCCGGCCAGCCCAGCGCGGTCCTCGATGGGGGTGTCGTGTCTCCTTCCGTCAGCGAGCAGAAGGTCGCACCGGCCAGTCCTGCGAGAGAGCCGGGCGGGCCGACCGGCGTAGCCGATCTCAAAGGAAAGCCAGGCAAGCTCCCCCGCGCCAAGAAGGGCAAGACGCAGGATCCCAAGGGCTCTAAGAATGGCAACTACAAGATTGACGCGTGGGAGTAGTCGCGCCGGCGGTCTGCTTGCACTCGCCGTCATCTGCTTGGGGGGCTGGAGCCCGGCGTGGGCGCAGGATGAGGAGGCGGCGCGCGCCCGCCGCTTTCGCGAGCTTTACGATCGCGCAACGCGCGCCTATGCCGCCAAGGACTACGGGGCGGTGGTTCCCGATCTGCAGAGCGCGTTCGCCATTGCGCCGGTGCCGCAGCTTCTTTACAACATTGCGCTCGCCTATCGGCGGCTTGAGCGCTGGGGATCGGCGCGAGTCTACTTTGAGCTCTATCGCTCGCTCGACAAGAACATCCCGCCTGAGCGGAGCGAGGCCATCGCGCGCTCCCTGGCTGAGATCGAGGAGAGCGAGCGCAAGCAGCAGGCCGAAAAGACGAAGATCGTCGAAGTCGAGAAGACCAAGCTGGTGTACGTGCGCAGCGAGAAGCCGCCGCCCCGCTGGCTGCGGCCACTTGGCATTACGAGCGGGGTCGCGGGCCTCGGCCTGTTCACCGCGGGGGTAACGCTGCTGGCTCTAGACGGCCAGTGTCGGAGCGCGCCGGTGGCGCCGATGCTGGAGTGTGACCAGCTGTACAGCACTCAGGTCCCCGGCGCGGTCCTGACCGCGGTCGGGGGAAGCCTGCTTTTCGTCGGTGCGCTGAGCCTGGGGCTGTCGTTCCGTCGTCCGGCCCGGCCCACCGTTGTAAAGGAGGCGCCAGATAATGACCTGCTGCTGCTGCCAGAGTCCGTCGCGCCCGCCCCGAGCTTCGATCCGAACGTCGAGCCGCCACCGGCTGGGTTTTATCCCGATGGCAGCGCCAAGCGGGATGCGCCCGCATCGCGACGGAAGCCGGAGCCCTGATCTTCGCAGTCGTAGGAGGGAGTGCCCATGAGGTGTTGGCCGCTTGGCTTGGTCAGTGTGCTCAGCCTGCTGGGGGGCGGCTGCGATGCCCTGTTTGTGGACAACTATCGAAACTGCAGCAAGAAGCCGGACATCTGTGGACAGAACGCCTCGTGCAATCTCGAGACCGGGCGCTGCGAGACGCTCGACTGCATGGAAAATCCGCTGCTGTGCTCGGCCACGCAGGACTGCAG
>CAZVMD010000338.1:0-7994 GCA_964628555.1 uncultured Myxococcales bacterium | reverse complement strand
GCCAGAAGATCCATAGAAGACAGAATTAGTCTGTTTTGCCAGCGCCGCACAGATGGATCGGGAGGAGCAGGCGAGCAGCTCCGTGCGCAAGCTCTGCAGCCAGGCTGGGATGGCGCGCAAGTCGCGCGTGTTGATGGAGCCTGAAGGCGCATGTCGGCTGCCGGCGCGCGGGCCGCACGGGGGCTGGGTGCGTGGCAGAGCGGCGCTCGTCGTGACACCGCGGCTCCCGTGATGCCTCGGGCGGCCGCCGGCTGGGGGCGACGCGGGCGAGCCCCACGGGGAGCGCAAGCTCGGCCTGAGACTTGCGATGGACCCCTTTAGCATGAGCCGGCTGACCAACCGAGGCAGCTTCTGACCCGGCTCGGCGAACGCCGAGAGGGCAGCGGAGCGGGGGAGTATGCGAGGCACAGACAGCAAGCGTGAAGCGATGCGAGGTCAAGCGTGGTCTTGCCTGTGCAGCATGGCCATGGCGATCGCCTGCCTCACCCAGGCCTGCGCTCTGGCCCATGTGGATACCCGCCATGGACAGCAGGGCGAGTCTGGTCCTCTGCAGAGCGCGGCGGGACAGCGCGGGTCATTTCAGCTGAGCACTCCCTCTGCCGTGTATCGCGTAGTGGATCGGCGCATCGAGGTGCGGGCTGTGCACGGTGGGGCTGTGCTTTCGGAGATCGAGCAGCCCGAGCCGGTGCGCGCGCTGCACGCGGCGGGCCCGGCCTTGTTTGTGGCCGGCCAAGCTCGCGGTGTCAGCGTCTTCGACCTGCGGGATCTGCGCCGACCTGCGGAGCACGGGAGCCTCGCACAGGAGCAGCTGGTTGGCTCCTTTGTCCAGACTGAAAACCAGCTGCAGCTGCGCTCGCCAAGCGGTCTGACGAGCTCCTGGTATGACATCACCGAGCCGCTGCGGCCGCGCTTCCTGCGTCGTCTCCAGCAGACGGGCCCCGATGATGATGATGAGGGGGACACCGCAGCTCGGCTGCAGCCAGCGCGCCCAGGCTTAAGCTGCACGCTGCGCCTGCGCGACGGTCAGCAGCTTTCCGGCACCGCGCTGCCGGACACGCCCGAGGGGCATCGCGTCCTGCGCACCGCCAACCACCTGACCTGGGTGATCAGCCCGGGCGAGCTGATCTCGGCGACGCTGTCGATGCCCGCCGCGGCCGCGGGCCGAGACCTTACTCCAGGCGACAACATGCGCTGCGGCGGCGCCTTGGACTACGACGTCGATGGAGCCCTGTTCACCATCAGTCGCGGATCGAGCCGCGGTCGCGTCACGCTGGGCTGGCTGCGCCTACCGTGGACCACGCAGCCTCCGGTGTTGTTGCGCGGGCGGGCGGCGTTCGTTCGCCTGGCCGAGGGCGGCCTGGCCGTCATCGACATCACCCTGTCTCGCTATCCGTATGTCGCGTGGCGACTGCAGCGGGAACAGGCGATCCGGTCGGCGCGCCTAGAGCAAGCTTCGCTGCTCCTCACCACCGATACGGGGGAGCTCAGCTACGACCTCCACGATCCCTTGTATCCCAAGGGCCCCGGTGTGTCGCCGGCCCAGCCGCTGCGCCTGTACGAGGGCGACGGCCTGCAGCCGCTGAACAGCGACGAAAGCTGGAGCGAGCCGGCGCGGCGCTGGCCGGCTTCCGGTCGGCGCGTCTATGCCAAAGGGGGGGCCGTCCTCGTCGGGTACGTCCTGCAGATCGACTCGTTTCGCGGCCAGCTCTACCTGGAGCTCGGAACGCAGCGAGTGCGCCTGCCCGTCAGCGACATCCTGCACATCGAGCCAGTCGAGCTAGCCACGCCCCCAGCGCTGGCTGGCCCGCGAGCACCGCACCTCGATCTGCCTCCTCCGCTTCCTCCGCCGTTTATCCCCGATCCAGCCAAGCGGGTGCGACGAAACCAGGCGCTCGAAATCGGTCTGGGCCTCGTACTCGCCACCCCCGGCATCACGCTGATCACCATCGGCCTCTCCGTGGCCGTATTACAGCTGGTCTGCGCTGACAGCGGCTGTGGCTTTGGCCCCTAGTAGTGCTGGGCGGAATATATGAGCAGTCCTGCTGAGATGTAGGCTGGGCCATTGGTTCATCGTTCCGGGCTCTGTAGCATGGTCGGTATGAAGCGACTGCTCCTGGCGTGCCTTGTGGCAGTGACCTGGCCGGCCTCGGGCGAGGCCTGCGGCACCATGGCTGAAATGGTCCGCTTTGGCTCCCCACTCCCTGATGAGCACCGCGAGCTCTTCGCGAATCCGGTCCTGCGCCTGAACGTAGGCGGCTCCTGGCCGCCGAGCTCGGCCCTGGGACTGCAAGCGGCGTTCAACGTCAGCGGCGGCGCGCTCATCGGCTGGCCGGATGCGCGCCTGAACATTTCCTCGGCCTGGCTGCTCCCCGAGCTGGGCTACAGCTGGCGCCCGACGGTGGATGGACGGGGCGAGCATCTTGGCCGGCTCGGCATGGGCGCAGGCTATGGTCGCTTCGGCAGCGCCCTATTTCTGTATACGCCTCGCTTCGTGGCCGGCGCCGCCTCGGGGACGGCCGCGGTGGGCTTCCAGCACAGCCTCGCGCTGTACACCTTGACGACCTTTCTGTCGCTGGAGCTCTCGCATCAGGTGCTGAGCCTCTCGGATCAGCTGCGTCACGAGATCTTGCTCAGCGTCGGCATGAACATCCTGGGCCCGCTCCCCTTGTTCCGGCTGCTTGCGCACTAGGGGCTGCATACCTGTGACGAAGTCGCTGCGGCTGCGGCGAGCGACTCGCCGAGCGCTCTGCGCTGGCTCCGGCTGTGGCTTGCGGGTCGGTCGAGCCGGGGAGCGCTAGACCGCGCGCCAGTTCATGCCCCACTCTTGTCGCAGCGCGGTCGGCAGATCGAAGGGCTGGCGGCGCGGTCCGCGGAACGCAAACAGCAGGCCCTGCAGCATGGCGCGACCGAACAGCTCTGAAGTGTGGCGCAGCACGTGTACTTCATCGTTGAGGTTGTCGACCATGCCCGACAGCAGGCGCAGCATGCCGCCGTGCGTGTGTACCGGCGCCTGCTCGGGAATGCCAAGCAGCCGAGCCCGCGCATCGCCCACGAAGTAGCGCATCAGGCGAACTGGAACGCCATCAAAGACGTTGCCGGGAAGCAGGTGCTCGTGCGTCTTGATCAGGCTCTGCGTCAGCTGCTGACCTTCCGGGCAGGCGCCCTCTTGGCGCGTCAGCATGCGATCGGCCAGGGCGCGCGCATCGACCAGATCTTCGGGACGCAGCGCGGCCTGCACCCCCATGAAGTGGCCGATGACGCGCCAGCAGTGATAGTACGCTTCCTGTTCCTGCCGCTTGAGGTGGACTCCCATGCGCTCAAGCCCGTCGAGAATGGCGGTGGAAAAGGTCAGCAAGGTGCCGGCCATGTCCTCTTGATTGATCGGCACGCCGTCCGCCGGGTTCCAGCTGGGATCGCGGGTCTGGATCAGGTGACGGATCGCCGCATGCATCAGCCGCACCTTCTGCGCCGAGCGCACGCCCGAGCCAAACTTGTGCGGATCCAGCGCCAGGCCACCTGGGCTCATCACATCGATGACCATCTGCGCGGTCTCGACGATGCGGCGGGTGGGGTTGCTGTTTAGGCGGTTGGTGCGGGCCAGGACCTGCACGCCTTTTTTGGCGGTGTAGGTCAGCGGCAGCGAATAGACATTGAGCAGCGTGATCATCTGCGGGCCATGACGCAGAAACAGCAGGCAGCCTTCTTCGATCGCCTGCTGGCTGGCCCACGGCGGGGCCTGCGTCTCGGCCAGGAAGTCGCGCAGGCTGGCCGGCAGGCTCTGGGCCGGAATGTCGTCGTTGTCGACGAGCTCGCGCAAGAGCAGGTTGGCCTGCTGCACCGCTTCATCGCCGGCCGAGTACAGCGCGGTGATCACGGCATCGGCAGCGGGATCGCCCACCGCGCGCATCGAGTCCAGGTAGGCATCGGTGTACAGGTCACGCTCGTGCATGTTGGTCAGTATCGCACGCGCCCAGGCGGCGGTGACCGGCGATTCCGGGCGGGGAACTCGCGACGCCAGGGATGCCGATTCGCCGCTCTCTGTTCCTTCAGCAAAAGCCGTCGGAAAATCGCTACAGCTTGCGCTCCCAGGCGAGCTGTCCAGCGAGCGAGTAGACCTGCAGCTTCTTCTCGCTCTTCTCTGAGACGACCCGGATGATGCGGCCCGCCGCGACCGTGGGCTGGTTGAACGTTCCGTCGGGGTTTTGAGTCGACCACGGCAAGCGCGAAAGCAGCGCACCAGTCTGCGAATCGTAGACCAGATAGTCGCGGAAAATCGGAAGACTGTCCGCCCTCGATTCACTTCGCGCCCAGGTGGAGAGGTGACGCCAATCGGCAGAGAGCCACATGGGATTGTTCATGGCATCCGGTATTGGGCAGTCGGCCAGTAAGACCTGTCGCAGCTCCTTTTTGGTCGTGGCATGCCAGTCGGTCAACGCGACTGCATGCGGTTTGCGCTCGCCCGGCTGCCACTTTTTGTGCAGCGAAAACAGGTGACTGCCCAGGCGCCAAGCCTCAGCGACGCCGCCATCACAGCGGGTGATCACCACAGCTGACAGGCTTGGCGGCGACGGGCCGAACATCGTTGACTCTGGCCACAGCGGCGGGCTCCTGGAAGTGAGCTGGCCCGTCCCAAGATCGACCGTGGTCCGCTGGTCGAGCACCGGTCGTCGACGATAGTACTCACGCTCGCCGGGCTTCTTCCCCGGCACATACTGGGTGGCTGTCCAATGGATGACGGCGTTTCCACCCCGTACCTCATACAGGGTGAGAAGCTCGGCGGCATGCGGCGGCTGCGGCGCGGTCACCCAGGCCGGCAGCGCCAGCACCTTCGACAGCAGCCGGCGCTGGCCTCGTCCATCGAACACCGCGATGCGAAGAGGGAAGGGGTCGGTGCCCTGCTGCGCCTGCGTGACGGCGACCAAGCGGCCCTGATGCAGACCGATGGGCTGGGCCGCCTCGGGGACCGTGAACAGCAGCCGGCCCGTCGAAAGATCGATCGCGTCGGTGCCCAGGCCGGCTGCGGCCGGCAGCCAGATCGTCGCGCCATCGGTAAAGCCCGGCCCGACCCGCATGTTCGCGGGATCCAGACAGTGGGCGCCGACGGTCGCGGAGTCGAGCTGACCGAAGGCAATAGTGGCCCAAAAGAGCGAGACCCCAAGTCGCACAGCCATAAATTGTACTCGGCCCGCCCAGCCGCGTGGTCCCCCTCCCGAGCGGAATGTGGCCTTCG
Organism: uncultured Myxococcales bacterium; assembly: GCA_964628555.1. Lineage (GTDB taxonomy): Bacteria > Myxococcota_A > Polyangia > Palsa-1104 > JAEUJZ01 > JAEUJZ01. Next base: position 2,764 of record CAZVMD010000338.1, on the reverse strand, counting down.
GGAGCGGCCTGGCTGCTCGCGGCGCAGGGAGGGGCCGACGGTGCGGAGCGCGGCCCATGGCTGTCGCGCAGCCGCTGCGGGCGGCCTGGCGACGCTTACTATGCGCCGGTGGCTGCGGCGCGATCCTGGTCCGCGTCGCGTCGCCGTGGGGGCAGGGTGCCGGGGACCGGCGGCGTGTAGTCGGGCGAGCCAAACAAGATCCGCGGCCACAGCCGGAGGGGGTTGCGAAAAAGCTCCAGCAGCAGCGTCAGCCACTCGGCATAGGCGAACTTCCACGGGTTCCCTGGCAGGTCCTCCTCGTGGAACAGGCCGGTAGGTGGCACGTCCTTGGGGGCGCGGACATACGTGCCAAACAGCTTGTCCCAGAACGAAAACGTGGCCGCAAAGTTGCAGCCGCGGGCGCGGTCGTGCTCTGGCAGGGACGAATGATGCACATAGTGCACTCGCCCAATAACGAACACATTTTCCAGGGCAGCCAGCCAGCGCGAGCGCGAAAACAGGACATAGCAGGCCAGTGAGTGGGCGGTCGATGCACTCATAAATCGGATGACCGAGGTCAGTATCGCGCCAGCGGCCGCTTGTTCGGGACGGACCTCGCCAATTAGCACAATAAAAAAGGCGTGACCGATCACCTGTGTAACAAAAGAGCCGCGGCTGCCATTGAGGAACCAGAGCTGAAAATCCGGGGCCGCCGTCAGCCGGGTCAGGCGCGGGGTGCGGTGGTGATTGATATGACCTAATTTCCACATAAATCGCACGTTATGAGACAGCCGGTGACCGATATAGAACAGCAGATCATCCAGGACTAAGGCGAGCGCAACGATCCACACAAACGGCAACTGCAGCCGTAGCCCCAGTGCCTGGCCAGCCCTCGCTGCGGCGGAAAATGCAGCGGTTAGGACTGTAACAAGTACATGGGCTGCGTTTGGAAAAAAGATAAATACAGACGCGACAACAATCAGCACTGCGCCAAGCTTATAGATCACTACATCTTCCCAGGGATAGGGCTTTCGGTACAGCTTTTCGTAGGTCCATACATCCAAGAGGCCTAAGAACACTTCGCCGCCGATGCCCAGCACATAAGTATTTACAATCAAGATCCACCAGTACGCATGAGCGTCGGCGCCGTAGGAGACGCTCGGCGTCGCGCCGGCCAGCGGGCTGCTGAAGATCACAAAGCTGGTAGAGACCTTGCCGTCGGCGCCGGGGAAAGGAAACATCGGCAAGAGGGGCGTAAACAGCAAAAAAATAACAAATAAAATAGAACATAACAGAAAGGCTATTTTGATAATAAAACGCAAGATTCGCGCTTGTTCTGCGGTTAGTTCGTAGAGGCTGAACTGCCACAGCGAGAGCGCTATATCGCGGATCAGCCGCTGTGACATGAGCCCCTCACCGCGGCGTCTCGGCCCGGCTGATGGGGCTGACCCAGGCTGCCCCGGTCGGCTGGCGCGCTCGCCCCGCGCGGTGTTTTCCTGCCCGCCGCGCCGCCCTTGCCGGCGGCCCGAAATAACGCGAAAATATCTACATGCGGAGGTCTCTGTGCCTGGTGATTAGCCTGCTTGGCTGCAGCTCGGAGCAGCGACTTGCCGACCGCACCAAACCCCCATTGCAAGCCGCAAGTCAAGCAGAGGTGGTGGCCAAGTTCGAGCTGCCGCCGATGCACGTTACGATTTCGCCAGAGGGGCGCATTTTTATGGATGCCCTGGCCCGCGATCCCGAGTCTAGCGTCAAGACGATAGAGCTTAAAGCCGGCGCGATGGTTCCTTTCCCAGCGCCAGAGCTGCAGCATAAGTTTACGACCATCCATGGTTTATCGGCCGATCGGCGAGGGCGCTTATGGATCCTGGACCCGGGAAACTATGCCTTTTCCCACCGCCCCAGAATTTATGGCTACGATATCGACAGTGGGAAAGAGATCGAGGACTACGCCTTTCCTGCCGCGGTCGCCCCGCTGGGCAGCATGCTTAATGATGTGGTGATGGATGAGAAGCGTGATATCGTCTGGATTTCCGATACCGGATCTTTGATTCGCGACAGCGCCCTGATCGAATTCAACATACCGCAGCGGCGCAGCCGGCGAGCCCTGGCCGGGCATCCCTCGGTCAGCCCGGGGACCTTTGACATCGTCGTGGAAGGGCAGCCGTTCCGAGTCTGGAGAGTCATTCGCCCCAAGTATGGCGTCGATGGCCTGGCGATCGATCCCAGCGGGACCTGGCTCTATTACAGCCCGTTGAACCAGGGGGCGCTGTATCGGATTCCGCTCCTCCGCCTGGCCGACCCGACGCTGGCCGAGCGCAGCTTGGCCGAACATAGCGAGCGCGTGGCCGAGACGACGATGAGCGACGGTATGCTGTTCGATCGGCAGGGGCGCCTGTATCTGTCTGATATCGAGCACTCGGCCGTGGTGCGCCTGACGCCGGACGGTCGCCTGGAGACGATCCTCAAGGATCCGCGCTTCCGCTGGCCGATCAGCTTTGCCCTGGCGCCGGGCGGGCAGATCTATTTTACGTGCGGCTCGATCGATCGGGTTCAGCGGGCTACGCGCAGCGAGCAGCTGGCGGTAGGGCCATATTATCTGTATCGGTTTCAGCCCGATCCCTAGCTGAATCTGCCAATCGCCGGGCCTACTCATGCCGAGACTCTGAGCCTGTCGCCCCGTCGCTTTGTGGGTGCGTGGCGCGCTGTGTGACGGCTTCGAATTCCTCCGCATAATGCGGGTGATTTGTCCCCATGATGCGATCCCAAAAGTTGTAATAAAGGC
>CAZVMD010000337.1:0-8136 GCA_964628555.1 uncultured Myxococcales bacterium | reverse complement strand
GCAAGGCGGCCATCGTCAAGCGCATGGTCAGCGCCCACATCGACGAGGTGCTCGATGACGCCAAGGTCAACGACAGCCAGCGGCAGCGCATCTACGCCGTGCGCGACCGCCTGTTTACCTCGTTCGAGGAGCACCACCAGCGCGGCGGCGGCAAGCTGGAGCAGGCGCTGTCCCTCTTCGAGTCGGATCAGGTCGACGCCGGTCGCCTTGGCGCGCTGCGTGGCGAGGTTGAAGCCGAGCGCAAGGCCCTCGCCGATCAGGTGACCCAGGCCATCGTCGAAGTACACGACACCCTGACGCCGCAGCAGCGCCGCGTGGTGACGGATCACATCCGCCAGTTCAAGCGCTCGCACGGCGAATAAGCGCCGCAGCGACTCGCCCTCCTGCAATAATTCCTGCCCATGCCGCCCGCCCGCATCACCGCTCTGCTCATCGACGATGATGTCCGATTAGCCAGCTTGCTAAAAGAATATCTTGGCCGCGGCGACATCGACGTTCAGCACGTCGAAGATGGCGAGCGCGGCCTGGCGGCATTGCGGCGGGCGCCGGTCGATGTCGTGCTGCTCGATCTGATGCTGCCCGGGCTCGACGGCTTGGAGGTCTGCCGCCGCATTCGCGCCACGCCCGAGCTGGCCAGTACCGCCGTGCTGATGCTGACCGCCAAGGGTGATGATGTCGATCGCATCGTCGGGCTGGAGCTCGGCGCTGATGACTACCTGCCCAAGCCCTTCAACCCGCGCGAGCTCTTGGCGCGCATTCGCGCGGTGCTGCGACGCGGCGCCCCAGCCGGAGGCAGCCGGCCACGCTTCCGCAGCGGTGGCCTGGAGATTGACTACGACGCGCGCAGCGTGCAGCTGGACGGCAAGCCGGTGCTGCTCACCAGCTACGAGTATCAGCTGCTGGTGACGCTGGCCAAGGCGGCCGGCCGCGTGCTCTCGCGCGAGCAGCTCCTCGACGATCTGAAGGGCGAGGAGTACGAGTCCTTCGATCGCTCGATCGATGTTCATATCTCGAAGCTGCGCAGCAAGCTCGAACCCAACCCGCGCGAGCCGCGCTACATAAAGACGGTGCGCGGCGTCGGCTACGTGCTGTCGCGCGATGGGGGGGCGACATGAACCGGCTGCACTCGCGCATCTATTTTCATGTCCTGGCCGTGCTGCTAGTCGTCGGCGTGACGACGACGGCGGTGTTTTCTTGGGGCCAGCGCGGGCTGCTGTTGCGCGAGGTGACGCAGCGCCTGGCGCGGCATCTCGCCAGTCAGCTGGGGGACCGTCCGCTCCTGACCAGTGCCCAGCCCAGCGAGCGCGAGCGGCTGCGCCAGGTGCTGGGTCAGCTGCATCACGACTTTCAGATCGATCTTGCGGTGCGCGATCTGTCCGGCGACACGCTGGCCGGCGTGGGTCGCCCACTGCCTGCCCCGGCGGCCGACGAGCTAGCGCTGCTGCAGCGCGGACAGGATGTGTATCAGCGCCGGGCGGTGGCAGCCGTGGCGCCGATCTTCGAGCCAGCCAGTGGCCGCCCGATGGCGCTCTTGCAGATGTCGCCGCCGCGGCACTTGTCGACGGGTGGAGTGGGCTGGCTGTGGCGACCGCTGCTGGCCGTCGCCTTCGTGCTGTTGCTGGTGGCGATCGCTTCGTTGCCCCTGGCCCGCCGCATCACGCGACCGATTGATCTGCTGACCGAGGCCTCGCGTCGCTTGGGGGCTGGTGAGCTGTCCTATCGCATCCCGCTACCACCGCGCTGCGAGCTCGACGAGTGTGCGCCGGACCGCAGCCAGCCGCTGCCGGGCGGCCGGGCAGCGTGGCGGCGCAGCCGTCGGCGCCTGCGGCGTGGACCGCGTCATCCCTTTGTGCCGCACCATCCACACCCTCTGCATCATCCGCAGCATCGCGATGAGCTCCTAGAGCTGATGTACGCCTGGAACGACATGGCTGATCGCATCGACAAGCTGATGCGCGGTCAGCGTGAGCTCCTGGCCAATGTCTCGCACGAGCTACGCTCACCGCTGGCCCGCGTGCGGCTGGCTCTAGAGCTGCTGCCGCGCGATGCCGACTCGGAGAGCCGGCTGCATGAGATCGAAGCCGACCTGGGCGAGCTCGATCGCCTGATCGAAGATGTGCTGATGACCTCGCGACTGCAGGCCACCGGGCTGCCGACGCATCCCGCCGAGCAGGCGCTGCGACCGCTCCTGCAGCAGGTCATCGAGCGGGCCCGCAGCCATCCGCAGACGGCCGGGTTAACGCTGCGCCTGGAGCTGCCCACCGACGAGGCCGATGAGCTTGCGGTGTTCGCCGACGGCAACCTGCTCAAGCGAGCGGTCGGCAACCTGATCGAAAACGCTGGCAAGTACGGGGCGCCGCCAATCGTCCTTCTGGCCCGTCAGCGCGGCGACTTCATCGACATCGCCGTCGAAGATCAGGGGGCCGGCATCCCCGAGAGCGAGCGCGAGCACGTGCTGGAGCCGTTTTATCGCGCCGACAAGGCGCACACCCCGAGCCCCGCTTTTGCCCATCGCGGCGAAAAGCAGGGCTTTGGCCTGGGCCTGACCCTGGCTCGTCGCGTCGCTGAAGCGCACGGCGGCCACATCCGCATCGACGATGCTCAGCCCGCAGCCGGGAGCGAGAGATCAGGTGCGGGGGCGCCCCGTGGCTGCCGCATCACCCTCTCGCTGCCCCGTCGCTCGCCCCCTGCGGCCTAGCTCGACAGAGCCCGGCGCGCTTCTTGGCCCACATCGCGGGCGACGAGGCGCATCTTCTCTAGGCTCTTCTGTCCGAGCCCCAGAAGCGCCGCTCCGCGCTCGTCCGGCGTCGACCAGGCGGCCAGGCTCGACTTGGTCACGACCTTCAGATATTCGCGCAGGAAGACCGACAGCCGCGAGTCCGCCCCCGACAGCAGCGCCATCGAGCGGGCGCGGGCGCGTTCGCTGTCCTGCCAGTAGCGCATGATGCCGGCCCGGATGGCTCGCGTCCCCGGCTCGGCGGCGCGGAAGACTTCATACAGCGCGTCGGCCAGGATCTCGCGGGCTCGCACGAAGCGATAGCGAGCGATCTCGTAGTCTCGCAGCGTGGCATCGACTGCCGCATGGTCCTGCAGCCGGCCATGACCAGCCAGCAGCCGCCCCAGGCGCTGGGCATCGGTAAAGCCCACCGTCATGCCGGTGGCCGTCAGCGGATGCGAGCAGCCACCTGCATCGCCGACGATGGCCGCGCCCGGCAGCACCGCGCGATCGGTGCGGATGGCTTCATTGGCCGCGATCTGCGGTAGCTCACGCTCCAGCGAGTCCAGCATCGCCGCGCGCAGTGGGGCAGGCAGATGCGGTGCGTACTCGCGACGCAGCAGCTCCGCCGCGCCCCGGGGTCCCCCACTGAGCTCACTGGTCACGTCAAAGCAGCCGCGGGCGTCGCCGCCATCGTCAGCTGCTCCGGGCCCACCGATTGGATACAGCAGCATCGGCCCCCAGGCCCCCAGTACGATGTGGCCATAGCCCGGACAGGGCAGCAGCTTGGCTCCACCGGGCAGGCGGAACGCCACCGAAAAGGACAACAGCCGCGCCGCTTCGCTCAGCCCCAGGAGCGGCCGCACCTTCGAGTGGCGACCGTCGCAGCCCAGCACCAGCTGGGCATATAGGCGCTGCTCACCGCTGCGTACGCCACAGACGCGGCCTTGGGCATCGCGCAGCAGCTCATCGACCTTGTGGCCCATGCGCAGCTCGACGCCGGGTGTGCCGCGCAGGACCTCGCGCATGCCCTCGACCAGATCGCGGTGCTCCATGGCAAAGCCGGTCGGGCGGTTCTGCGGAATCTCGGCGTACGGTAGCTGCAGTGGCTGCGCGTCGCGATCGTTCGTTCGGGGAGGCACCACGGCAAAGCCGGTGACATCGATGCCGCCATGGCGACGCAGCGTTTCTAGGAAGCCCAGGTCATCTAGGACCTGCGCCCCCGTCGGATGGATCAGCTCGCCGGCAAAGCGTGGCTTGTGTCCGCTGCGAGCCTCCAGCACCAGGATGCGCCGCTGCCCATCGGCCAGCGCAACGGCCGCGGCACAGCCGGTGACGCCAGCCCCGACCACAATGATGTCAGCCACCAGATCGGACTCGGATCGGTCGCCCGGAAGACCCGCGCTCGCAGCCATGCCAGAAGGGGTAGAAGTCGTGCTCATCGCGCCTGCTCTCTCCGTCGGATATGACAGCGACGCTAACACGCTCAGCGACGGAAAAAGCGGTGCTAATCCGCACCTCAGCGACGGGAAACTGAGCCTCGGGCCGGCCCGCTGGGGTGCGCCCGCGCACGCGCCTTGCGACCGCGTTTGCGGATTCGCACGGCTGGCAGGCGCGGCCGATCGGTCCGCCGATTGTGCTGCCAGCCGAGCGATCGCCAGCGCGGCTAGGGCGCAATCAGGACGATGAAGACCTGCGTCGCTGGACTGTCGGCGCCGGGGTCGGCTTGCGGGGTGGTGTACAGGGTGCAGAGGCGGAGGACGGGGCCGGCGACGGTGAGCTCGGTGTGGAGCTCAGGCAGGGAGAGGGTCAGGCGGTCGGCGGGGCCGGGGCCAGGCGCGATGACGCTGGCGTAGTGGATGCGCTGCACGCGCGAGCGGCGGTGGCCGACGTCAAAGCTGGCCACCTGGGTGCCCGGCAGCAGCGTGTAGCTCTCGCAGCGGGTGTTGGGATCGTAGGCGTCGTAGTACAGGCTGGGGCGATCGCGGCCCCGACCAGCGCTGGCCGCTGACTCGTCGAGCTCGACCATCAGGGTCTGGCCGTGCAGCTTCAGGCGCAGCGGCGCGGGCAGCAGCTCGGGCACGCTGGAAAATGGCAGCGGCAGCGGCACGTACTGCTTGGGGGCCCGCACCGAGACCAGGGCCAGCGATAGCGGCCGACCCTGGGGCGAGCGCAGCGCCTGCGCACTGCTGATGCTGGGCGGCGCTTCGACGCTGGCCGTGACCGGCGACAGCGGTAGCTCCAGGCGCAGCAGGCTGTCCTCTTTGCTGCTGCGCTCGGTGGTCAGGGCGGCGGTTCGCGGGCGCAGCGCCTCGGCCAGATCGGCCAGGCTGGGGCGTGCAGCGGCATCGGTACGCAGAGCGGCCAGCACGGCAGCCTCGATCTGCGGTGGCAGGCTGACGCCGACCGGCAGCCGCGGGAGCTCACGCCGGGCCCGGGCGGCCAGCGTCGCCTTGCCCAGGTCGCCACCGAGGAGCTGATAGATCATCGCCCCCAGGGCATAGACATCGGCGGCGGCGGACGGCGGCCCGCCAGTGACGCGCTCCGGTGAGAGATACAGTGTGTCGCCAACCGGCAGGGTCTGCCGCTCGTTGAGCGGGCCGTCGGGCGTACCGAGCAGCGACTCCAGGTGAAAATCGGTGAGCACAACTCGCGGTCGGGCCGCGATGACCTCCACCGGCTGCTCGGTCAGGGGCAGCGGCAGCGAGAGCGGCGTCGGCGTCGGCGGGCTGATCGACGGCGGGATGGGTGCCGGGGTCGGTGAAGCCTGCGACGGTGGCTGGCTCGGCGCGGCCTGGCCCTTGGGGATGTACAGACCGAACGAGACCAGCGACAGGTTGCCGTGCAGGAAGCCGGGCTGCGTCGTCTCCGCCTCCAGCATGCCGGCCAGCATCTCGCGGATAAGGTCCAGCGCCTCGTCGGGCGGTGGCAGCGGACCGGGATCCACTACGGCCTGCAGCGTGTTGCGCAGCTGCGGCATCACCAGATAACTGCTGCCCAGCGTCGGCAGCTCGCCCAGGTGCAGCACCGGCAACAGATGCGGCGGCACGCTTGCAATGCTGCGCTGGGCGGCGAACTCACGCAGGCGCTCGCGCTGGGTGCTGGCCAGCGCTGCTACCTCTGGACCTCGTCCGCAGACTAGGACTAGGACGTCCTTGTTCTCCAGGATGCCCAGGCCGCGCGCCAGCCGCTCGGCCTCTTCCTCGCGCATGACCTCGGCGAGGTAATACAGCTTGGGATAGGGGCGCTCGGACTCTTGCGTGTGGCCGATCCAGCGGCGGATGCGGTAGCGTCCTTCGAGGATCACGCCTTCCAGGCGCTGCGGCTGACGCAGGAGCGGCTGATTGCTGGGTACGGCACTGTGGCGCAGGGGCTGCCCGGGCCGAGCCGGCGGCCCGGGGACCTGGGCTGGCTCCAGCGTCGCTTCCAGGCGGCGCGCCGCCTCTTTGCCGTCGCCGGCCGGAGCACCGATGGGGGGCAGCGACAGCGACTCGTCCGCCGACAGGCCCTTGCCGCCGCGCGGTGGGCGGTGCAAAAGCGGCTTGGGCACATGGGTCAGCAGGGCCGGCGGGCTGCCGGTCAGGCTGATGCCCCACTCGGCGACGAAGCGAGCGATGGCCGAGATGTTGGCGAAGCGGCCACCCGCTTCCTGCACCACCTGATCCAGCTCGGCACCTAAGTCGGCGGCGCTCTGGAAGCGCTGCGTCGGGTCTTTGGCTAGCGCCTTGTGCACGACCATTTCCAGAAGCGGTGTGGCCTGCGGACAGACGCTGCGCAGCGGCGGGATCTCGCCGCGCACCACGGCATAAAACGTCGAGACCATGTCATCGCGCTGAAACAGCGGCCGACCACTGCACAGCTCGTACAGCACCACACCGACCGCGAACACATCCGAGCGTCCGTCGAGCGGCAGGCCCTGGATCTGCTCTGGCGACATATAGGCCGGCTTGCCCTGCAGCCCCTCTTCTTTGCGCACCAGACGGCGGTCGGCGCGAGCCACGCCGAAGTCGATGACCTTGACCAAGCCCTCGGAGGTCACCATCAGGTTCGAGGGCGAGACATCGCGATGCACGACGTTGAGCGGCCGCCCGGCCGGATCGCGCAGCGTGTGGGCGGCATGCAGGCCGGCGCAGGCCTGACTGACCAGCGAGGCCAACAGGTCCGGCGGCATGCGCTCGCCGCGCTGCATCAGCTGGGCCGCCATGTGCGAAAGCGTAGTGCCGCGCAGGTACTCCATGGCCAGGAACAGCACGCCGTTTTCTTCGCCGACGTCGTAGATCTTGACCACGTTGTGGTGGTTGATCTCGGCGGCGATGCGCGCCTCGTCCAGGAACATGGCCGAGGCGTCGACGATGTCGAACATCTCGGGCTGGATGAGCTTGATGGCCACCGAGCGGCTAAAGCCGCCCAGGCCGGTCTGGCGAGCCAGATAGACCTCGGCCATGCCGCCGCCCCCGAGGCGCGCGATCAGGCGATAGCGACCGAAGGGGACGGCCAGGCCCAGGCTGATGCGACAGCGCGGACCGCCGCGGCCGAAGCTGATCTCGTAGGCACCCGGGCAGGGCAGGGGGGTGGGGGCGCTCGGCTCGACGCGCTGAGCACCGGCGCCACCGACGATGAAGGTGCCCGCGGTGCTGCCCAGATCGGCCAGAGCAAAGGCATCGCGCACCGCCTGCAGCTCGGCGTGATGGCGCGAGACACCGCCTTCGGGAATGACGACATCGTTGGCCGGATTGCGGCCAATACGTACACGCTCAGTATCGAAGTACAGGAGCTGCTCACCGGCCCGCGCCCCGGTAAGGATATGAACCTCAGTTACTGTTCCTAATGGCTGGCCTTGCAGGCTACCGAGGGTCGGACCCGAGCTGGCCGGGCGCGACTCACCCGACTCGGCAGAGGAAGGAGGGGCTGGGCCGACCGCCATGGCTGTGCTCAGAACACGACGGGGGGAGGCGGCTGCGCCACCCCCGGCTTGCGGGCAGCAGGCCGGGCTGGCCGCGGACCCTTGCCCGTCGGACCGACTGGGCGAGTCGGTGTGGCAGGATGGGCCACCTGAGCGGTCGGCCGCTGCGCTCCAGCTGGCAGCGGCGCCTGGGCCCGCGCGCCGGCCGTCGTCGCTGGACCGCCGAGCGCCGCGCCCTTGAGCACCCCCGCGCCAACCCCGGCTGGCGCAGTGGCGGGTCCGGCTTCCCCACCGGGGGCTGGGATGATGCGCAGGTGACGCAGATGCTCAGGCAGCTCGCGCATGCGCGCCTCTGAGCCCAGCGCGGCGAGCGGCGGTAGCGGGAAGCCAGGCAGAAGCGGTCCACCGCGATCGTTGGGCTTCACGCTGGCTGGCTTGTCAGTCGGCAGCTCGGCCAGCGGGGCCTCGCGATTGGCGGCGTACATATAGCGCGTCCACATCGGCACGCTGATGGTGA
>CAZVMD010000336.1:0-8148 GCA_964628555.1 uncultured Myxococcales bacterium | reverse complement strand
CCGCTGACGCCGTAGACCTTGAGCTCGGGGCTGACCACGGCATCTTCGCCGATGCCCATCTTGCAGGAGCTGGCCGGGTGGAAAAACGTCGTCGTGCTCTGGCGGATGAACTCGATCATCTCGGTGCGACCCAGCGGACCGGGCATGATCTCGCGCTTGCGGAAGGGAGCAAACGCCTGCGAGCCGCCGATCTCGCGGCACAGCTCGACCGCCTTGAGCAGGGCCTGGATGTCGGCATCGACCCCGAGGTAGTTCATGTCGATGAGCGGCGCCAGGCTGGGATCGGCGCTGGCCAGCTTGACCGACCCGCGCGAGGCCGGACGCACCAGACCCGCCGCGATGGCGTAGGCGTTGGGGGGCACCTGGCTGGCCAGCTCGGGGGTGACGAACGGCACCTCGATGATGACCGGCTGCAGATCAGGGGAATACAGGCGCGAGTCCGACTTCCACCACAGCGTGCTCTCCGCCGCGTTGTTGCGCGGTACCGGCAGCTCGCCGTTGCACTCGTAGTTGATGCCGGCCAAAAGGATGTGATCCTGCAGGTTGCGCCCGACGCCCGGCAGCTCGACCGCGGTGCGAATGCCCAGAGCCGCAAGCTCGGCCGCTGGTCCAATGCCCGAAAGCAGGAGCAGCTGCGGGCTGTTGATCGCGCCCGCGCTGAGGATCACTTCCTTTTCGGCGTGGGCGATCTTGATCTCGCCGCCATGGCTAAACTCGATGCCGCGACAGTGCGTGCCTTCGAGCAGCACGCGACGGCTTAGGGCCCGGGTCAGCACCGTCAGGTTGGGTCGCGACAGCACCGGCCGCAGGAAGGCCTTGGTGACGCTGAAGCGCACGCCATCCTTGATCGTCATGTTGAAGTAGCTGACGCCTTCCATCTGGCCGCTGTTGTTGTCTTCGATGTAGGGCAGGCCGACCGACTTAGCGCCCTCGACCAGGGCCTGGGCAATCGGGTTTGGCTCGACGGGGGGCGAGACCGGGATGGGACCGCTGCCGCCGCGGTACTCGCTCTCACCACCCGACCAGGACTCTAGCCGGCGCAGGACGGCGCGCATGCTGCGATAGTCCCAGCCGGGGTTGCCCTGGTAGGCCCAGCTGTCGTAGTCCGCCGCATGGCCATGCACCCAGGCATTGGCGTTATGGCTGTGGCAGCCGCCGAGCATCTTGCCGCGCGGACAGTGCACAGCGCGGCCGGCGCAGCCCTTCTGCGGCGTCGTGTTGTAGCACCAGTCCAAGTCTCCGTAGAACAGCGAGGTCCACTTCAGCGGGTCCTGAACATCGGGCAGGTCATCCGTCCCCCCGGCCTCGATGAGCAGGACGCGGGTGTCCGGATTTTCCGAGAGCCGGGCCGCGAGCACACAGCCAGCCGAGCCAGCTCCGACAACGATGTAGTCATAGGTTTCACGTGAAGCGGTCACTGCATCCCCCTTGGTTAAAGCCACAACAAAGATCGTGTGTTCCCTTGCAGATAGATCTCTGGATATTGCGCAGCGGACATTGCATCACGCGCACCACGTAGGTGTCAACGCACCGCCGCCGTGCCCGGACAGCCTGCCCTCTTGCCGCCTCCGGCCCGAGGGACCACCGCAGGGGTAGGGAGGGCGTGGCTGGCCGCAAGCCCAAGAATAGTTCACACTTACATAATTCTGTAATGCACAAATCGGTTAAATTGGTCGAAGTGGATGGGATTGTCCTAACCTTGCGGATGCTACACGCGGCCCCGCGCGGCCTCGGGGTCAGCTCCCCTGATCAAAAACCATGCCCTTTACTGATGCGGCCCTGGGCCCACCGGGTTGATTGATGGACGCCGGCAACTACACGATCCTCGCGCGCCTGAGCGAGGGCTCTCTGGGAGTCATCTACGAGGGCACGCACAAGCAGACGCAAGAGCGCGTCGTCATTCGCGTCCTGCCCGCAGCCGTGGGTCGCGAGTCGAACGCGCTGGGTCGCCTGCTGGCGCTGCAGCGCGCGCTCAACCGCCTTGAGGCCGAGCGCAGCGTCGTCATGCCGATGCGGGGTCCGGGCGCAGGCGGCGATCCGGCGATCACCGGCATCCTCGAGTGTGGTCGCCTCAGCGACGGTAGCTTGTTTGTCATCAGCGAGTTTGTCAGCGGTGAGAGCTTAGCGACACAGCTACGCCGCCACTCGGGCCTGCCGCTGCCGAACAAGGCGCTGCGCATTGGCCGACAGCTGTCGGCTCTGCTGGCGGTGGCGCATGGCGCCAACATCCATCACCTAGCGCTGCGACCCGACAAGGTGCTGCTGGTACCCGCCGTCACGGCGCAGGAGGGCGAAGCGCTCAAGCTGCTGGACCTGGGACTTCTGACCGCGCTGGGCCGCACGCCGAGCGGCGAAGATGTCCCGGCCAGCGTGCTGCCCTATCTGGCGCCAGAGATCCGCCGCGGCGACCTGGGTGTCGGTGCCGCTGCCGACGTGTTTGCTCTGGCAGTGATGCTGTACGAGATCGGCTCGGGCGGCCTGCCCACGACGACCCGCAACAGCTATCCCGGCCTAGCGGGGCAGGATGCCCAGACCGGCCTCATGCAGATGCTGCCCTCGTGGCTGCAGCCGTTTGCTGAGCTGCTCGATCGCATGATGGCGCCCCTGCCCGGCGAGCGGCCGGCGATGAGTCAGGTGGCCGCCACGCTGCAGCAGCTGAGCACCCTGGCCCCGACGGCCTCAGGCATCAGCCTGCCGCCCCCACCGGCCTCAGGCGTGACGCCCAAGATGGCGCCACAGCTGGGCAGCCTCTCGGCCTCGGCCAGCTCACTGCGCGACGTCTCGGGGCCGGCCAAGACCTCGGGCGCGATCGCCGCAGTGTCTGCCCCCGTCGCCAGCCCGCCGCTGCCCAGCGACTCGCAGAGCACGCCGCGCGAGCCTGTGGTGTCGCGAGCGGCCTCGCAGCGCACCCCGAGCCTGCCGACCGCCCTGCCCTCGGCGCCGACGACGCCCGCCGCTGCCAGCCCGGTTCTGGCCGGCGAAAAGAGTGAGGCGACCCCAGTCCGTCCGACCCCGACCAGCGATAGCGCGGTTACGCCCAAGGGCGGGATTCTCGGCGAGCTGCCGACACCGCTACCGAGCAGCCGCAATCCCGTCGAGCCGGCGGCACCGCCGGTGCTCGACAGCCCCCGCGAGGCCGTGCCTGAGCTACGCGAGAGCCAAGTGACCCCGACGGTGCCGATTCCGGTGCAGCCTATCGTCGTGCCGGTTCCAGCCGACAAGACCGCCGAGGACAGCACGGCGCCCGCCGCCATCCCACCTAGCTCAGCCGACGAAGTCACCCCGCTGACCGTGCCGCCGCCGACGGCTCCACCCCCGGCCGCAGCGGCGCCAGCCCCGACGCCCGCGACCGCCAGCGCAGCCGCCGCACCGACGGTGGCACCAGCTATCAGCTCCGCACCCAGCGTCGGCACTGCCGCTCCGCCGGGCTCGCAGAAGTCGGCTCGCAACCAGATCAGCCTCGATGGCGAGATGGCTGAGATGGAGCTCAGCATGATCGAAGAGCCGACGCTGAGCTCGGAGCCAACGCAGGCCGGACTCAAGGCCACGACGCCCAAGAAGGCGGCGGAAGACGTGGTCGAGCTGAATGCGGAGTACACGCTCAATCCGCAGCGCAGCTCGGAGCGTCGCGACAGCCTGGCCTTCGGCGTCACCCACCGCTCGGGCGACAATCACTCGGCGGCAGGGACGGGCACCGGTGGCAGCCGCACCGCCGCCACGCCGGTCGAGCCGGGCCTGGGCGGCACCGCCGTGCTCAAGGTCGGCCAGCTAGTCGGCAACTTCCGCATCGTCTCGAAGATCGGCCAGGGCGGCATGGGCGCGGTGTATGCCGCCGTGCATCGCCAGATCGGTCGGCGGGCCGCCGTCAAAGTCCTGCACGGTCCGCTGGCCAAGACCTCAGACTACGCGCAGCGCTTCCTCAATGAAGCGCGCGCCGTCAACATCCTGCGCCATCCCAACCTCGTCGAGATCTTCGACTTTGGTCAGCTTCCCGACGGAACTCTATACATCATCATGGAGTTTCTGGAGGGCGAGTCGCTGCGCGCCAAGCTGCGCCGGACGCGCAAGCTCTCCGAAGCGCAGTCGACCGAGCTGGCGCGGCAGATGGCGCAGGCCCTCGACTCGGCGCACCAAAAAGGCATCGTCCACCGCGACCTTAAGCCCGAAAACGTCATGCTGGTCTCGGATGCGGTGCGCCCGACGGAGGATCGGGTCAAGATCCTCGACTTTGGCATCGCCAAAGTGAACCAGCAGAGCCAGCCGAACAAGCAGAATCCCGTCCCCACCGGCGAGGAGGCAGAGGACTTTCAGACCGCCATCGGCACCAGCATGGGCACGCCGAAGTACATGGCGCCCGAGCAGTACGCCGATGCCTCAAAGGTCGACGGCAAGGCCGACGTGTTTGCGCTTGGCGTGATGCTGTACGAGATGATCGCCGGCCAGGTCCCCTTCCCCAAGACCTCGCTCTCGGCGTTCCATCAGCCCCCCAAGCCACTGGCCGAGGTTGAGCCCAGCGTCTCGCCCAAGCTGGCGACGCTGATCCACCGCATGCTGACCCCCAAGCCGCTCGATCGGCCCGGCATGCGCGAGGTCCTGGAGCTCTTGACGCCGCCGGCGACCGAGGTCCTGGCCGCGGTGCCTGCGCCGCCGCCCCCGCCGACCCGCTGGGGACGGCTAATCTTTCTGTCCGCGCTGATCGCAGCGTCGATTATGGCCGCCGGTATCTACATCGGCCGCACCCGCACCCCCGTCGTGCCGCCGCCGGTTGATGCCCCCGAGGAAGCGGACTTCTTGATCGATGTGGCCGGCCCGAAAGCGCGCGCGCTCGGTGTGCTGTATCAGGGCCTGCGCTCGGCCGATGCTGGGCTGCGCGGCCAGGCGGCGCTGATGCTCGGGCTGTCGCGCGATGTCACGCAGCGCAGCAGCATCGCGACGCTGCTGAAGGACACCAATCCCATGGTGCAGGCGCAGGCGGCGGAAGCGCTCGGTCAGCTCGGCTCGACCGATGCCCATGGCGATCTGCTGGCGCTGCTCGATGGGAACACACCGCCGGCCGTAAAAGTGACGGCGGCCGGAGCGCTCGCTCGCCTGGCCCATCCTCGCGGCAAGCAGGTCCTGCACGAGCTCTTGCAGGACCCCTCTGATTCAATCCGCATTACCGCCATGCTGCTGCTGCTAGAAGTCGGCGATACCCAGGCCGCCGAGCCGCTGCGTGCGGCGCTGAAGAATCCCAGCGTGCCTGACAAGGTAGCCTGGAGCATCCTGCGCCGCCTGGCGCAGATTGGTGACAGTGGCGCACAGCAGCAGCTCAGCGCGCGCATGGCCGGTGAGGGCCTTACCGATCGCCGCATCACCGCCGCTGGCTACCTGGCTGGCCTCGGCGACGAGCGAGCCCGCGCTCTGCTCAGCCAAGCCTCGCAGCGCCCAGGACCGCAGCAGCTGGTGGCGGCATCGCTGCTAGCCGAGGTCGGCGATTTCAGTGTCTATCCGCTGTTCAAGCGCGTCTCGACCGACTCGCGCCAGCCCTCTGAGCTGCGCCAGCTTGCCTTCCAGGGCATGGGCAGCTGTGGTCGGCGCCACGGGGCGGTGCTGTTGGCCGGCCTGCTCGACGAGCTCTCGGCGCTGCCCACCCTGCGGCAGCAGGCGGCGGGCGCCATCCTGCAGATCACCGGTGGCGACCCCGCGCAGATCGCGCGTCAGAGCATGAGCTGGGCGCAGGCCGCCCTCAGTCACGACGACTGGGTGGTGCGACAGAACGCCACCACCGTGCTGGCCGATCTCGACAGCGATCAGGCGGTACCGCTGCTGACGCGGGCGCTGTCGGACGCGCAGCGTGAGGTGCGGCGCAGCGCGGCGACCGCCCTGGGACAGAAGACGCTGCGGGCCGCCCTGGCGGCTCTGCGCATCGCGCTCAATGACGCCGATCCCGAGGTGCGCCAAGCCGGCCTGCGCGCCATGGTCAACATCCTGGCCAGCATGGGCAGTGCTGGCGCCCGTGCGACCAGCGACGACACCAAGGCCCGCCTGCAGCAGCTGTCGGAGAGCGGCACGGCCGAGGAGCAGATCATCGCCAGCGCTACCTTGGCTCGGCTCGGCGATACGGCCCAGCTTGAGCGGCTGCGCGGCATGCTCAACTCGCCCAACGCCATCCTGCGGCGCCTGGTGGTCGAGACGACCGCCGGTGACGAAGGGATGCTGAAGCAAGCGCTCGCCGATGCCGACTTTGGCGTCCGTTTCGCCGCCGCGCGTCGCCTGGGTTCGCTGGGGCAGCGCGATGCGATTACGGCGCTCAAAGAAGGCCTGGCCGCCGGTGGCGCCGACAGCCTGATCGCCTATGGCCTGCTGCGCAAGCTGGGTGAGCCGGCCATGCCGCCGGCTGGCCTGATCGATCAGATTGGTCGCGATACGCCGACCACCCGCGCGCTGCTCGAGATCATTGGCGATCTGCCGGCCAGCGATGCGCTGCCGCTTCTGATCAAAGCCCGCTTCGACTCCGATGCTGGCGTGCGGCGTCGCGTCGCCGAGGTGGCAACCAGCCTGTATCTCAAGAATCACGACGAGTCGCTGCTGCAGATCGTCTACAGCCTGAGCAACGATCCCGAGGTCAGTGTGCGCACCCGCACCGGTGCCTTGCTGGCCAAGCTGATGGGCAAAGAGACGGCCCCCAAGGAGCCCAAGGAGCCGGCCGAGTCACCGCCCGATATGGCGGCGCCCGCCGATGCCGCCACAGCGCCCAGTGTCGCCGCGCGCGGCAAGCTGCACATCGTCGGTGAGCAGTGGGTGCGCATCGCCATCGATCAGCAGGGCTCGATCGCGCTGGGTCCACCGCCGTTTGAGATCAGCCTCGCCGCCGGTCGCCATACCGTGACCTTCAGCGGGGGCACGGTCGAAGTCACGGTGCCGGCCGGCGATACGGCTGTCGTGAATATTCCGATCAGCCATGCTGAGCAGCTCTTGCACGACACCGCTGATGCGATCGTCCGCCGCGACTTTGCCCGCGCGCAGCAGATGATCGATCGGGCCCGCAGCCTGGTTGGACGCGGCAAGGGGCCACGCAGCGCGCAGGCCGAGCTCTCGATCCTGCAGGCCCGACTGTACGAAGCGCAGGGCCGCTGGCCAGAAGCCATGAACGAGCTTGAGCGTGTGCAGCGCCTGCCCGAGTCGTGGCGCAAGTCCGAACAGACGCTGTCCATGCAAGCCGCGATCGCCCGCCTGAGCAGCCGTCTGGGGCGCATCCGGGTCAGCAAAGAGGTCGATGGCCGCTGCGTGTACACCGACCAGTGGGTTCTACCCGGCGCCCACAGCATCGAGACCGAGCCCGGGGGCGGTCAGTCCCGCCAGGTGCGCGTTCGCGAGGGCGGCATGGCGGAAGTGAAGCTCTGTCAGGGCGCGGTGCCTCTGCCCTAGCGGGGCCGCGCAAAAGGTTGAGAGTGCTAGCGATGCATCGACGTTCTCTGCCGCTCTTTCTTGCTATCGGGTTTCTGGCGCTGAGTCTGCCGCAGCAGCCGGGCTCCCTGTCCCTGGCCACCGCCCAGGCGCAGCCGCGTCGGCCCCTGCCCCCGCTCGAGACCGATCCGCGCCTCGGGCCGGTGTTCTCACGCGGCGTCGAAGCCATGCTCGGGCAGCGCCATGACGAGGCGCTGACCGTCTTTGAGGACCTCTATCGCCAGACGCCGCGGCCGACGCTGCTTTACTATCTGGGCAAGGTCGCGCAGGGGCAGGGGCGGACGACCGCGGCCTTCGATCTGTACCGCCGCTTCCTGCGAGGGGCTGGTGAGGAAATCGATGCCGATACCAAGCTGGAGGTGCAGCAGTTCTTGGCCAGCACGCCGCCGCCAGAGTGCGAAGTCGGCGTCACCGGTGAGCCAGGCGCGCTGCTGACCGTCGATGGCCGCACGGCTGGCGCGCTGCCGCTGGAGCAGGGCCTGGCCCTCTCCCCCGGTGAGCACCGCCTGCTGCTCAGCCATGGCCGCCGCAAGGTCGAGACCAAGATCAACCTGCTCGCCCGCCGGCGGGCCGAGGTTCGCTTCACGCTGGTGCCTTCGCTGGCCCTGCTAACCCTCACACCGGCCGTGCTCCTGCTCTCTGAGCTGGAGCCGCGGGCGCTGGAGCCGGCTTTGGCCGTGCCGCTGCACAATGCGCTAAAGG
>CAZVMD010000335.1:0-8152 GCA_964628555.1 uncultured Myxococcales bacterium | reverse complement strand
GGACGTAAGCCGAGTCCGGCCAGTCCTGCGCAGCCGCAGTAGACCGATTACGCCATCTCCTAGGCCCTTGCTCCGGCTGCCCGGTCCGTCGAAAATGCCGGGCCATGTCGCCCCTGCCCCGTGCTGCTGCCAGCCCGCCCGTCCCCGGCCGCTCCGTCCTGCCCCTGTTCCTGCTCGGAGCGACGCTGGGCTCGGCGCTCGACGCCATCCATACCCACTTCGGCGCGACCGCCTATCCGCGGCCCATCGCCTTCGGCATGGCCTGGTGGACCCCGCTGCTCTTTGGCTCGGCGTTTGCCATCGGGGCACTGCGCCCGCTTTGGGATGTGGGGTTCCCAGCTCCGACCGCCCCGCGCCCGCGCCCGGTTCAGCTGGGCGTCACCTGGGCGGCTTTTATTTCGGCCTATTTCAGTAGCGTGCTGCCGCTGCCGTGGCTGCAGGTCAGCGAGCTCTTGCTGCTTTATTTCGGTATCGCCTGGCTGGCCAGCGGCTGCGACCGCCGCAGCCTGGTGATTGCCCTGGCCGCCGCGCTGGGCGGCCCCGCCGTCGAGGCTCTGCTGGTCTGGCGCGGCGCCTTCGTGCACCTGCAGGACACCCGCTGCGGCCTGCCGGGCTGGCTGCCGGCCCTGTACCTCAACGCCGCCATCGCGCTCTGCACCTTGGCCCGATATCTAGCGATGAGAGATATCAATCAACAATATGCCGACGGATAAAATGTAATTATTCTCTTTTAAATAGATTAATAATTCCACAGATCATCTATTTTAGATTTCAGCATTCTTGGCCCTCTCGTCGCTGCCGTCCCCTGCCAGGCTCGCCGCGCGGCGCTGCGCGCAAACTTCGCGCGGGGCTGGCGCAGGCTTGCATCGCTGGGGCGCGGGCGCCGAAAATGACGGACCATGCGTGAAAAGAAGTCGCTCCTGGTTCGCAGCGCGGCCGCCGGCTCGAACACCGCGCCGGGCGAGACCATCCGCGTCGCCATCTATCCCGGCAGCAGCCCGGCCGCCATCGCGCACGCCATCGCCGCGGCGCTGCGGCTGGCCCCCGACAGTCGGCTGCTGTGCCGCGATAGCGACGGCGATGTCGTGCCGCTGTCCGACAGCCTGCCCGACGGACTGACGCTGAGCGTCGAGGTCACAGGTGGCGAGAGCCCGCCGCCCTCGCCCGCCACACCGCAGCCCATCCCCGGTCCTCGCCCGCTGCCCATCGTCGGCAACCTGACCGACGTCAAGCGCGGCGACTTCCTCGGCACGGCCGAGGCGCTGTTTCAAAAGTACGGCGACTTCGTCAGCATCAAGCTCTTAGGCCTGACCGCCTACCTCAACTGCGATGCCGACGTGGTCAGTGAGCTGCAGGCCCGCCCGAGCGACTTCGGCAAAAAGACGATTGGCGACCGCTCGCCGCTGTCGCACCTGCGCGAATACAGCGTTGCCGACGCGCTGTTCACCGCCGAGGACGACGAAGAGATCTGGCATGTCGCGCACCGCATCCTGCTGCCGACCATGGGCACCGGCGCGCTCAAGCAGTACTTCCCCAAGATGCTGGAGATCACCTGGGTGCTGCTGGCACAGCTTGCGCGCCTGCGGCCAGGCGAGCCGTTTCTGGCTACCGACCTGATGACCCGCATGACCTTCGAGACCATCGCCTATACCGGCTTTGACACCCGGTTTCACTGCCTAGAGACCAGCGACAGCATCCCGTTTGTCGAGGCCATGGTCGAGGTGCTCAAGGACGCGATGCAGGCGCCGATGAGCGTGCTGCCACAGGCCCTCAAGCCGCTGGCCAGTCATCGCCGCGAGCGAGCCAACGCCATCCTAAAAGACACCGTCGATCGCATCGTGCGCGACCGGCGAGCTGCTCTGGAACGCGGCGAGGCGGTGCCGGCCGACATCCTGCAGACGATGCTGACCGCCCGCGATCGCGTCACCGGTCAGCGCCTCGACGACGCCAACATCCGCCACCAGCTCATCACCTTCCTCATCGCCGGGCACGAGACGACGAGCGGCCTTTTGTCCTACGCGCTGTACTACCTCAGCCAGAACCCGCAGGTCGAAGCCGCGCTGTGCGAGGAGATCGATCGCGTGCTCGGCCGCGACTTCAGCTATCCGCCCAGCTTCGCCGACATCGAGCGCCTGGACTACGTCGGGCGGGTGCTCAAAGAGACGCTGCGCCTGTGCCCGACCGCCCCCGGCTTTAACAAGTCGGTGCTGCGCGACACGCGGCTGGGCGGCAAGTACGCCGTCGGCAAAGGTCACCGCATCGTCACCGTGCTGTCGGCTCTGCACCGCCACCCGCGCTACTGGGGCAGTGACAGCGAGCGCTTCGATCCCGACCGCTTCCTGCCCGACGCCGTCGCCGCCCGTCACCCCGATGCCTATCACCCGTTCGGCATCGGCATGCGCAGCTGCATCGGCTTTCAGTTCGCGCTCATCGAGGCTCGCCTGGTGCTGGCGATGCTGTATCAGCGCTTCCTGCCGCGGCCGCAGGACCCGAACTATCAGCTTGCGCACGTGCAGACGCTGACCATCAAGCCCAAGGATCTGCAGATGGTGCTGCTGCCGCGGCCCGAGGACAAGAGCCGACGGCCGCAGGCCAGCCCCGCGGTCGCCGCCGCCACCGCGCTGCCGGTCCTGACGCCGGCCTCTGGGCCGCCGTTTTATGTGCTGTATGGATCGAACATGGGCACCTGCCAGGACGTGGCGCAGAGCATCGCGCGGCAGGCCAGCAGTCGCGGCTTCGCTCCGGTGCTGGCCGAGCTTAACGCCTTCGCCGAGCGCGAGCGGCTGGCCAGCATCGCTCCAGCCCCGCTGATCATCGTCAGCAGCACCTACAACGGCCACCCGCCCGACAACGCCGACCGCTTCGCCAAGCTCTTGGCGGACGGAAGTCTGGGGCCAAGCGGGCTGGCCGGCCTGCGCTTTGCGATCCTGGGCTGCGGCAACCAGCAGTGGCGCACGACCTTCCAGAAGTTCCCGCGCTACCTGCACAGCCGCTTGCAAGAGCTCGGCGCGCAGCCGTTCTTTCAGCTGGGCTCCTGCGATGCCGATGGCGACTGGGAAGCGGCGGCCGAGAGCTGGCAGCGCGAGCTGTTCCGCACCATCGCCGAGCAGTTCTCGACCACGCCCAGCCCGGCCCGCGCCGACAGCGATGGCGAAGCCGACATCCTGTATCGCGTCGAGCTGGCCAACTTTGCCGGGTCGCAGGCCCGCGCCGTGCTGCCCAACCGCTACCCGCTGCAGGACGAGGCTCGCCTGGGAGTCATCGTCCGCAACGAAGAGCTGCAGTCGACGACCTCGCTGCGCTCGACCCGCCACATCGAGATCGAGCTGCCCGAGGGCGTCAGCTACCGGGCCGGCGATCACCTCGGCGTGTTCCCAGAAAATCCTCACGATGTCGTGGCCGCGATCGCGCAGCGCTGTGGCGTGCGCAGCACCGATGTCGTGGTGCTGCACGAGACCGCGCCGCTCCCGCCCGCCCAGGGGCAGAGCCTGAGCCCGCCGAGCACAAGCGCCCTGCCGCTGGGCGTGCCGATCACCGTGCACGATCTATTGACCCATCACATCGACCTGCTGGGTCCGCTGTCGCGCCGCGAGCTACGCAGCCTGGCCGCCCGCTGTCCCTGCCCGCCCGAGCAGCGAGCCCTGCTCGATCTGGCCTCGGAAGCCGGCTATGCCCGCGAGGTGCTGGCGCCGAAGCTGACGCTGCTGGCGCTGCTCCTGCGCTTCGCCTCGATCGACTGTCCGCTGCCGCTTCTGCTATCGCTGCGACCGCTGCTCAAGCCGCGCTATTACTCGATCTCGTCCTCGCCGCGCCGGCTGGCCCGGGCCTGCAGCATCACCGTCGGTGTCCACCTCATCGAAGGCAGCGCCGAGGCTGGCGAGCGCCGCCTGGGCCTGTGCAGCAGCTACCTTTCCCACTGTGCCCCCGGCACGCAGGTGCGCATGCTGGTCAAGGACACCGGCTCGGCCTTCCGCTTGCCCGAAGACGCCAGAGCCGACCTGATCCTCATCGGCCCTGGCACCGGCCTGGCCCCACTGCGCGGCTTCCTGCAAGAGCGCGCCGCTCAGCGCCAAGACGGCGTGCCGGTCGGCGAGACGCTGCTGTTCTTCGGCTGCCGGCGCCGCGACCACGACTTCCTGTATCGCAGTGAGCTCGAAGAGCTTGTGCGCGACGGCGCCCTGTCGCAGCTCTTCGTCGCCTTCTCGCGCGAGCCCAACGAAGCCCGCACCTACGTCCAAGATCTGCTGCTGCGTCACGGCGAGCGCCTGCTGCCCCTGCTCGATCGCGGCGCCGCCATCTATGTCTGCGGCGATGCTCGCCACATGGCTCCCGCCGTCGAAGCCGCCTTCGCCCAGCTCCTCACCCAGCGCGGACAGAGCTCGGATCAGGCCCACGCGACGCTGGAAGCCTGGAAGCGCGAGGGCCGCTATCTGCAGGATGTGTGGGCGTCGTAGCGCCAGAGCGCAGCGCCCCGCCCCTGGCTGCTGGCCCACGCTCGCTCGACGGCAGCCGTAGGCTCCTCGCTGGCCACGCCGAACCAGACCGCTGCTCCCTCCACCTTTGGAAATAGCGGCATGCGTCAGGGCCGCACGGCGGCGATGCGCAGGCCGATGTGCTCATGGCGGCGCTCGGGCTCGAAGCGCTGGCGAAAGGCCGAGCGGCAGGCCCAGCCGGGATCGTCGTAGCAGCCCCCGCGGCGCGCGCGCGAGTAGCTGCCGGTGCCGTTGGGATCGCCGAGCACGTCGTGCAGATCGGGATCGACGCCGCCGGGAAGCTCGGCGCGGGCCCAGTCGCGACACCACTCGTTGACGTTGCCGCAGGTGTCGTACAGGCCCCAGGGGTTGGGCGGATAGCTGCCGACCGGCACCGTCTGCGCGATTGACGGACCGGGCGCGCCGCCGTTGTAGGGCCCGCCGAGCCCACGCTCGCCGGAGCCGGGCTCGCCGAGAAAGTTGCCCTGCTGGCTGCTCGCCGAGTCGCCAAACCAGATCGGCGCGGTGCTGCCCGCGCGCGCGGCGTACTCCCACTGCGCCTCGGTCGGCAGGCGAAACTCCCAGTCTGCCGGCAGCTCGCCCGTCGCATGCGCCAGCTCGCTGAGCTTCTGCGCGAACGCCTCAACCTCGGCAAACGTGACGCGATACATGGGATAGGCCTCGCCCTCGCCGACGTTGAAGCTAGCGGGAAACGAGCCCATGACGCGCCGCCACTCGCCCTGCGTGATCTCGTACTGACCGATGAAGAAGCCCTTGCTGATCATCACCTCCGCCTGGTTTTCACCTGGGCGGCGCTCGGGCTCACCCGGCGGGCTGCCCATGGTGAAGGTGCCGGCCGGGCAAAAGCGCAGCTGAATGCCCGCTATGGTCCGCGCTTCCCCCGCCAGCTGGCCGTCGAAGGACGAGGGCGACGCCAGCCTCGCATCCGGTGGCAGCGGCTTTACGGAATAGCAGGCCACAAGCCCTAGCGATAAGAACCCTAGCGCCCCTGCGCGCCGTCGCCTGGTCCGAATCATTTCCATAAACCACAGTATGCGGGGAGCTCGGCAGACAGCAACGGTGCAGTAGGTCGGCCCTGCTAGGCTGGAGTGCGAGGGGGCGGGGGACGGACTCCCCGGCGCTGTCCTCGGAAGTAAGGAGGGGGCTCATGAGCGAAGAGGTCGCGCGCGTGGTGCATCGATCCGCCTGGTGGACCCGTCGGCGGCAAGGGGCTGCCGCGGCTTTGCTCGCTGCGCTGCTGCCAGGCTGCGGCGCCAGCCAGTCAGGGCCAAGCTGTCCCGAGCCGCTGGCTGAGCTGGGGCCCAGCCGGCTTGCCGCTGGCGTGTGCGCAAGCGGGGTGAGCAGCGAGCGCCTGCTCTCGCAGCACCGCGTCGCGTACCGATCGAGCCTGGGCTACGACCCGCTGTCGGCGAGCGGGCTGGAACTCTTAGCGCCGGCCGGACTGGAGCTGTCCGCGGATCAGCTCACGCGGCTGAAGCAGAACGGCTTTGTGGTCCTGCCGAAAGAAAGTGGAACCTTCGCCGCCGGCTACGCCCACCTGTTTGCCAAGCACCTGCCGGTGTATGTGTCGGCCGACTCGATCTTGGAGGCGGTCCATCGCTCGTATGACTCGCTGCTGCAGCAGATCGAGACGAGGTATCTGAGCGCTGAGCTGACGCTGCTGCTACAGGATCTGCGCTTCCGCTTGCGAGCACCGCAGCCGGGATTTTCGCGCGCCCGCATCCGCGATGTCGATCTGCACCTGGCCGTCGCGCTGAGCCTGCTTATCGGCAAGCAGGTGGATCCGGTGGGCGGGGCCGCGCCGCAAGAAATCCGCGAGCTGTATGAGGCCGCCCAGGCCGCCGCTGGACCGCGCCCGCTGGAGCTGTTTGGCCTGACGCGCTCCCTCGATTTTTCGCAGCTCAAGCCGCGCGGCCACTACGCCGATAGCGAGCCGCTGCGACGCTACTTTCGCGCTCTGATGTGGCTGGGCCTGGTCGATATCCCGCTTGTGCACGCCGAGGCGGATCAGCCCCTCACGCTTCGCCGCGCGGGCTTCGAGAGCGCGCTGCTGTTCGCCCAGCTGTTCAGCGAGCCAGTCCGCTGTCGAGCCCGCAATATCGAGCAGGTGCTGACCAGCTTCGTGGGCTTTCCACAGCAGCTGTCGCTTGATGCGCTGCAGGCCCTGTTCCGCGAGCTGGGCATCACCACGCCCGAGGATCTGGCCGCTCAGCCGGATGCGGTGCTAAAAGACGCCGTCCTTGCGACGCAGTATCGGCCACTGCTGGGTGCCAGCCAGGTGCTGCGGGTGGCCGAGGCAGGCCTGGCTGCGACCGCCCAGCCGCGCAGCTTCGCCCTGGTCGCCAAGCGCTACACGCCGGATGGCCAGGTGCTGACCGAGGTCAGCTTCGATCGCATCGCTGGCGGCGGTGTCCGGCGCATGATGCCCAGCCCCCTGGATGTCGCGTTCGCAGCGCTCGGCAACGATCACGCAGCCCAGCTACTGTCGAGCGAGCTCGCCACCTATCCCTACGCCACGGAGCTCGCGTGCTCGCGCGAGCTGGTCGACCACCTGGACCCGGGGTACTGGCAGAGCAGCCTCTATTCCGCGTGGCTGGCCGCTCTGCGCAGCCTGTCGCCGCCGCCGCGGCTCGACACCCCCGTCGAAACCGGCCTGCCCGCGGTGGCCAGCACCGAGGCCTGGGCCCGGCGCCTCTTGAGCACGCAGCTCTCGTCCTGGGCCGAGCTGCGCCACGACACCCTGCTTTACACCGCACCGAGCTACGCGCTGGCGATCGAGTGCGAGTTTCCCGCCGCCTACGTCGAGCCCTATCCCGAGTTCTTCCGCGCGCTCTCGCGCTTTGCCCAGGTCGGACAGAACACACTGGCGGCGCTTGCGCAGCCCACGCTGCAGCACGCGATCGACTACTTCATTCGCCTGGGGGAAGTGTTGGATCTGCTCACCGAGATGGCCGAGCACGAGCGGCGTGGCCAGCCGCTGACCGCGACGCAGCTGGCCTTTATCAACTCGCTCGTCAGCGAAAGCGGTGGTGGCTGCACCGGGCCTTCGTACCAGGGCTGGTACAGCCAACTGCACTTCGACCCCAGCACCGCGGCTGAGGAAAAGCCAGTCATCGCCGATGTGTTTACGCAGCCGAGCGACGAGACAGGCCGAGCCGTGGGGCGCGTGCTCCATGTCGGCAGCGGGCTGCCGCGCTTTATGGTGCTGACGATCGATGGCTGCGGCGGCTCGCAGACCTATGTCGGCCCCGTGTCGTCGTACTACGAGACGATCACTGAGGGCTATCAGCGGCTCGATGACCGCGCCTGGCAAGCCCGCTTCTGGGGCCCGACCCGTCCGCCGGAGGTGCCGTGGATGCAGGATCTGATTGGGCGCTAGAGCGCTCGTTCTGTAAATCGCCCGCGGCGGGCAAATCGGGGGTTTTCGTCGGGCGTCGCCTGCCTATAATCGCCGCCCATGTCGCAGGCCAGCCCCCCCGCTTCGAAAAAGAAGCTCGACCGCACGCGCAACATCGGCATCATCGCCCACATCGACGCCGGCAAGACGACGGTCAGCGAGCGCTTCCTCTTTTACTCTGGCCGCATCCACAAGATCGGCGAAGTCCACGAGGGGCAGACGCAGATGGACTGGATGCCCGAGGAGCGCAAGCGCGGCATCA
>CAZVMD010000334.1:0-8183 GCA_964628555.1 uncultured Myxococcales bacterium | reverse complement strand
AGCAACGCGTCCCCCGCGGCGCCAGCAACCCTGTCTATGATCGAAGGTTGCGCCATGCGCACGGGAGGAGCCTGATGACGCGCACTCATATTCTTCGTGGCTTGATTAGTCGTTCGACGGCGGCGGTGGCCGCTTCACTCTGTTTCGCGACGGCTTCGCTCTTGGCCTGCTCGGGGCCGGGAGAGACGGGGCCGATGCCCGACATGGGGACACCGGACATGGCGACCATGACCATGATGCCGCCCAAGCCGGGCGCGACGATCGCCGCGGTTCGCCTGGGCGGCGACAACAACGATGCGGCGCAGGCGATAACCACCGATGCGGCGGGCAATGTCTATGTCACCGGACAGCTGATCGCACCGCTCGACCTCGGCGGCGGCGTGCTTAGCACCGCTGGCATGGCCGACTTCTACGTCGCCAAGTTCGACAGCAACGGCCAGCACGTGTGGTCCAAGAGCTTCGGCGGCTCAAGCAACGACGGCGCCTTCGCCATCGCGCTCGATCGCAGCGGCAACGTCTGGGTCGGCGGCAGCTTCTACGGCAGCATCACGCTCGGCGGCAGCCCGCTGACCTCGGCCGGCAACGGCGATCTGTTCCTGCTGTCGCTCGGCAGCAGCGACGGCGCCTACCGCGCTGCCTATCGCTATGGCGGCACCGGCGATGACTTCCTGTCAGCCATGGCCATCGACTCGACGGGCGCGGTCATCGCCACCGGCGGCTTTGCCGGCAGCACCGACTTCGGCGGCGGCATGCTGACCAGCGCCGGCCGCACCGACGGCTACATCCTCAAGGTGTCGGCAAGCGGCGGGCATCTATGGTCCAAGCGCTTCGGTGACACCGACGAGGACTCCGGCGGCGGCGTAGCAATCGGGCCGAGCGATCAGGTGAACCTGGTGGCGGCGTTTATCGGCTCGGCCGATGTCGGCGGCGGCAAGGTGAACGCGGCAACGGCGGTGGCGGGGGATATTCTGGTGGCCCGCTTTGGCAGCGACGGCTCGCACGTCTGGTCCAAGGGCACAGGCGCCCGCTTCGATGCCCTGCGACCCGCGATCGCGCTCGACATGGCCGGCAACCTGCTTCTGACCGCCACCTACGACGGTGTCTTCTCGATGGGTGGAGCGATCTTTACCACCGACGGCGACTACGACGTCGGCGTAGCCAAGTGGGACCAAGACGGCATCCACCAGTGGTCGTATCGCTTTGCCGGCCCGGACCGCGACCTCTCCGGCGGCATCACCAGCGACGCCCAGGGCAATGTCATCGTCGTCGGCCAGTACATTGGCAACTCGCGCATGTCGGGAGGCGCCTACATGAAGAGCTTCGGCAGCTATGACGGCTGGGTCGCCAAGATGGCATCGAGCGGCCAGTTCCTGTGGTCGCAGCACTACGGCGGCATCGGCGATGACGCGGTCAGCGATGTCGCCACCGACGTACAGGGCAATGTCTGGCTGGCCGGCCAGTTCACCGCCACCGCCGAGCTAGGCAAGGGCCCGATGAGCGTCGTCGGCGCCATCGACGGCTTCTTGAGCAAAGTCGCCCCGTAGCCCTGACCTCCGCAAGACGCAAGCGTCGCCCTCCTACTGGCGGCTTGCCTGAGCCGGCTGGGCAGGGATATGCTGCGCCGATTTTTTCGAGCGAGCGGGAGTGAGCGGTCGGTGGTGAGAAACGGTGCAGCAAGCGCAGGGCCCGAGGCCTACGGGGCGGCCGGCGCAACGGTTGGTGCAGGCGGTGGTGCGGTGCTCGATGGCGGGCAGCACGACGTGTACCTCATCGATCGCGATGGCGGCGAGAAGCTGTCGCGCCTGCTCGGACCAGTCGACGGTCTGCGCCTGCATCTGTTCGATAGCACGACGGCCGCGCTGAGCGCCCTGCACAGCGCCGAGCATCCCCCGGCCCTGATCGTCAGCGAAGAGATCATGCCCGACCTCGACGGCATCAGCTTCCTGTCGCGGGTGCGGCGCGAGTATCCCGATATCGTGCGCGTGCTGCTCACCGCCGGGGCCGACAAGGCGGCGCTGGTGCGAGCGATCAACGAGGCCGGCATCTATCAGTACGTCGAAAAACCCTATGACCGCGATGCGCTGCACCTGCTCTTGCGCAACGCCTGCGAGCGCGGCGATCTGGTCGGGACGCTGCGCCGCACCGTGCGGGCCCTGCGCAGCAACAACGAAGCGCTGTCCGCGGCCCTGGATCAGATTCACCGCGCGCATGAGCGACTGATCGAGAGCGAGCGCATGGCCGCGGTCGGCCGCGTCGCCTCGGGCATCGCGCACGAGATCGGCAACCAGCTGTCGGTGCTGAGCTATGCCGAGCTGATTCGCGACCGCTATCCCGACGACGGCGAGATCCGCCTGTTCACCGCGGCGATCCTCAGCGCCCGCACCCGACTGGGCGGTCTAGTCGGCGAGATCCGCGACTTTTCGCGCGTTCACGGCCAGCCCACAAGCCCCGGCCACAGCCCACCAGTCCGCAGCAGCGATGACAGCGGCAACCCCAGCGCGCCCACCAGCGGCGGGCTGGCCGAGGCCGGGCCGCGTTATTCATTAACCGAAGAGGGCGTGCTGCTGTCGGTGCAAGAGGCGCTGAGCATCCTGCGCTTTGACCCCGCTTACCGGCTGCGCCACGTCGAGCGAGCCCTCGATCTGGGCGAGCCGCCACCGACCGCGCTGCTCAACCGCGACAAGCTGGTGCAGGTGATCGTCAACCTGCTGCGCAACGCCGTCGATGCCACGCCGGCCGGCGGCGAGATCTATGTCGCTATCGAGGCCGATCCGCTGTCGGTCACTGCCGCTGACTCGCGGGAAGCGGGGCCGCCGCAGGTGCGCATCCTCATCGAAGACTACGGCGAGGGCATACCCCGCGATGTGCTGCCGCGCATCTTCGAGCCGTTCTTCACCACCAAGGGCGAGCGCGGCACTGGCCTGGGCCTGGGCATCTGCCGCAGCATCGTCGTCCAGCACGGTGGTGAGCTGCGCATCGAGTCGCCGATCGCCGACGACGGACGCAGTGCGCTGATCGGCGCTCAGCGCGGCCCGGGCACGCGCGCCGTCATCGCACTGCCGAGGCGCGGATGAGTGCCCTTCACCCCAGCGATAGCACCCCGGCCGCCCCGGCCCGGGCCAGCGAGACCGGCTGGTCGGCGCCAGCCTACGATGGCGCGCTGGACAAGCTACCTTCGGTCAGTCCCGCGCTGGAGCAGCTGTGTAGCTGGCTGCGCCTGCACCTCGTCGAGATGGTCAGCCCGGCGCAGCTTGGCATCCTCTGCGCCCGCGCCGACCTCGGCGTTTCTCTCGCCGACATCGCCCCCGCCCAGCTGCCGGCCCGCGAGCGGATCGAGCAGCTCTTGCAGTATCTGCTGTCGCACGAGTCGCCCGGCGGCGGCCAGCCATCCCCCCTGCGTGCCCTCGCCACGGCCCTGCTCAGCGACGAGGATCTTGGGGCTGAGGCGCAGGCCCGCGGACTGCACGTGGTGCTCGATGAGGGCAGCGGCAGCGAGGTGTTAAGCAGCGCCCGCCTGCCGCCGCAGGCTGCCCAGCCCCTGCCGATGCCGCGCTCGGGTCGCTTGGCCGAGCTGGCTACGCTCAACGCCTATCTACAGGCTGGCATCCGCTGCATCGTGCTGCGCGGCGCGCCGGGTAGCGGCAAGAGCGCGCTCTTGTCGCGCTGGCTGCAGCCCCTGTTCGACGAGGCGGGCAGCGATCCGCAGCTCATGGCGGGGAGCCCGCTGTGGCTGGCCTGGCAGTCGGGTGCGCTGTGTGGTTCGTTCTACTGGAGCTTTGCCTACGACGCCGATCTGCCCAGCTTCCTGCGCGCGCTGCTGCGCTATGTCACCAGCGACAAGGTGGTGCAGCAGGCCGAGGCCCTGGCCAACAACCCCGAGGCCACCTGTCGCAACCTGTGGGCCGCGGTCTCGACGGTGCTATCGCAGAAACCGGCCCCCCTGCTGCTGATCCTCGATGGCCTTGAGCTGCTGCAGACCTCGACCTTGGCGGCCCAGATCCTGCGCTCGACCACGGCCTCGGCGGCGGCGGCGGCCGGAGCCCTGGCGCGCGGCCGGCACGTCGACACCGCCCCTAGCGCCGACCCGCAAGCCGCCGGCACGCTGCATGAGCCGTTCCTCGAGTCGATGCTGCGGGCCTGCATCCTGGGCAGCGTCAACTGCCTGGTGGTCGGCACCGCCGTGGCTCGGCTGGCGCTGATTGCCCCCTTCCGCTACGCCCGCTGCGTCGAGCTCGATCTGCCGCCCCTGCCTGCCGCTGAGGCCGTCGAGCTGCTGCGCCAGAGCGGCGTGCGCAGCGGCAGCGATGCCGATCTGGTGCAGCGCGGCGGCGAGCACGCCGGCCATGCCGCGACGCTGCGCCTGCTCGCCGGCTACATCCGCGCCTACTTCGACGGAGATGGCCGCGCCGTCACCCGCCAGGAGCTGCCCGCCAGCGAGCCGACGATGGCCATTGCCGAGCTGCCGCTGTCGGTCCCGCCCCTCGGCCAGCCGGCGGGTCTGTCGCCGCCCCCCAGCGACCTGGCCACGCTGCCCGCCGTGCTGCGCGCCCACCTGCTCGCGCTGTCGCCGCTTTTGCGCCAGATTCTGGATCTCTGTGCGCTGATTCCGCCGCCGTTTTATCTGTCAGAGCTGCTGCTGCTGGCAGCGGAGCTTGAGCGCACCCAGCCGACCACGGCGGCCAGCATGTGGTCCTCGCCGAGCCTGGATCTGGGCGCGGCCGTCGCCAGCTTTGGTGCCCCGCCGACCCCGGCGGCGCTCCTCTCGCTGCGTCAGGGCACGGTCAGCGCGGCCTGGCTGCGTGACCGGCTGAGCGATCTGGCCCGCCTGAACCTGATCGACCTGCTGCCCAGCCCGACACCGTCCCCTAACGATGCTGCCCGCCGAGCCCTGGGCGACGTCGACGAGCGGCTGATCGAGATCCCGCCGGCCCTGCGTCCGCTCTTGGTGGCCGAGTGGCTGCGCGAGCGCGGTGGGGCCGTCATCGATCCGCGCCTGCGCGCCCTGGGTCCCCTGCCGCGCGGCGAGAGCGCGCTGGTCTTGCTGGAGCTGCTGTGCCGGCTGCTGCTGACCGTCGGGCTGGCCGAGCGCGGCTATCACTTGCTCGCGACGCGCCTCGGCGGCTACCTCTATCACGTACACGGGCAGGGACGCGGCCGCCGCTTCCTGAGCCTGGTCCGCCAGCTGTATCCGCTGGTCGCTTCGACGGCGATGTATGACACGACCTGGAAGGGTCGCTATGCCCAGCTGCTGTCCTGGGAGAGCGAGACGCTGCGCACGCTCGGCCAGCTGGATGCCGCGCTGGTCACTGCCCAGCGTCAGTGGCCGCTCGGCTCGCCGCCGCAGCCCGAGCGCATCTGCCAGCAGGCGCGCGTGCTGTCGCGCTTGGGCAAGCTGACCCAGGCTGCGCACATGGCTCGGCTGGCCCGGCAGGCGGCTCAGTCCCCGCTCGATGCCGCCAACGCGGCGCTTGAGCTAGCGACGATTGAGCTCCTGCGCGGCGACACCGCGATGTGCCAGGTCTATCTCGCCGACTGCGGCACGGCGCTCTCGGAAGAGCCGCTGCTCTTGACGCAGCCGGCCGGGGCTGAGCTGCTCGCCGCGCTGGAGCTCTTGTCGGCCCAGCGAGCGCTGCGGCTGGGTCTTCACGCTAACTGCAAGAGCGCGCTAGAGCGCTGTCGCGCCACCGCCCTTTTGCGGCACAGCGAGCGCTTGCTGGCCTGCTGCGACGTCGCTCAGGCCGAGCTCCTGCGCCGCGAGCGCAGCTATGAGCCGGCCGCCCAGGCCCTGCACCGCGTCGTCACCTATGCCGGTCGCAGCGGCGATATGGAGATGCTGATCATCGGCGGCCTGGCCCAGACGCGCCTGCGCATGCAGACCGGACACCTGGAAGCCGCCGGCGGCGCTCTCAGTGCCGCGCTCGCGCTGGCCGTCGAGCACAGCTTCGGCTGTCAGCGCATCGATCTGCTGATCGCCCGCGGCAGCCTGGCCCTGCGGCGCGGCGAAGGAACGGCCGCCGAGCGCGATGCGCGCGACGCGCTGGCCTACGCCATGGCTCCCGGCTGCGGCTATCAGTGGGGCGAAGCCGACGCGCTGCACCTGCTGGCCACTGCGCTCCTGCTGGCGCGACCGGCCGGCGGCACGCCCCGCCACGGCGAGGCCATGGCCCACCTCGGCGACGAGCTAGAGCTACGCGAGCGCATGTGCGACCCCGCCGTGCCCGACATCCACTTTCAGCTCCGACGCCTCAAGGGCACCGGCTGAGGGGCTCGGCGCGCCGTCCGATGCGCAGCGCCAGCCTGCTGCCGACGATTCCGAGCGTGTCGCCCACCCTCTTGGTCGGCGAACCTGCTAGGAGCGGAACTCCCAGACGTACTTGCGGTCCGCGAAGCCGTTCGAGGGCACGCGCTGATCTTCGAGCCGCAAGCGAACATACGCCGTCGACGGCTTGAGCATGTTCTGGAAACAGATGATGCCGCCCCCGGTCAGCGTCACCGCTTTGTGACCGCTGTAGATGGCCTTGTTCGTCGCTTCGTCGGAGCACTTGCCCGCCAGGTTGCAGGCCTGGGCGACGAGCCCAAGGACCTGGTTGCCCTGCGCAGAGTAGGTGCGCGCTTCCACTGCCCGGGTCGACTTGAGCACATAGTCTTGCGTGCTGAAGTCGGGCTCTGCTCCCTCCAGCGTGATCTGCCACTCCTTCGGCGACACCATGTCATCCCGCTCGCCCACCGTCCGCAGCGTCAGCTCAAAACAAATCTCGTTCGCATCCAAAGAGACCATCAGCGCTTCCGACGACAGGCTGCCATCCGGCAGCTGGTAGCGCTTCTCGGCCTTCTGGTCCGCGGCAAACTTCTTGGCCGAAGGCACCCGCCCGGTGTTCATCGGATTGTTTGGCGATGGCGTAAGCACCTCATTACAACCGGCCGTCGCCACGGCCCCCACTCCCAAGAGCGCCAGGAGCCAAATTTCGTGTCTCATATGAAGTCCTTTGCCATGTGGTATTCACTGCCCTTGCGACCGTCGGCCAGCTCATCTTCGGTCGCGCCCTATCCTACCACGCGGCCTGGCACTTTCGGTCCAAGCGAGGGCGGCCGAACGTCCGACGGATTGAGCGTTAAGCCGAGGGCGGCGCCACCTTCCCCGAGCTCCACGTTCAGCCGCGGCAGCGCAAGGGCAGCGGCTAGTGACCGTCGCCGGTCCGGCGATTCAATTGGCCCATAAATAAGCTTCTGACTTCCGCATGTTCTTCGCTGCTCGGATCCTATACGTTCATCGTTCAAGCTCTTAGCTTGCCGAGATTTATCTGTGCTTTGAGCCGACTATTTCTCTAAAACAACATACCGGTCATACCTGAAGACTTTGGCATGCGTAGGTCGCATATCCCCTTTGAGGGCGTAATCCCTTGAGATTCCCTTGTCGATATAATATCTTCCGTATAGCTGGACCCGACGTAGGCTAATCCCATCGGGGATCTTCTTTCGACCGGGAGCTGCTTCGATAAAAATACTCCTCTGCTCATTTAGTTGCTCATCCACATTCTGCGACAAGTATCTTGTCTCTAGCCAATCGGCACAGTCACAAGCCCAGCGCTGGGGAGTCACCTCGATGGTTTCATATTTATCTGATATGAATAATGCATTATCGCACCAGTGCCGGCCAACCCTAAGATATATCGATCCAGCGAGTAATATTCCTATAATCAGGATCCCCTTTGCTAGGTTCTTCATTCCCATACTTATTCACGCGTCTAAGGCGCCTCGTGTCCTTGGCGCTCGCAGGGCTGCCAAGCACGGGGGGCCGACAGGCGTCTCGGACTACGCGGTCGGCTGCCGCTCGCCCTGCATGAGGACGTAGTAGACCGCGCCAGCGGCGAAGAAGCCGACGAACCAGGCGTAGTCGAACAGCGGTCGCAGGGCCGGGATGACCAGGCCGCCCCAGGACAGGAAGCAGCCGACCCCCGTCGCCGCCACCGCGCGCAGGTTCCAGCCGCCGGCGTAGCGATAGCTGCCCGCGGGCAGATACAGGTCAAGCAGCGACAGCCGGCGCCGCCGGATCAGCCAGTAATCGACGATCATCACCGCGCCGATCGAGCCCAGCCCGCCCGAGTACGGCACCAGCCAGCCTTCCAGATACTTGCGCGGATCTTCGATCAGCTTCCACGGCATGCACAGGATGCCCAGCACGC
>CAZVMD010000333.1:0-8207 GCA_964628555.1 uncultured Myxococcales bacterium | reverse complement strand
GGACGTAAACAGCGATGGTTGGGCTGATGTGGTGGTGCGGGGGGAGCGGGGTGGGCTGCGGGTGTTTCGTAATGGGGTGGATATGGCGGGGAAGCCGCGGGGGGTGTTTGAGCTGGCGGCCGAGACAAGCCTGCCGTTGGAGCTGACGGCGGGGCAGATGGCGATTGGCGAGGTGCGTCGCAAGGGGCAGTCCGTGATCCTGATCAGCATGATGCCGGCGACTGGCAACAGTCAGCTGTATGAGCTGACGCTGGGCGCAGATGGCAAGTCGCTGTCGCTGAACAAGAGCACGGTCAGCACGCTGGTGCGGAGCCCGACCTTGGCGCTGCGGGACTTCAACCAGGATGGCCTGGCGGAGGCGCTGCTGCTCGATGCCGAGGCGGGAATCCTGTCGGTGACGAGCTGGGGGCAGGACGAAAACGGGCGTGTGCGGCCGTTTTACGTCGGCATTCGCCCGAGCGGCCTGGCGACGGGCCTGGTCGATAGCGATGCACTGCCCGATGTCGCGGTGCTGACGCAGATGAGCAAGATGACGCCGACGCCGATTGGGCTGTCGATCGCGTACGGGCTGGCAGCGGGCGAGCTCAAGTAGGAGGTAGCGCCCGCCGGTCGCCGAGTCATAAGGCAGGCCGGGTGCTTGCCGCAGGGCTATGGCGCGGGTCGCTTGCGACCGTGCGGCGTGTGCTCGGCCAAGGTGCTGAAGTAGCTGTAGGCCGCAGCGGCGACGTCGGCCAGGGTGCGCTCGGCGGCTTGCCCATCGCGGGCATAGGCGACGATGGCGCTCAGCACAAAGGGGTGATCGGGCAGGGGGATCATCGCCGCCTCGGCGCGCACGCCGTCTAAGCTGCCCAGCTTGCCGGCCAGTGGCAGCTCGGCGGGCAGGCCGCGCGAAAAGAACGTCTCTTTTGGCAGCGACAGAATGCGCAGAAGCTCGCTGCGACTGCCGGCCCGCTGCCAGGGAAAGCGCTGCACCTGTTCGAGCAAGATCGCAAGCTCGCGGGCGGTCGCGGTGTTCTCGTCTCCACGTCGCACCGCCGCAGCGTCGAGCATGTGGCGACGCAAGCGGGTCTTCTCCAGGCCCAGGCGCGCGCACAGATCATTTATCGCCGCGAAGCCCAGCCGATCGATGAGGGCATTGGTCGCGGTGTTGTCGCTGGTCACGATCATAAAGACCGCAAGCTCGCGCAGGCTGTAGGTTCGGCTCGCGCTCGGAGGCGCTGCCGCAGGTAACAGTCCCCCGAGGATGGGGCTGCCATCGATCAGCGCGCTGGCTGGCACCGCCAGCGGCTCGGTCAGCGCCAGCCGGTCGGCATCGGCCTGGCGAAAGAGCTCAAAAAGGATGGCCAGCTTGATCGTGCTGGCGACGGCAAAGACCTGATCGCCGTGCAGCGCGTAGCGCGTCCCATCGCGCAGGTCGGAAATCGCGACTGCCAAGACTCCGTCGGAGCGCTCAGCCAGCGACTCCAGGCTCTTGACCAGCTTCTGAAACAGCAGCGCCTGCCCGGTATCGCGGACTGCGGCGGCACCGCTGTCTGCGCTGGCGACAGGCTGGCTAGAAAGCCAGCCCAGAAGACCGATGAGGGCGACTCGCCGTGCAGAAATGGTAGGCATACCGCTAGCGCACCGGTGACAAGGGCGAGGCTGGCCCGGCTGGCGCTCCGGTGGGGGTGCGCGGTAGCAAGCCGAGGCCGGGACGATTCGGCAGCTGCAGTCGCCCGCCCTGTACGGTGACACCGACGAAGGGGTCGTTGGCTATCAGCAGGTTGCCGTCCAGATCGACATAGTCGACGAGCGGTGCCAGATGCGCCGCCGCGGTGATGGTCACTGAGCTAGACACCATGCAGCCGAGCAGGATCTTGAGCTTGTGGGCCCGCGCGACGTGGATCATGCGCAGCGCGGGAAAGATGCCGCCGCACTTGTCCAGCTTGACGACGATGCCGTCATACAGGCTGGCCAGCGCGGGGATGGCCTCGGCGTGCAGGCAGGCCTCATCGGCGAACAGCGGCAGCGGGCTGCGCTCGTGCAGCCAGCGCTGATCGTCGCTGCGCTCGGCGGCCAGCGGCTGCTCGACGAATTCGACATTCTGGCTGGCCAGCCACTTGAGCTTGCGCAGCGCCTCTTCACGATCCTTCCAGCCTTCATTGGCATCGACGCGCAGGCGCTGCTGACTGACCGAACGCACGGCGGCCAAGGTCGCTTCATCGCTGTCGAGCCCGACCTTGATCTTGAGCACCGGGAAGTCAGCGGCCTCACGGACCTTGTGCTTGGTGACTTCCGGCCGGTCGATACCGATCGACATGCTGGTCGGTGGCGCGCGGTCGGGGTCAAGGCCGAGGTAGCGATACAGCGGCACGCCCAAGCGCTGCGTCAGCCAGTCGGTCAGCGCAAGCTCAATGGCCGCCTTGGCCGCGAACTGGCCGGGCTGTGTCTGGGCAATGCGATCGAGTAGCGCAGCAAACTTCCACGGGTCGGCGCCTTCGACTAGCGGACGCAGCGCAGCGACCGCGGCCTGCGCACTCTCCGCTGACTCGTGATAGCGCGGAATGGGGGCGCCCTCGCCGTAGCCGGTGATGCCAGCGCGCGTGTAGCTCGTGTAGCAGACATCGCGGAAGGTGCTGGTCGCCATGACCGTGGTCCAGGTATGGCGAAGCTGCAGCCGCATGGTCCGCGCCTGCAGGACGCTGGGCCCACTATCCTTCGGCAGGCCGGCGAGATCCGGCACCTGTCGGGGTGATGGTCCGGCCCATGTGCTGGCCAGTGGGTGCCCCGTGCCCAGGGCCGCAAGCGAGCCCATCACCGTCTGCAACCACGCTCTGCGACTTTGCATCGCGCGAACATACCACTGCTACAATCAGCATCCCATGGTGCCGCGTTTCTTCATCTTGCTGGGACTTGCCACGCTCATCCTGTTTGGCCTGCACTACTACGTCTTCGAGCGCGCTTCGCGCTATCTCGCCCTCGGGCTCAGCGAGCGGCGGATGCTCAAGATCGGGCTGTCGATGCTGTTTGCGCTGGTGTGGATGGCGATGCCGCTGGCTCGCCTGCTGACCATGGATGGAGCGCGGCCGCTGTTCTATGCCGCCTTTGTCTGGCTGGGCAGCCTGGTGATGATGGCGCTGGCGCTGTTCATTGGCGACCTCGGGCGCTGGCTGTCGGCCCTGGCGCCCATGGATGCTGAGCGGCGACTGTGGCTGACCCAGACGCTGGGCCAGGCCAGCCTGGGACTCGGCGGCTTGTTGTCGGGCTACGCGCTGTTTCAGGGGCTGCGCAGCGTCGCGGTAAAGCAGGTCTCGGTCCCCGTGCCAGGGCTGCCCCCTGCCCTCGATGGTCTGCGCATCGTGCAGATCACCGACGTGCACATCGGTCCCACCCTGCGTGGTCCCTGGCTGCGCCGCGTGGTCGAGACCATCAACCGCCTCGACGCCGATCTGATCGCCATCACCGGTGATCTCGTCGACGGACCGGTGGCCGCGCTGCGCCCGCATGTGGCGCCACTGGCTGAGCTAAAGTCGCGGCACGGCACCTTCTTCGTCACTGGCAACCATGAGTACTACGCCGGCGCCAACGACTGGATTGCCGAGCTGCGTCGGCTGGGCCTGCAGGTGCTGCGCAACGAGCGCGTCTCGCTGGTGCACGACGAAAAAGCCCCACACGAGAGCAGCCTTGATATCGCCGGCGTCGACGACTTTCACAGCCATAGCTTTCCTGGCCATGGCCCGGATCTGGCGCGCGCCGTCGCCGGTCGCGATCGCAGCCGACCGCTCGTGCTCTTGGCGCACCAGCCAGCGCAGATTCACGCAGCTGCCGAGCACGGTGTGACGCTGCAGCTGTCCGGTCACACGCACGGCGGCCAGCTATGGCCCTGGGGCTTCTTTGTCCGTCTGCAGCAGCCGTTTGTCGCTGGCCTGCATCGCATCGGCGAGACCTTGCTGTACGTAAGCTGTGGCACGGGCTACTGGGGTCCGCCCATGCGCCTAAACGCCCCCGCCGAGATCACCGAGCTCTGTCTGCGCAGCGCGCCCAAAGCGGCCGCTAGCTAGTCGGCTGCGCGACGCTCAGCGAATCGTTGACAGCTCGCGGCAAAGTCGAATATGGTGTTGTTAGCTGCGCACTCACGCAGAGTCCAAGCTTACGCACCCGCAGTAATCACCAACCCAGTCCACCCGGATCCACCCACAACTTAGGCTTCGCGAACCCCGACGGCTGGCGCCCTGTGCGCCGCGCTGTCAGGTCCTTGTTGTCTTGTTCACCAAGACTAAAGGCGCGCGGCAGACACCCCGACCACTGGCCCTTTCCTCGACGCTGAGCGGGCCCAGCCCAACCACCAAGGATCGACCCCGATGAACCTGACCGAGCTGAAGCGCAAGAAGATGTCCGAGCTAGTGCACATGGGAATGTCGCTCGGCATCGAGAACGTCTCTGGCATGCGCCGCCAGGATCTGATCTTCGAGATCCTGCGCCACCACTCCGCCAACCGCGGCGAAGTGTACGGTGACGGCGTGCTCGAGACTCTGCCCGACGGCTTTGGCTTCCTGCGCTCGCCCGACTACAACTACCTGCCCGGGCCCGACGACATCTATGTCTCGCCCTCGCAGATTCGTCGCTTCGGCCTGCGCACCGGTGACACCGTTGAAGGTCAGATTCGTCCACCCAAAGAGAGCGAGCGCTACTTCGCGCTGCTCAAGGTCGAGCGCCTCAACGGCGAGCCGCCCGATGCGCAGAGCGAGAAGATCCTCTTCGATAACCTGACGCCGCTTTATCCCAACAAGCGGCTGCGCCTGGAGCACGACGCGCGCAACTACTCGACACGCATCGTCGATATGCTGTGTCCGATCGGCAAGGGCCAGCGCTGCCTGATCGTGTCGCCGCCGCGCGCCGGCAAGACGGTGCTGCTGCAGGACATCGCCCACGCCATCACCCACAACCATCCCGAGGTCTATCTGATCGTGCTGCTCATCGATGAGCGGCCGGAAGAAGTGACCGATATGCAGCGCAGCGTGCGCGGCGAAGTGGTGTCGTCGACCTTCGACGAGCCGCCGGCCCGCCACGTCCAGGTCGCCGAGATGGTGATCGAAAAAGCCAAGCGCCTGGCCGAGAGCAAGAAGGATGTCGTCATCCTCCTCGACTCGATCACCCGCCTGGCGCGCGCCTATAACACCGTCGTGCCGCCGTCGGGCAAGATCCTGTCCGGTGGTGTTGACAGCAACGCGCTGCACAAGCCCAAGCGCTTCTTCGGCGCTGCCCGCAACATCGAAGAAGGCGGCAGCTTGACCATCATCGCCACCGCGCTGGTCGACACCGGCTCGCGCATGGACGAGGTCATCTTCGAAGAGTTCAAGGGCACCGGCAACAGCGAGATCCACCTCGACCGCAAGCTGATGGAAAAGCGCATCTTCCCCTGCCTCGACATCAACAAGTCGGGCACCCGCAAGGAAGAGCTCCTCGTCGACGACAAGGTGCTCGGCCGCATCTGGATCCTGCGTCAGCTGCTGCACCCGCTCAACGTGGTCGACGCCATGGAGTTCATGCGCGACAAGATCGCCAAGACCGACCACAACAGCGAGTTCATCGCTTCGATGTCGGGCTAAGCCCGCTCGCCGCGCCGCCGCCCGCCGCCCGCCACTTCCTCTCTCCTCTCCCATTGCTACGCTGCGCCGCTCCTTCGGGGGCAGGGTCTTCCTTTCGCCTTTGCCCTGACGCGGGATTTTGGTAAGACCGCGCCTGCATGTCCGCATCTTCCCCATCCTTGTATCTCCGTCGCTGGGCCGTCGCCGGGCTGTTGCTTGGCGGAGTGCCCTCGGCCCAGGCGGCTCCGCTCGCCGAGTCCAGCAGTCAGACCTCAGCCGCGACGACAAGTGCCGCTCCGACCTCTGCTGCCAAGAGCGATCTGGATCCGGCCAAGCGCGAGCAGCTACGCGGGCTGGTCCGTCAAGCCAGCGAGCGGATGCAGGCCGGTGACAAGGCCAGCGCCGTGGCCTTGCTAGAGCAGGCGCGGAGCCTGCGCGCCGACGCCAGCCTCGACTACAACCTGGGCATCGCCTACGCCGAGCTAGGACGCCATCCGCAGGCCGCGCTGGCCTTCGAGCGCTTTCTGCCGGCCGCCGATCCGACCCGCTTTCTGCCTGAGCGCATCGATGATGTGCGTCGGCGCTTGGCCGAGTATCACAAGTCGCTGTCGCGGCTGCGGGCCCGCTTCACCGTGCCGACTGCCAGCCCAGCCACGCTGTACCTCGATGACCATGTCCTGTCGTCGCTGGACGGCGGTCGCCTAAGCGAGCCACAGTGGCTAAGTCCGGGCAGCTATCGCGTCCGCGTTGCTGGCCCCGGGCTGCGCGACTACACGGTCAGCGTCGAGCTGCGCCCGGGCGAGGTGCGCGAGCTAACCGGCGAGGTGCTGGCCGAGGGCAGCGAGAGCAGCTTCCTCGCCGACGCGCAGGCCAAGGCGCAGAAGCAGGAGCCACTGCCGTTTTATCGCAAGCCCTGGTTCTGGGCCGTCATCGGTGGTGGAGCTGCCGTCGGCATTGGCTTTATTGCAGCGGGGGCGGGCGGCGCCTTCGATCACACGGCCCCGGGCTCGGATCTCGACCCGATCGATCTGTTCCGCAAGTAAAAGAGGGTACCTTGCTGACCATGCCAACCCCGCTCCCTGGGCTCCGCCTCCCGTCGCTGCAACTGGCCACGCTGGTAGTTGCCGGCCTGGCGACGCTTGCCACGGGCTGCGAGCGCATTCCCGATCCCTGCGTCGACTTCAAGCTGGCCTGCCTGGCCA
Organism: uncultured Myxococcales bacterium; assembly: GCA_964628555.1. GTDB lineage: Bacteria > Myxococcota_A > Polyangia > Palsa-1104 > JAEUJZ01 > JAEUJZ01. The sequence continues at coordinate 1,438 of CAZVMD010000333.1, read as the reverse complement.
TCACCATTCCTGAGGGGCCCGCCAACATTCGCCGCATCCAGACGGTGGTGCACGACGGAATCACGCAGTACATGCAGCCGACGCCAACCAAGCCGCCCAAGGAAGCGCTGGTCTATCCGCTGCGCTACGCCGTGCGCTTCGGCGAGTTTGAAAACAGCTACCGCGGCTACGTCGAGCTTTCGCTCAGCGCGCTGAACGATGAGTACGACGTGGTCGGCATCGCGCAGGAGAAGGTCTCGATCAACGGTCGCGAGAAAAAAGCGGTCACGCTGCGCCTGAGCACGCCGCCCGTCGAGCAAGACATGAGCGAGCCGCCGCCAGATATGGCGAGCCACGACCTGGCCACCCCGCCCGCTGATCTGGCCGAGGCCCGAGACATGCCCTAGCCGCTCGGCGCCGTCGCACGACGCGCGCGACTCGGCTATAAGGCAGGCGCGATGTCGACCCTCCGCCGTTCTTGGCTGCATATCGACTGGGACTGGCCGCTTTTGGCCTCGCTGCTGCCGCTGTGCGTGATCAGCCTGCTCAACCTGTACTCGGCGACGCGCGTCGCGCCCCGCGGTCTGTTTTCGCAGCAGCTTGGCTTCTTTGCCGCGGGCGTGGCGCTGTTCCTGGCCCTGACGGTCATCGATTACCGTCGCTGGGCCCGGCTGGCCTGGCCGGTGTATCTGCTGACGCTGGGGCTGTTGGGCGCGGTGCTGGTCATCGGTCGCACGGTCAACGGCAGCAAGCGCTGGCTCGGCCTCGGCGTGCTCGGCGGCCAGCCTTCTGAGCTGATGAAGCTGGCGCTGATCGTCTTTTACGCGCGGCTGTTTTCCTCGGATCCGCTGGAGCTACGGACGCGGCCGATCTACTACGCAGTGGCCTGGCACGTGGTGCTGATCGCGCCGGTGCTGCTCATCCTCAAGCAGCCAGACCTTGGCACCGCGCTGCTCTGCGTCGTCGTCGCGGCCTCGCTGCTGCTGCTGGTGCCGCTGAGTCCGCGGGTCAAAGCAGCGGTGCTGACCGTCGATCTGTCAGCGGCCGCGGCGGTGTTCCTGTTTGGCCTGAAGGCCTATCAGAAGAAGCGCCTCTTGACCTTCCTGCATCCCGAGAGCGATCCGACCGGCACCGGCTGGCACGCCCGCCAGGCCATCTGCGCCATCGGCAGCGGTCGCATCCTGGGCAAGGGCTATCTGCGCGGCACCCAGAACCAGCTCCAGTTCCTGCCCGAGCACTGGACCGACTTCCCGTTTGCGGTCTGGGCCGAAGAGTGGGGACTGGCTGGCTGCCTGCTGCTCTTGGCCTGCTATCTGGTGCTGATCCTGTGGGCGCTGCGCGTGGCTCGCGACGCCCGCGACCGCTTTGGTCGCTACCTCAGCATCGGCTGCGCCAGCCTGCTTTTTTGGCACGTGGCGATCAACATCGCGATGGTCATCGGCATGGCGCCGGTGGTCGG
>CAZVMD010000332.1:0-8246 GCA_964628555.1 uncultured Myxococcales bacterium | reverse complement strand
CCGAGCGCCGCGACGCGCTTGCTGTCGACGTAGGGCTTGGCGACCAGGGCATCGACCAGGCGCATGATGTCGTCATAGGCGCGGCCGCCCCAGTCCGCCGAGACCTGATCGACGAAGCGCTGGCCAAAGCCCTCGGAGCCGCGCGGGTTGGGCATCATCACCACATAGCCGGCCCCGGCGAAGACCTGGGCGTTCCAGCGCCACTGCCAGAAGTCTTCCCAGGCTCCCTGTGGCCCGCCGTGGATCAGCACCGCGACGGGATACTTGCGGCCGGGGTTGAAGTCGGGCGGCAGGACGAGGTGGGCCTGCAGCCGCAGACCATCCTGGCTGGTGGCGAACAGCTCGTCGCTGCGGCCCAGCTTCAGGGGCGCCAGCGCTGCCTCGTTCACCGAAGACAGCGGTCGGGCTTCGGCCAGCGGCCGGGCCAGCCCGTCAAGCGGCTGGGCATAGACCTCGTGCGGCGCCGCGAGCGAGGAGCGCAGGAAGTAAAGCTGCAGGCCGGCCGTGCCGCGCTGCACCTGCAGATCGTGCGCATCGCCGACGCTAAGCTGCCAGGGCGGGCGCTGACCACTTAGATCACAGGCCCAGATCACGCCGCGCCCCGCGACGGAGCTTGTGAAGATCAGGTGCTGGCTATCGGGCATCCAGGTCAGCTCGCCGATCGTGGCGTCGAAGCTGGCCGACAGCGAGCGATGCTGGCCGCTCTTGCGGTCGAAGAGCACGATCTCCATGCGGTCGGCCTCAAACGTCGGGCGACGCTGGGCCAGATACGCGATGTAGCGGCCGTCGGGGGAATAGCGCGGCGCGACATCGGTGGCGGGGTTCTTTTCCGTCAGGTTGCGCGGCGTGCCGCTTGGCTTGCCGTCGGCGTCGAGGGCCTGCAGGAACAGATCGTTGTTGGTCGACAGCGCCAGATCTTTGTCGCGGTTCTGCACATAGGCCAGCTCGCGCCCGTCGGGCGACAGGGCATAAGGCTGGCCTCCGGCCCGGGCCACGGCGGGGGCATCGTGATCGCTCGGCGTCAGATCGATCGGCGGGCTCGTCGCGTCCTCGGCCGTCGGCAGGGCCAGGAAGAACAGGTGGCTGCGGCGGCCGTCATTCCAGCTGTCCCAGTGGCGATAGAACAGCCGATCCATCACCCGCACCTGCATGTGGTTTTTCTCGGCCGCCTCGCCGGCGGTCTTGTTGCAGCTCTCGGCGGTGGGGGCGGGATAGGGCGGGCAGGCGGCATAGACGCGGCTCTGCACGATCAGGCCGCGCCCGTCGGGGGTCCACAGCAGCCCGCCGACGCCAAACGGCAGGCTCGACACGCGGCGGGCCTCGCCTCCGGCGGCCGGCATGACGTACAGCTGGGCTTCCTTGCCGTCGCGGGTGCTGAGGAAGGCGAGGCGCTGGCCATCGGGGGACAGGCGCGGCGAGGTGTCCTGTCCTTCGCGGGTCTCGCCGCGCTCGGGCGAGGTCAGGCGACGGGCCGGCCCCTGCGGCTGTAGCTGACCGCCGCTGCCTTCGGCGACCGGCTGGGCGTAGATCGCGCTCTGCCAGCGGTTCAGATCCAGGCGCGAGCGGCTGACGGCAAAGTACAGCATCCGCGCCGACGGGCTGAGCTGGGCATCGCCGACCTTCTGCAGCTTGGCGAGGTCGGTGATGCCCAGGGGATGCGGCGCCTCGCCCGGCGCGGCGAGAGCGAGCGAGCCGGAGAGCAGAGACAGGGACAGGAGCGGAAAGGACCAGGAACCGGGACGTTTTCTGTTCATGTGCTTACCTAAATTCTCAAGGATAAAAGAGAAACAGCGCAGCGCGGCGCCCTGTTCCACGATTCGCGATCGGGGATCGGCGGCTGCCGGTGGCCGGCCCGGTCAGATCGCTCGGGCCGAGGCGCGCGTGGCGCTGGACGGCATCGGGCGCTAGGGGCTGACAGGCTCAGAGCCAGGGTCGCTGCCGGGCTCGCCGGCTGGGTCGCTGGGGCCGGCCCAGTCCTGGCGCGGCAGCGGCTCTAGCACCAGCGCTGGCACGGTCCGGGCTCCTTCGACGGGACGCGGGCCGACGATGCGCTCGACGAGGCGGTAGTTCGAAAGGAGCTCGGGCCAGTCGTGCCAGGTGGCCTCGACCTTGTCGTCCATGACGATGCGCGAGAAGCGGCGCTGGACGATCGCCGCCTGCAGTCCGCGAACCGGCGCAGCGACGGTGTCGCGCACGTCCCAGATGCCCATGCGGTGCAGGAAGGTCCGCTTGCCGGCCAGGTGAGCATAGAAGGGGTGGAAGGGAATCAGCACCTCGCCGGGCGCGCTGCGCAGCCGTTCGATCACCGCATCGCCCGCCTGCCGATCGGCGACGGTCGGGATATGCGCTCGGGGATCGAGGCTCCGCATGCGCGGGTACAGGCTGGCCGCGAGCAGCCCCCAGACCAGGGCCTGACGCAGGGCGCGACCGCGACGGCTAGAGCTGGTCTGGGCCCGCGGCTCATCGCTGCGGTGCAGCAGCCGACCGGCCGCCACCGCGATGGCCAGCGACGGAAAAAAGATGCCCGGGATGTAGGCGTTGGTGTGCGCCCACTGCGTGCCGAAGGCGATCATCGAGGTCACCAGGCCACCCAGCCCAAGCCAGGCGAGAAACCACAGGCCGTGTGGCGTCGGCTGCGGCCCCGGACGCTCGGGCAGCGGCAGCTCTAGCTCGTCGCTGGCACCGTCTGTTTCGGGGCGTCCGCCACCCCGTCGGCCCTCCGAGATCAGGGCCCAGGGGACAAGCAGAGCGGCGGCGCCGAGCAGGGTCAGAAGCAGGCGCGGCGTCTCGATATAGGCGCGGTGGCTGTGGAAGGGATGGCTCTGGTGCAGCCGGAAGATGTAGGTCCAAAACCAGCCGTCGGAGGCGCGGTTGCTGACCAAAAGGCACAGCCCAAACAGAAGACAGCCGGCCACGGCCAGCGTCAGCACGGCAGGTCGGCGGGTCGGCAGCAGGCCGAGGCCAATGAAGGCGATGCAGGGCGCCGCGGTCTGCTTAGCGAAGAACGCCGCGACGAGCAGCACAGCGGCAAGGACCATGTCAGCGTGACGGCCGCGGGCGTCGTAGGCGATCTTGGCGCCGGCCACGGTCAGAAATAGCTGCAGGCTGTCACTGCGGGCCAGATCGAAGAAGCCGCCAGTGTCGGCGAAGGTGGCGAGCGGCAGCGACAGCGCGACCAGCCCAGCCAGCCAGGAGCCGCCCTCGCGGCGGGCCCACAGAAAGGCGATGGTCAGCGCTCCCAGGAAGGCCGACAGCGACACCGCGCGGGCCAGCGCATAGCTGACGCCACCGGCCAGGTGCGCAAGTCCAGCAACCAGCAGGGGATAAAGCGGCGTGTACAGGTGGGGGACGAAATCGACCGAGGGCGGGGCGTAGATCGGCAGGCCGCTGTACAGCCGCAGGGCATGGCAGAGCATGCCGGACTCCATCCACTCCAGGTCGTAGGGATAGCGGATGCGGCCGGCGACCACCCAGGCGTAGGTGGTGATGGCCCACAGCGCTAGCAGGCAGGCGGCAGCGGCGCAGAGCCACGGCAGCACCAGAAACAGATCGCGGTCGCGCTTGCGACGAGCGTGGGGAGCGGCGCGGTTGGCACCACCGGTATGCGTCCTCTTGTTCATGCGCTCAGGTACTCAATCGGGTTTGTGCGCTCAGGCGCTCAAGTCCGCGTAGGCGGGGTTTGGGGGGATGTGGCGGGCCATGGCGGGATTCGCTTAGCCCTCGACCGACAGCGTCGCGGCGATCACCGCGCGGTCGCGGGCCAGGATCTGGGCCGGCGGGCCTGACACCGGCAGCCGCTCGCTGCGCTGGAACAGGCCGACCTGCAGCGTGGCCGGGCCAGGCGGGAACCACATTGGCACGGCGATGCGGCTGACATCGCGCACATAGCGGCCGACCGGCAGATGCTCGGCCGGCACGATGCCGTCGAGGAAGTCGTGGTCGGCGTTGACGAAGGGCCCGCCGGGACTGCGCAGATGCACAAACAGGCGGTAGCCAGCCGGGATGCGACAGCGCAGCCGGAACACCAGCGTCGCCTGCAGGCTGCTGCCGCGTCGTAGGCTCGGCGTCGAGAGCTCGCTGCCGACGACGTCCAGGCACTGGCCGACCCGCGCCGTCAGCGTCTGCGCGGTCTTGGGCGCCTGCTCGCTGACGTAGCTCTGCACGCGGGCGGCGAAGTCCGCCGGTACCGCGCTGTCATCCAGCCAGGCCGACAGCCGGCCAGAGAGGGCCTCGCGCGTGGTGCGCAGGCTGGCTTCGGCAGCCCGATCGCGCGTCTCCTGCGGGTCACTCTGCAGATCGTACAGCTCGATGGTTCCGTCGGGGATCAGGTTGTGAATCAGGTGCCAGCGCGAGGTCACCAGCGCCTTGCGCACGGTGGGGCCTTCGTACATCACTTCTTGGAACACCACGCGCTCATCGCGGATGCCATCGGCGTCGGGGCTGGCGGGCGGGGCGGCGCGCAGCAGCGGCAGCAGCGACTGGCCCAGAAGCTGCTTCTCGCGGCTCTGCGGGTCTTGCCGCAGCACGCTGTGCAGCAGGGTCGGCACCAGATCGACGTGCCCGACCGGCGTCGCGATGCGCGTCGGCCCGCCGGGGAAGGCAGCCCGCCGACCGGCCAGGCGCACGATCAGCGGCACGCGCGTCTGGTTTTCGTACAGGTGATAGCCGTGGCGCCGATCGCGCGGGATGGCGTGCTCGCCGAAGCCCTCGCCGTGATCCGCGGTCACCAGCACCGTGGTCTTGGGCCAGGCCGGACTCCCGCGCAGCGCATCGAGCAGGCGGCCGATGTGGCGATCGGTGTAGCGGATCTCCTCGTCGTACTGGTCCGGCTCATCGGAGCCAAACGGCGTCTCGCCGGCCTCCAGCGCGTGTGGCTCATAGCGAAAGTGCGGATCGTAGTAGTGGACCCACAGAAAGAACGGTCGCGAAGTGGCCAGCAGCGTCGGCAGCTTGCTCAGCGCCAGATCCGATAGCTCGCGCGCCGAAGAGCCGCTGGTCGCCGCCGGGTCACCGCCGAGCGAGTGCAGGACCATGAGGTGCGTGTCGTAGTCGGCAAAGCCGCGCGCAAGACCCCAGGCTGGCTCGAAGTAGTGATAGGACAAGAGCGCCGTCGTCTGATAGCCGGCCTCGCTGAGCATCTCGGAGATCAGGCGATTCTGCGGCAGCACCTCGGGTGGCCAGTGCACCTGCGGCGAGCCCCAGACAATCGTCGACGGATAGCGGCCGCTGAGGATGGCCGGGATCGAGTAGCGGGTCGACGGTGCATGCGCCCAGGCGCTGTCGAACACCACAGCATCGCCATCGGCGGCTAGCTCGGCCAGGCGGGGCGTGGTGGCGCGGCGATAGCCATAGACACTGACATGATCGGCGCGCAGCGCATCGACGGTGATAAGGACGATGTTGGGCTGCTGCGGCAGGGCATCGGGCAAGGGCAGCGGATCGGCGGCGCGGCGCGGCGTAGTCGTGGCGTCGTGCTGGTTGCAGTTCTCGTCGATGCCGTTGTCCGGCCAGTCGAAGGCGCCGGGGTGGCGGCTGCTGTCCCAGTCGTCGCAGTCGCCGCCGCCGATGCTCAGCCGTCCGGCGGAGCCATCGCCATCGAGGTCCAGAAGCTGCGCCTGCGAAAGCAGGATGCGCTCGGCCAGCGGAGTCAGGCTCAGCGCCGCTTTGCGCACCGCTTCGCGCTGGCCAAGCTGCAGCGCGACAAGCCACAAAAGTAGGGGCGCGGCGAGCGCGATGGCGAGGCTGCGGCGTCCCCCCAGGCGCAAGCTGCGCAGCCCCAGGCGGAGCGCGATCAGGCCGGCTAGCGCAGCCAGGAGCAGCGTGTGAAATGCGCGCAGATCGACGATGCGCAGCGCCTCGCGCTGGCGGTACAGCAAACCCAGGGCGCTCAGCAGCGGCAGGAGCAGCGCCAGCCCGACGAGCCAGCGAGGTGGCCGCCTGACGCGGGGCGGCGTCTGGTTCGGCGAGGCCACGGCCGATCGGTGCAGCCCGCGCTGCAGCAGGCCAGCGATCGTGAGCAGCAGGCCCGCCAGCGTCGGCAGGGCCACGGCTACCGCCAGCCCGCGCTGGTCGAGGCTGAGGCGCGGGGCGGCCTGGATGCGGGCGACCGCCTCGCTGGCCAGAGGCAGGTAGAGCGCGAGCGCAAAGCCGACAAACACCCAGGCTAGCGGGCGCGGCGCGGGCTCGGCTGTCAGCTCGGCCTGGCTCTGCGCAGAGGCCAGCGTGCTGAGCAGGACGTAGCTCAGCAGGAGGGTACCGGCGCAGGCGAGGAGCCCGTAGCCGGTAAGCAGCAGCGAGAGCAGGCCGCGATGGTGGAAGCGCTGCAGCGCAATCAGGCTGGCCGGTCGCAGCAGCACGCCGGCCAGCGCCAGCGCCGCAAGTCCCGCCAGGATGCGCAACGGCAGCGCAGGCCCGCGACGGGGGTGTGCCGCGTCGGAGGCACTGCCGAGTCGGGCCAACAGCGACCCCAGCAGCGCCAGTCCCAGGCCGAGCGGCATGCTCAGCGCGCCATACAGACCGAGCAGAAACGCCCACAGCAGCCCGGCGCCCGTCCCTGGTCCAAGAAAGCGAGCCAGATCATCGGCCCGCAGCACGTCGAAGCTGGCGGCGGCCAGTGCTGCGCCAAGTCCACCCAGGAGCCCGCACAGTGCGGCTGTCTGCACCGAGGGGCGCGCAGTCGGCGGAGCGGGGGAGGGGGAGTCTGGCACGGCGCAAGGATACTCGGATCCGCTGGCCGGTCTACAGGCTCAGCGCACCGCGCAACTCCGCGAAAACTGGCAGCGATCGCGGCTCGCTCAGGCGGCTGCCAAAATCACGAATGTTAAATGCATAATATCTCTATCGCCGTGGTGGACCGGCGATGTGGAGGGGACGATGCACAACCAGCGGGCAGGCGAGTGGGCAGGCAGGAGCGAGCGGCAGTCGAGGGCAGCAGGGGCAGAGCAGGCGCCCTGTACAGGGGAGCGGCCGGGGGCCGATCGGGCCTCGCCGGGACAGCGACGAGGGGGTGGGCGGCGGCCCTGGCTGCTCGTCGGACTGAGCATGCTGCTCGCGGCCTGTCCGGAAAGTGGCGAGGGCGGGCCGGATCTGGGTGAGCCAGCCCCGGATTTGGCTACGCCCGTCGAGCTGCCGCCCTCGCGCAGCGATCTTTACAACACCGACGTCACCATCCTGTATCCGCTGCCGACGGCGAGCGATATCAACCTCATGGTCTGGGGCAATACTCTGTCGATCCAGTACGGTCGCCTGGTGCCGCAGGCTGCGTTCAACCAGATCACGGTGCCGCTGGATCCGCGGCCGTTTAGTCGGACCCGGACGACAGGCACGACGGCGTGGACGGAGCTGCGCTTGGTTGCCGTGCGCCTGGACCCGTGCTTTGGCTCGCGCGGCGAGGTGCCGGACGGCGAGTGCAAGAACCAGGTTCGCTTGGTCTTCCAGGGCATTCACGCCGTCGGGACAACGACTGCGGGGGACGATGGCGCGATCCACGCGCTGTACCAGCTACCGCGCGCCGAGCTTCTGACGCTGGCCCGCGAGATCGTGCGCCTGAGCGACCGCGAGGGCAGCTACAGTCCGGGCCCGCTGGGCGTGCATCCCATCCTGGCCCGGCAGGGGGTGTGGGGCGGCTTTGCTCAGGGACTCAAAGTCCTGCTGCGGACCTACGTCGGCGAGGATCGCCTGGTGCGCATGACCTTCTTCGCTCGTGAGGACAGCCTGCAGTCGTCGTGGCGCTTCGGCGGCTTCGATCACAAAGGGGCCACCTATGAGCGCCTGCTGATTCCGACCACTACCACCGGTGAGCAGGCCCTGCTCGGGGGCTTTCCCAACGCGGGTGAGCTGGCCGGCAGTGTGCCGACGCCGAGCAGCTCCAGCGACGACCTGCGAGTCCTGCTCAGCAGTGCGGCGGCCAACCTGGCGGACGACACGGTCCGGCAGGCGGCCTTCAGTGCTGCGCTGCGCATCGAGAACCCTGGCAAGCACACTCCCGACACCATCGACTGCGTCAGCTGCCACGCCGCCATGGCGGCCCGCAGCCTCGGTGAGGCTCGCTATGGCTACAGCTCGATCGGCCATCCCGACCGCTTTGTATCGAGCCGCGATCTGCGCTTCACCCCGCCTTCCGAGCCGAGCCTAGAGAACCTGCATGCCACCAGCTACCTGGGCACGGAGCTTGGCGTCAACCAGCGAACCGCCAACGAGACGGCTGCCGTCGCCGCCTATCTCTCGACGCTGCTCGCGCAGTAGGG
>CAZVMD010000331.1:0-8293 GCA_964628555.1 uncultured Myxococcales bacterium | reverse complement strand
GCGAGGGTGCGGTAGAGGGGGGTTTGGTTGGGGGTGAAGCCGGCGGCGATGAGGGAGCGGGCGAGGGGGGCCTGGATGCCGCACAGGAGCGGGTGGATGCCGAGGAGCTTTACGGCGCGCAGCCAGCGCAGGAGATAGGGGGTGTTGGCTTCGTCGAGGTCGGCGGCGCCGGTGAGATCGACGATCACGTAGCGGCTGCGGCGCTGCACCAGCGTCTGCAGGAGCTGGCTGCCAATCTCGCTGGCCCGCAGGGCGAGGAGCTCGCCGGTCAGCGGCAGGGCTAGCACACCATCGCCGACGTCGAGGAGGGGCGCCGACAGGGCGAGGATCTTGCGGTGCTGCTCTTCGATGCGGGCCAGCGCTCGCTCCAGTGACTCGCGCAGCTGGCCTTGGGTCTGCGCTTCGGCTTCGGCTCGGCGGCGCGCGGTGTCGTCGCTGTGCTGCACTAGCACGGCCAGCTCAGCGCTGACCGCATCGCGCATGCGCAGGAGGTCGATGCTGTGCACGCGCAGCCCCTGCAGCGTGCGCACCGTGGCCTGGATGTGGACATGGATCTCGTCGCGCACGCGCTCAAGCAGCCGCTGCGCCTCCTGCGCATCCTGCAGCCAGTCGGGCCAGTGATCCGCGGCCAGGCCAAAGGCCGCCACGGCCGCCGGGTTCTTCACCAGCACCTGCCCAGCAAACGTCACCCAGGCCATGCCGCTCGTCGCGTGATCGAAGGCTTCCAGGCGACGCAGCTGTTCGGGCTGGCTGCGCTCACGCGGGATGCCTTGCTGCAGAAATACCAGGCGCCCGTCGTCCAGATACAGCGGACTAAAGTACAGGCGGATCTCGTTGGGCTGGCCCTTGGGGTAGATCACGACGTCTTCGATGCGGCTGCGGCCGGCCATAAGCTCGCTGGCTGCGGTGTCGAGCTTGATGCGCACCGACTGCGGCACCGGCGTCATGCTGCGGCCGTAGAGCTCCTCCGCCGAGTCGGCCCGCCACAGCAAAAGCGCGCTGTGGTTGGCCCACAGCACCCGCAGCTCCTGTGGATCGAGCACCCAGGTCGCAATCGGCGCGTGCAAAAGCTCCGCCAGGCGCGTCGGCAGGCTCATTGCCCACCGCCGGAGGGGCTGCGGCCCACCGCGCTACAGCCAGCGCTACGGCGGCAGAGACGAGACTCAGACGCAGCGCACATGACTTGAGTATCCCAAATCTGCCCGCGGCTGGGTCGACCACGGCGACTGCGAGATCGAAGCTGACCATCACATGGCCAGCTGTGGCCATGGTCACACCGTGATTTCCGATCACGCTTTTTCGGTAGGCAGGCGCCAGTGCGCGCCCTCGTGCTCTCCCGTCATACAAGGAGTCGGCTCATGATCCTCGGTCTGCAGTTTGGCAAAGACACTCCCCGCGTCGAGCTTCCCGATATGCCGCGTGGCCTTGATCCGGGGCTGTACCTGCGCCTCCTTTTGCGACGTCTAGGGAGTGATCCCCGCCAGCGGATCTTGGAGCTCGGCACGGCGGCGGGAGCCCGGATCATCCTGGAGACCGGCGACCGACCGGACACGCTGATCCTGGCGCAAGAGCAGGCTGGCTGGCGGCGCGAGCTCGTCGCCCGCGGCGGGCTGCCGGCCGAGCGCTGGGTGCCGATCAGCGTCACGCTAGAGCCGGACGGCGCGGCGCAGATCACGGTGTTTGACCTGCCGGTGATCCGCGGCAGCCTCGGCAACCCCGACGATGCAAGCCGCAGCGAAAACTTTCTCGCCGGCGGCACAGGCGGCGCGCCTTTCGTCGGTGAGCTCGCGCAGCTGCACATCTTTCGCAGCCCCAGCCCGGACTATCTGCTCGACGGCAGCCCCAAGCTCGACTCGGACAAGCTGTGGGCGGCGTATGCCCTGGATCGCGTGCGCCCGATCAGCGAGACGCAGGGCGGCGTCACCACGACCTACTACCGGCTGCAGGATGCCGGCAAGCTGCAGAAGCACGCCCGCTGCGCGAGCCCGCTGGCCAGTGTGCGCTGCAGCGAGCCGGTCACCGACAGTCAGGTGCGCGCCCTGCGGCTGGTGGATGAAGATCAGCCGCTGAGCTTGGCCCCGATCCCCGAGCTCACCGACGGCGTGACCCTGGAAGCCTGGGTCAGCCCGGACGATATGGCGCAGCCGCGGGGCGTGCTGCGGCTGGTGGGCGGGGCGCCGCTGGCGCTGTGCGTCGGTGGGGCGGACTCGGGGATCAGCCTGGTCGGCCACGCCCGCAGTCCCTTTAGCGTGACGGGCGTAAGCGAGGAAGACGTGGTGATCCTCGCGGCCGAGAGCGCGCTCCGGCCGGGGCGCTTTACCCACATCGCCGCGACGGTGCGACAGCTCTCAAGCCTGCAGTACGTAGCGGCGCTGTACGTCCAGGGTCAGCGCGTAGCCGAAGCCAGCTTTGTGCTCACAGCGGGCGGCAAGCGGGCGCTGGCTCTGCAGCCGCTGTTCGCCAGCCCGCATCTGCAGCTGAGCCTGGGCGGCCGCTCGGCCAAGCCCAAGCTGAAAGGCTTGGTCGGTGCGCTCGCCGAGGTCCGCGTGTGGTCGCGTGCCCTCGATGAGAGCGAGCTAGGGGCGGGCTGGCTGCTGCGGGCCCGCGGCGATGAGCCGGGGCTGCGCGCTAGCTATCGGCTCGACGAGCTCACAGCCGGCTGCACCCGCGACCTCAGTCCCGAGCGTGGCGTGGCGGTGGTGCCGGTCGGTGCGCGGTTGCAGACCGCGGTCGGGCTGCCGCTCCTGCCAACCCAGAGCAGCGAGCGGCCACGCATCGTGGCGCGCGGCAAGCTGGTGCGCGAAAAGCTCCTGCGGCGCATCCCCGAGCCGGTGATCGTGACCATCGCTACGCCGACTTCGCCGACGCTGCCACCGCTTGATCCGGGCAGCCCGCCGCTGCCGTCCATGCCGCGCTACCAGCACCAGGATGCGCTGGTCTTTGATGCGACGCTCAAGGCGCAGAGCGCACGCGGCGAGCCGCTGGGCGGGGCCACGCTGGAGGTGCGTGTCGACGCTGAGCTGCGCTGCATCACGACGACGCGCGATGACTACCAGCTTAGCCGCTATAGCCCGGGGCAGACCTACCGCGTGACGATGCCAGCGAGCGGCAGCCTGCGCCTGCGCTTCGTCGCCGATCAGCTGGCCTGCCCGACGCTGCGCGTGCGCCTGGCCGGACAGCAGGCCGATCTGTGGACGGTGGTGCGCCCGGATGAAAAGACCCATCGCCAGCTGCGCACCCTGACCGGCGCCGAGCTGCAGCGGCCAGTCGATGGACGGCCCTCACCGCTGCCGGCCAGCCGCACGGCGGAGGATGCGGCGGCCCTCTCGGCGCTGATCAATCACGTCGGCCGCGTGCTGCCGCCCTTCCGGCAGGCGACGACGACGGCGCAGGACAGCCTGCCGCCGATCTGGAAGTACGCGCAGTTCAAAAACATCTTCAGCGATGCCTGGAATGCCCTCGAAGACGGCGCGAATGAGCTCGGCGAGGTCGTAAATGATGTGGGCCATGCGGTGGTCGATGGCGCCGGCAACGTCATCGCGGTCGCTGGGCAGGTCGGCGCGTCGATCTATGGCCCCGCCGGACAGGTCCTGGGCACGGTGAGCGACGGCATCATCGCGGTCACGACCGAGGGCGCGCGACAGGCCCAGCGCCTGCCCAAGACGGCCAGCCAGCTGCTGTCCAAGGCCGGCTCTGAGCTCGACAGCCTGGTCAAAAACGCACGCAAGACGGCGGCGCGCTATGGCCAGTCGGCGATCAGCACCTTTGTCGCCTCCGCCAACTCGCTGAGCATTGCGACGCAGTCAGCGCTGTCGGATGTCGTCCACGCCTTTGAGCTCGTCGGCACGACGCTGGTAAACGGCGTCGAAGGCTATTTCCGCATCGTGGTGCGCGGCATCCAGGAAGCCCTGGCGGCGCTGGAGGCCATCTGGCGGCGCATCGGTGCGACCGTCGAGGACGTGCTGCGCTACCTCGCCTACCTGTTCAACTGGGGCGACTTCCTGGCCGCCTCGGACGAGGCCGCGGCGCGGCTTGAGAGCCAGCTGCAAGCCCTGCCGAGCTTTCTCGGGAGCCTGGGCGAGTACAAGGCCAAGCTCGTCGAGTACCTGGGCAGCAAGCTCGACACCAGCTTCCTCAACCAGTCTCTCGCCGAGCTGTGCGGCATCCGCATCGATCCCGAAAATCCGGTGATGGAAGAGCTGGACTACGTCATCGAGCAGGTGCAGCGCATCCAAGACTATGTCGACTCGCTGTTCAGCAGCCCCGCGGCAACGCTGAGCGGCTCGCTCGGCAGCGCGGGCTTTGATACCGGCCCGCTGAGCCGCCAGCTCGGCACCTGTGAGAGCCTGCTGCCCTGCAGCTCGCTAGCGAACCCAGCGACGGCAATTACCGTGACGCTAAACGATCTGCTGAAGAACGCGGCCGGACTCGGTAGCGCCTCGGGCTCGGTCCTCGATGCGCTGTTTGACTCGCTGCTCGGCAACGTACAAGCGATCGTGGATCAGGGCTGCACGGCGATGCGCCAGCGGCTGCAGCTGGGGGCGCTGTCCGACTTCATCGAAGAGGTGATCCTCGGTGGCCGCGACCTTACCGCCCTGCGCATCGTGGCGCTCTGCGCCGCCATTCCCAAGGTGCTGTGCGACAAGCTGGGCGACAGCGCCAGGTCCGGCAGCCTCAGCCCCCGCACGCAGAGTCGCCTGAGCCTGCGCACCAGCAGCCTGACCCGCAGCACGCTGAGCCTGGCCACGACCAGCCCGACCCCGCGCTCGGAAAGCGAGGTCACCAAGCCCAGCGCCAGTCCCTGGGAGATCTGGCTGCCCTGGAGCTGCAGCCTGGTCTCATCGGTCTTCCTGCTGATCGATACGGTGCGCGAATTCGCCGAGCGCGACAGCCCAGCCAAGGCGGCCGGCGGCTCGTTCCTGCAGATCCTCTGCGGCTTCTTTACCGTCGCCAAGGGTCTGCTGCAGCTGCGCCTGGTCAAGCTGCTGCCGAGCGCCGCCCAGCCCTATGCCCAAGCTGGCTGCGCACTGGAGGCGACGGCCGGTGGCTGGCTGCTGCTAAGCCCGATCCTGCGCGACAGCCAGGCACTCAAGAGCCAGCCGGCCCTGATGAACAAGCTCGATGTCGTCATCTTTGGGCTGTTGGGTCTGGGGCAGCTTGTGACACTGATCGTGCCGCTGGCCACCGGAGCACTTGGCAGCCCGGACGCGATCACCGCCACCTGCCTGCGCGGCGCGGCCTATCTGGGCGGCATGACCAGCCGCGGCCTGAGCGCTGCAGACAACGGCGACACCACAGGCAAGCGCAAGAAGGTCACGATGGCGTTCATCGGCGTGTCCGCCGCGCTCGATCTCGCCGATGCCAGCTACGGGCAAGCGATCGACTCTCGCAGCTAAGCGCGGCCGTGGAATGACTGTGCTGGCGCCACGAAGCGGCTACCATGTCGCCATGCACGACCATCCCCCCCATGACTTCGAAGCGTTCTGGCTGCAGTTTCTCAACAACCATCAGAATCCGCTCGTTCGCTGGGCGCATGTCGCGGCGCTCGGCTGCGGCGTCGGCGCTCTGCTCGCAGCCCGGCGTGGACGCGGCAAGCTGGCCCTGGCACTCGGCGGTACGGCCGCCGCCCTGGCCGTCACCTCGCACCATGTCCTCGACGGTCACGGCCCGCAGAACTTCGGCCAGCCGCTGTGGGCGGCGCGCGGCTTCCTGCGGCTGTGTGCCCGCACGGTCAGCGGCCGCATCCACGACGACCTGGCCCGCCTGAGCAGCCCCTAAGCCTGCTACATCGTCGGCACCGACTCTAGCTTGGCGGTCTTGGGATCGATGCCGGCAAACGGTCGCGTCTCGGGCAGGATGCGCACCGCCGTCGAGACCTTGAGCGGGAAGATCTGCCCCGAGGCGAAGTGGGCCTCGATCATAAAGGCGCGATAGCCCTGGCTCGGGGCTGCGATCTTGCCGACGTAGACACCCTCGCCCTGGCTCGCAAGCTCGCTGCTCTTCCACACCTTGCCCAGGGTCTCGACGCGGAAGTCGCGCGCCTTGGGGTTTTCGGCCTGCCACAGCAGCACCCGCTGCGGCGCCTCGCTGGCCCGGACGCGGATGCTGTCGGCGCCCTCGAACGTCCAGGTGAACGACGGTCGTGGCCGCCCCTCGCGCAGCATGCCGACAAAGGCCACCGCCCCTTCGACCGCGTCGCTGTCGTCGAGCCCATGGTCAGCATTGGGCACATAGCGCAGCAGCTTTTCGCCGAGCAGATCGCCGTAATAGTTCTGCGAGCCATCGGGCAAAAAGAACTGATCGCCGGTGGCGTTCATCACGTACTTGGGCATGGTCAGGCGCCGACGGAACAGGTAGGGATCTTCGTTCTTGAGCATCTCCTCCCAGGCCGGGCTGCCCAGCTTTTCCGTCAGGTGGTTGTAGTGATAGTCGTACAGGCTGCGGGCCCAGAAGCCGTAGCTCTCGACGTGCTGCCGCATGAACGTACTGACGTTGAGCACATCGATGACGATCGGCACGATGCCGCTGACCCGCTTGTCGACCGCCGCCGTCATCCACGTCGTCCAGCCGCGCTTCGAGCCGCCAGCGACGATAAACTGCTCGGGTGCCTGGCCCGGACCGGCTGGACTCTTCAAGAAGGCCTGCGTCGCATCCATGGCCCGCACCGCCGCCCGCACCATGGGAAAGCGCGCGTGCCAGGTGGGGTCGCCGGTCTTTACCACCTGGGCCCAGCCAAAGGCGATGATGCCGTCCTCGCTGTGCGGCTTGCCGTCGTGGTCGGCGAAGGTCAGCGGCTGGTTGGGAATCTGACGCAGCTCGACGGTGATCGCGCCAACGCCCTTGGCCAGCGTGACCACCTCGCCGCTGGCCTTGCTGGGTGGACTGGCGCTGTTGCTGCCGCCGCTGATCAAAAGGACCGCCGGCCCGGGTGTGACGTTGTCGGGAACGACGATCAGCACATGGTGCTGCCACAGCGTGCGATCGACCTCGCTGCCCTTGCGCCACGAGCCCGACTTCAGGTCCAAAAGATAGGTGGTGTAGCCGCTGCCCTTTTCGGTCCCCAGGTGCTTCCAGCCGTAGTCGGGATCGGCGGCCTGCACAAAGCGATCGAGCGCTGTGATCTCCTCGGGCGGGCGCTCGGCTGGCGGCGGCTGCGGACTCTGCGGTCCCAGGCCGGCATCGCAGGCGATGGCGGACAGCAGGCAGAAGGGCAAAAACCGCGTCGCCGCGCGACGCAGAGCAGACGGGGGACGGGGGCTTAGCAGGGTATCGTTCATGGCTTCCTCACGAGCCGCGCAATGTATCGCAGGTCGGCAGGACGAGGGGCCGTCGCGTGCGGTATTCTAGATACCGTCGGCTCGCTAGAACCTTCGAGCCAGGGTCTGGGCTATGGCAGGAAAGAGCGCTGCGCGCGCATCCGGCAACATCATCGTCTGCGGCCGTGCCTACAACATCGGCTGGAAGACGGTGAACTACTTCGACAACACGCTGTTTTCCGCCTACTACCAGGGCTGTTACAAGGGCAAGGAGGGCGGCCGACCGCAGAGTCCCTACCCCTTTGCCCCTGCTAAAGGATTAGAGCGGGCGCTAAAACGTTATCGCGAGCGACGGCTGATGGGCGGCTCGCGCAATGACCTGCGCCGCCTGCAGGACATCCTGCGCCAGTTCGTCATCCATCACGACGGCTGCGCCACCTCGGAGACCTGCTTTCACGTCTTGCACGATGAGCGCGGCCTGTCGGTGCACTTCCTCATCGACAACGACGGCACCATCTATCAGACGCTGGATCTGGTCGATGGCGCCTACCACGCCGCCGGCGTCAACGAGATCTCGATCGGCGTCGAGCTATGCAACCGCGGTCAGGTCGAGCTCGACGGTCCCGACTTTTATAAAAAGAAGTTCGGCATCAACCGCAACATCGAAGAGATCGTCGTCCACAACACCCGCTATCGCATGTGGGCCTACACGCCCGAGCAGTACATGGCGATGGAGGCGCTGGGCAAGGCGCTGGCCCGCCTGTTTCCCAACCTGCCCCAGGTCTTCCCCGAGTGGAACAACTACATCCTGCCGACCTGGATGGCCGAGCCGCGCGGCTTCGCGGGCTACCTTGGGCACTACCACATCACCAACAACAAGTGGGATCCCGGGGCCTTCAACTTCAAGTGGCTGGCGCAGAAGATCCGCAGCCGCTCGGTGTGGTTCTCGTGCCTGGATCGCGACACTGAGTGCAAGGGCGCGCCCGAGATCGAAGACGATCCAGCGCGGGCCGAGCAGCAGGCCCAGGGCCTGTACA
>CAZVMD010000330.1:6559-8306 GCA_964628555.1 uncultured Myxococcales bacterium | reverse complement strand
GACCGCAGTCGCCGCTTTGCCCCCAATGTCGCGCCGCGCGGGGCGGCTCAGCGGGTCTACACGCGCGAGGTGCAGCGACGGGCCGACCCGGCCTTGCTGGAGCAGGTGGGGCCGCGCCAGTATCGCCTGCGCGCCTTTCCGATTCCGCCACGGGCTCGCCTGAGCCATCGCAGCTTCGTGTCCAGCGGCGATCCTGCTAGCAGCGAGCCGCCGCCGATCCTGCATCTGTGGCTGACCTACGACACGCTGGCTCAGGGCGGGCGCTGGCCGCTGCCGCAGCTGCGCGAGCGGCGCAATGTCTACGCCAGCTCAGCGACGGTACGACAGGTCAACGGGGCACCGCAGCGGCTGTCGAAAGCGGACGCCGAGGCCTGGCTGCCAGCTGGCCTCCCGATCCAGACCAGCCCCAGTCGGCAGGCGCGTACGCTCGCCTTTCCAGCCTTCGCCGCGGTGGCATCGCCGCCCGCCGTGCCATCGGTGACACCGGGCCCAGCCACGGCACAGCCGGTGCTCAGCCCGCGCCCGGCCGGTCCGCCGCCCATCCCCGCGGCGCCGCCGTCGGCCACCGGGGCGACTCCACCGCTCGTCGCTGCGCCGCCTGCGGCCGAGACTGGCTGGCAGGTGCAGATCGAGCCGCTGGCGAGCGGCCAGGCCCCGCCGGCGCTGCCGCCCCAGCAGCAGTTTGCGGTCGTGCTCGACCGCACCCTGAGCATGCAGGCGCACGCCGCTGAGGTCAGCCAGAGCCTGGCCTGGATCCGCAGCCACATCGCGCCGCAGCACCGCGTCCACCTCTACCTGACCTCGGCCGCGACGCGACACGAGCCGCCGAGCCGCATCGACGACCTGCAGAGCTTCGACGCCGAGCGGGTGCAGTACTTCGGCGGCCATCGCCTGGGCGCGCTGCTGCGCCAGTTTGCCGCCCTGCGCGGCGAGCAGCGCTATCGCGCTGTGCTGGTCTTGACCGATGACGGCAGCATGGACTTTGCCGACGACAAGGATGCCATCGTCGACTTCGCGGCCCCGGTCTTCTTCGTCCACTTGGGCGGTCAGCTCGCGGCGGGCTACGACGACGCGACGCTGGCCACGCTGCAGCGCCGGGGGGGCTCGGCGCTGACCTCGGTGCAGGAGGCCTTCGCGCGCATCGCCTATGCCGCGGCGGCCCCCGCCGGCGCGCTGTATCACGAGGTCATCGACGACTACCGCATCACCGTCACCCCGCGGCCAGCCGCGCCGGCGGCTAGCTCACCGCCGACTACCGAGGCGACGGCCACGACACCGGGCGCCGCGCTCCTCGGCCGGGCGCTGATCCTGCAGCTCTTGCGGCAGGTGGATCACGGCTCGCCGGGCGCGCTGGATCGCTTGCACGCCGTCGCCAAGCAGTATCCGCAGGTCAGTCCCTATTCCTCGCTGCTGGTGCTGGTCAACGACACGCAGCGCCAAGCGCTTAAGCACGCCGAGTCGGCCCAGGACCGCTTCGAGCGCCAGGTCGAGAGCGGCAAAGAGCAGCTCACCCTGCCGCACGATCTGATGGTGAGCGGCGTCCCCGAGCCCGAGGAGTGGCTGCTTCTGGCCGTCGTGGCCCTCGTCGTCCTCGTCGCGCTGCGGCGGCCCTAAGCAGTCGGGGGTTTATGTCGATATCCAGATTCGCGGATATCGCTGCGATACATGCGATAATTAAACGTTCGGCGATTGCCTTATTAGTGCGGGGCCGGTGGGCTGCTGGCTGGGGCTGGGGCTGGGGCTGGGG
>CAZVMD010000330.1:0-6459 GCA_964628555.1 uncultured Myxococcales bacterium | reverse complement strand
GGCTGGGGCTGGGGCTGGGGCTGGGGAGCGCAGACGCACACTGCGGCTGCGAAGCTCGCTGGCTCGGCTGGTGAAGCCCATGGCTTCGCAGAGCTTGGCGGCCTGCAGGCAGGCGCGGGCCCCCTCCTCTTTGGTCTTGCCGTCTTCCGGACGGGCCATGTCACAGCCGCGCAGATAGAGCCGTAGGGCACCCGTGCGATCACGGGCCGCGATGGCCTCGGCGCGGGCGCTGCACGCGGTGATATCGCCGCTCTGGCAGCGCTCCTCAGCGTCGAGCGGGTTCTTGTTCTTGGGCTGTGTCTCGACCGTCTCGCAGGGGCCGGAGGTGGCGCCGACCCGCGGCTGGCCGCGGAACTCAAACGACGACAGGACCGTCAGGCGAAACTGCCCATCGTCGTCGGCCGAGAAGAAGTAGCTGCGCTTGTTCTGGCGCGCGTAGCTGGGCACGAAGGCGACAAAGCCCGCCTCGCGGTTGAGGTCGGACAGCACCAGCTCACCACTCCAGTCGCCGTCGTCGACCAGGCCATCGAACTGCGGCGTCTGCTGATCGAACGAGCCGAACTCGATATCGGCGCGGGTCGGCTTGGACTCCAGCAGCTCGGAGCCGCCGCTAAACAGGCCCCAGATCGAGCGCAGGTTGAGGTGGCAGCGCAGGCCCCAGGGACGCTGGGTCAGGCCATAGCGGGGAGCGGCCTTGGGCACTGCAGCCGCGCTCGGGGTCGCCGTTCTAAGCGCCTCGATCCACTCGGTGGGATGGGCAAAGTTGAGGTTCTGTCCAGCAGTGGCTGAAAAGGTCATGACGCCCACGAGCCGCGCCTGCGCATCGAACAGCCCGCCGCCGCTCGATCCGGGTGAGACCGGCGCCGTCGTCTGCAGCACCGCTGGGCCGTCGCTGCCGATCTTGCCGCTGGCGGCGGTTCCCTCGGCACTGGCCTTGCCATCACGGCGCAGCGCCGCGATAAGTCCGTCCGATAAGCTCAGCTCCAGTCCACGCGGTGCACCGACGGCATAGACCCGCTCGCCGACCGTCACCAGGGCCGAGGGGCGCAGGGCCACGCGCGGCAGATCCAGGCCGGGCACGCGCAGCAGCACCAGATCGCGCTTGGCATCCATGGCCTCGACGGTGGCGGGCCAGCTGCGCTCGCGCTGGCGGACCTGGATACCCGCCGCGGCGGCCACGACGTGATGGTTGCTGACCACTAGCTCCGGGGCGATGACCACCCCGCTGCCCTGGCTGCGCCCGTCTTTGCCCGTCGCATCGATGACCACCACCGAGGGGGCGACGCGGCCAAACACGGCGGCCGGCGGCAGCTCGCGAGCCGGCTCGGCCTGGACCGGCGCCGGGCTGCCCGACAGCGCGCTGCTAAGTAGCCCCGCCAGGAGCCCCAGACCGAGACCTCGCCGGAAGCGCGGCTTCACAATTTTAGTTTCCATTTTAGTTTCCATGACGAGACATCCACTTTTGGCGACAGTTGATTCCGACGAGACCTGATTGCGATCGTCGCCGACCAAAGACAAACGAAAACAGCTCTTACTACTTTCGATATACAGGTGTCAAGGTTGATAGATAGATGATTCATAGGCATTGGAGCGATAATAAGATAGACCCATATTTGTAAATAACTCATCTGGCCCATCGTAGGGCTTATCGCCCAATTGGCCGGCCAGCGCTGCCCTCGGGGCCGCGGACCTTCGACCCAGTCGGGCTTGGTCATGTACTGCGTTGACCGACAGCGTCGCCCGATGCGATGATGCCCAAGGGAATCCATGACTTCTGCCGCTGCCAACAACCCCCAGTCGCTTCTCGGTGTGACGTTGGCTGGCGTGTACACGCTCGACAAGGTGCTAAACGAGGGCCGGCACGGGGCGCTGTTCGACGCGCGGCATGTGCGGACCGGCGTGCGCTATGCCGTGCGCCTGGTACGGGGCGACAGCGCTCGGCGCAGCGCTCTTATCGAGCACCTCAAGCGGGTGGCCGGGCTGTGCCATCCACACCTGATCGGGCCGGTCGAGCTATTGGTCCTGCCCGACGAGCAGGTGGTGATCGCGACGCCGTTTCTGCCCGGCCAGGACCTCAACCAGCGCATCGCCGCCCGCGGCAAGCTGAGCAGCGCCGAGGGGCAGGCGATGATGCGTCAGCTAGCCTCGGCCCTGCACGCGCTGCAGCTAGCCGGCACCTGCCACGGCAACCTCAGCGCCACCAATGTCTTTTTCTGTCGGCATGACGACATGGCGGCGGACTCCCCGCTGGCCGATGGCAAGGGCACGCATCGCCTGGTGCTGATCGATGCCGGACTCAGCATCCTCGACGGCAATCAGCCAAGCAGCGCCGATGATCAGCGGGCGCTGGGGCGCATGATGTCCTCGTTTGTGTCCGACCTCTCGCCGGCCTGCAAGCAGGTGCTGGATCGGACGCAAGAGGCCAACCCGGACTCGCGCTATCGCACGATTGCCGATCTGTGGCGCTTCTTCGACGAAGCCAGCGGCAGCAAGCCGGGCGCTACCGGCAAGGCCGCCGTGCGCGCCGTGGCGACGACCGTCGTCCCGACGCTGAAGTACGATCCGCAGGCCGCTGGCAAGCGACGTCGAATGTATGCGCTGGGCGGGGCGGGGGCCCTCGGCTTGGTGGTCGTTGCACTGGTCGCGCTCCTGGCTGGCCGCAAGCCGAGTCCGCCGCCGAGTCCGCCCAGCCCCAGCGAGTCCAGCCCCAGCACTGCGTCGGGGGCGAGCCCCGACAAGCCGGAAGCCAGCGCTGCCAAACCGGCCGCTCAGCCTGACAGCAAGCTCGACGACAAGTCCGACGCCAAGTCCGACGCCAAGCCGGACGAGACCGCCGGCGAGGGCAAGCCCGGCAAGGGCAAAAAGAAGAAGGGCAAGAAGGGCAAGTAATCCGGCCGGCGAGTTTGCTATGGTGCCCGCGTGCGGTGGGCAAATCCGAGGACGCTTGTCGCTGGTCACGGTCGGCTGCGGAGCCTCCTGTGTGGGCTGGGCTGCTTGGCCTTTGTCGGCTGCGTAGCGGGCGAGCGCGACGACCTGCCGATCACCGCAGTGCCACCGCTGTCCGCCAGCGTCGGACGCGAGGTCAGCATCCCGCTGGCCGTGCCGGTGCCGACCAGCGATCCAAAAGAGGGCGGGGGCGGCAGCGTGGCCTGGGAGTGGCGCTCGCTGACCCTGCCGGATCTGCCCAACCGCCTGCGCCGACCGACGCTGACCGAGTACACCCTGGGGCGGGCCGTGTGGCGCTGGATCCCCGTCGCGACCGACCAGGGCGAGCAAGAGATCGAGTTTCTCGCTCGCCTGGAGCAGAGCCATCTGCGCGGGCAGATCACGCTGCGCTTCCTCGTCGATTCCGGCCTGAGCGCGGCGGTCTTTCGCGAGCCGGTGGGCGAGGGCACGACGCTGGATCTGCGCCGGGAAGAGTGCGCCCACGTCACCATTGTCGTCGAGTCCTCGGTCTCAGCGCGCGTCGAGCTATCGCTGGGGGGGGAGCCCCCGCCGACCGCCCGTCTAGTGCCGCAGAGCGACACCACCGGCGAGCTGATCTTCTGCCCCAGCCCAGAGCAGATCGCGGCCGACACGATCTATCCGTTTGTCATCCAGGCCACCGACGACCGACAGACCATTGAGAAGACCTACGTCATCGTGCTGCGGAGGGCGGCATGAGCTGGGCCCGGCGCTGCTTTGCTCGGCTTGGCCTGCTGTCGGCGCTCTTGCTGTCGGCTGGGCTCCCGGCCTGCGCACCGGGGGCGAGCCCACTCTTGTCGGACCCCGATCCCGGCTTGGCCGATCTGGCGCTGCTGTCCGTCGGACCGCACACCATCATTCCGGGCACCGAGATCACGCTGGCCGGCCGCGGCTTTCCCAGCCCTGGCGATGGCACGCTGTCGCTGCGTCTGCGCGGCAGCATCAAGGCCGACAGCGGCGGCACCACGCGCTTTGATGTCCGCCTGCGGGCCGAGCGGCGCAGTGCCACCGAGGCGCGCGTGCAGGCCAGCGGTGAGCTCTTCGCCGCCCTGGCCACGTTTGCCGGCAAGATCGACGCGCAGGCCATCCTGAACGTCGATAGCGCCATTGACCTAACCACGCACACGCCCGAGCCGCTGCGCGTCAGCCTAGAGGTGGCGCGCGTGCTGGCCCCCCGCCTCGATCGCGTGGAGCTGCCGGGGCTGGCGGGGACGACGGCAAAAGATCGCGTCCATAGCAACGACTGGGTGCTGGTCCAGGGCGACAACCTGCTGCTTGGAGCCGGCGAGGGCCAGACCACCGCGGTGCTCGATGGCTGCTTTCTGCCCGACGGTGTCAGCGGCAGCTGCCTGCTTTTCGGCACCCCGGTCACCGGGCTTGAGATCGTCGTCCAGCCGGCCAGCCCGCTCGATCGGCGGCAGGGGGTGTTTCCCTGGTCGCCGCGTATCGCTGGCATCCGGCCGGGGCGCTTCGTCGGCACGGTGGCGCTTAAGAACCAGCAGCCGCGCCTTCCCGGCGCGACGCGATCGGACCCGCTGCCGCTGGCCCTAAGCCAGGTCTCGCCCGAGCTGACCGGGCTCTCGCCGAGTGCGGTTAGCCTGGGCCAGTACGTCGAGCTCGCCGGAGCCGGCTTCATCGGTGGTGCGACGCAGTTTGTGCCGACTTCAGCACCGAGCCGCGGCGGCGATCCGACGCCGGCTGCCCCGGGCCAGGCCACCCTGCTGTCGCTGGCCGGCATGTTCAGCATCGATGGCTCGCCGATCGTCCTGCCTGTCGATCTGCAGCTGGTCGTCGAGTGGCTGCCGCGCTATCCCGGCGCCCCGCTGGGCCGCTATGTCCTCGACGAGACCGACGCGCTGGGGCAGGCGCTGGCGCCGCGCGGGGGCCTGCGTCAGGTCAGCGGTACGTTTAGCGGCAACGCCAGCCTGGTCCTGCGCTACGGCAAAGAGTCGCAGTCCAGCCCGCCGGTGCGCCTGACGCTGCGCCTACTGCGACCCAAGCAGCTTGTGCTGCTGAGCTTCCTGCCCTCGTATCAAGAGAGCCTGCGGCTGTTCGGCCTGCGGGCCATCGATCGCGCCGTGCGGGCCCGTGTTCTGGACGTGGCGCGCCGCGACTACGACGGCCTGGCCGTCGAGTTTCGCGAGGTCGAGCCCGAGGCCCCGCCGCCCACCGACTTTGCCCACTACGCCCGCGTCGAGATCGGCGGCAGCGATCCCAATGGGCTCGGCTATCTCGGCTATGACAACACCCCGGGCCGCGACCTCGGCAACGCCCGGCTATACGACCGCATCGGCGGCGTCAACGCGGTCACCCAGAGCGATGGCTCGCCCGGCTATGGCGGTGTGTTCTCGGAGCAGCTCCTGGGCTTCTCGGCCCACCCCGGCCGCGTCGAGAAGATCAAGATCCCGGCCCAGGACGCCGAGCTCTTCGACGCCATCTTCGATCCGCTGCGCCCCGACCAGCGCGGCCAGGCTGCCGATCTCAGCGAAGTCGCCGGCCTGCCGGCTCTCAGCAACGGCTCGATCTGTCCCGCCCTGGCCAGCGACCGGGCCCGCGTCATCGCCTGCGCGGTGCTGGTGCTCGGCAACCTCATCGGCACCACCATGACTCACGAGCTAGGTCACTCGCTGGGCCTGGCCAACCCGAACCACAAGGCAGCCAGCTACCACAACAACGGCAGCCTGCCCGGCCGCATCATGAACCCCGGCGGCCTGCGCAGCTTCCGCGAGCGCGCCGAGCTAGCCGGCACCCCACCCGCCGCCTTCTGCGACACCGACTTCGCCTACCTCACCCGCATCCTCCCCCCCCGCGACCCCGGCCCCGGCCGCCCACAGCCGATGCGTCCGCCGTGCTTGGACTGAGCGATCGAAGCCCGCCCGCCGCCGCCCCTGGAATAGGAGCTTATTGCGATAGTCAGTTATTAATTCTGAAATATAAAATAAGCACACGTGGACTTATGAAGCATCATAAAATAATGACATTTCTATTTATTTTGGAGAATAGTTGATTGTTTCAACGCGCTAGCGGGAACGCGCGTCGAGCGGTACGCGGATCGAGAGGGCGGGCATAGCGGCCCCCAGCGCGGCCGCCTCTTGGTTGCTGGCATGCAGGGACCAGGCTCCGTGTCCGATGAGGGCCAGTGACCAGACCAGGGGCACGCCGTAATAAAGCGCACCCAAGATGCGGTCGTCACAGCGCGTTCCGAGCGTGCTCCAGAGCACCACGGAGAGCGCGACGTGAGGGACCATCACCCCTAGCTGCAGCAGGGCGGAGCCGCTGCCTGGATGAGGCGGGGTCCGCAGGCCGTTGGCGATGGCGTTGCCGGTGAAGCCTAGATGCAGAAGCCCGCTCATCGTCAGCCAGCCAGCCCCCTCGATGGTACAGACGACATTGCCGATACCCGCATAGGCAGGCTGGGGCGGCCCCAGCGGGCCCGCCACTCCAAGCACCAAGCCTAAGCCCAACACCCCAGCGCGCCTGCGGCGAGTCTGCATA
>CAZVMD010000329.1:0-8344 GCA_964628555.1 uncultured Myxococcales bacterium | reverse complement strand
TCAAAGACAAAGATCCCGGCGAGCGCTTAAACGACAGCTTTTCCGTCGGCGATCTGGATATCTATGCCGGCATCGCGGCGCAGCTTTCGATCACGCTACAGAATTCGAAGCTGTACGACCGCATGAAAGAGCGCGATCGCTTGGCGGCGCTGGGGCAGATGGCGGCCGGTCTCGCGCACGAGATTAGAAACCCGCTGGGGGCGATCAAAGGCGCGGCTGAGCTCATCGCTCCCGGGCCTTTTGGCCGCCTGCCGAGCAACGAAGATGTCGCCGAGTTTTCCGGCGTGATCTTGGAAGAGACGCGCCGGCTGGGCCGCGTGGTGTCGCAGTTTCTCGACTACGCGCGACCGCTGCGCGGCGACTATCAGCCGCTCGACATCAACGACGTGGTGCGCCGCACCGAGGCGCTGCTGCGACCACTGGCCGAGCAGCTCAAGGGCGACGGCGATCCCGACTGGCAGCCGCCGGAGATCGTCCTGCAGCTGACCGCCGACCTGCCGCGGACGCGCGGCGATGCCGAGCAGCTACGGCAGGTGTTTCTGAACCTGGGCCTCAACGCGCTGCAGGCGATGGCCGATCAGCCCAAGCCGCCGCTCCTGGTCGGCAGTGGCGCGGGCGGCGAGACCGAGGCACCGCGCAGCCGGCTGAGCATCAGCACCGGTCTGCGCCACGGAGGACGCCTGGGCGGGCCATCGCAGCACATCGAGGTGCGCTTCACCGACACCGGACCCGGCCTGGATCCAGCGGTACAGAAGAACCTGTTTATTCCCTTCTTCACCACCAAAGAGCGCGGCACCGGCCTGGGCCTGGCCATCAGCCAGCGCATCATCGAAAACCACGACGGCTTCATCGAAGTCAGGACCCGCACGGCGGTGGCCAGCGGCGCGGCTGGCCCGGGAGGACTTGGCAGCCAAAGTGGCAGCTTGCCGGTGCTGAGCTTGCCGCTGCTGGGCCCGACGAGCGCGATCGCGCCGATGAGCGGCAGCAGCAGCACCGGCAGCACGCCGATCGCCGGCAGCGGTACGACGTTCCTGGTGGTGCTGCCAGTCAGCGCAGAGTGATGACGGGAAAGTCGGGGATAGTGACGGGCTTGGCGGTGGCTGGGGTCTGCGCGCCGTCGGTCAGCTCACGCACTCGCTCGCTGACGTAGAGGTCCAGCATGTTGACGGTTACGCGGCCGGTGCGACGGAAATCGGCGCTGCCGCGCAGGCCCTCGATCAGCGCCAGGGTAAAGGCGCCGTTCTGCCACTGCGGCGACTCCTGGGACAGCTGACGCCCCGTCGAGGCAGCCATGACAACGATGCCCTGCTCGACGCCGGCCAGGTCGCCGACAAAGCGGGTGACATCGCCGGCCTGGCTGCTCGACTCGTCGGGGCCCGTCGGGACCTCGCGACTGCGCCGCACCGACAGCACATTGCCCGCGTGACAGGTATCTAAGAACAGCAGCACGCGGCTGGGCAGACCGCCGAGCACGCGCTGAAGCTCGCCCGCCGACAGGCCGGTCTCGGCCGCGCGGCTCAGATCGACGTCGCGGGGCAGAAAGACGTACTGCCCGCTGCCTGCTTCGTTGATGCCGTGACCGGCCAAAAAGATCAGCGCGGTGTCCTCGGGCTGCAGCCTGTCACGCAGCCAGGTAAAGCCGGCGCGGATGCCGCTTAAGCTGGCTTGCTCGTCGGTGACCACGCGCACCACAACCTCGCCATACAGGCGGCCGCCCAGCTCTTTGAGGACGCGGGCGAGATCGTTGGCGTCCTTGGCGGGATAGGTCAGCTGCAGGTCGGGACGCGGGTATGCGCCGACGCCGACGGCAAGCACCAGCAAGCGCGGGCGGCTGGCCGCGGCGGCGGTCTGCTCGGCGGTGTTGCGGATGTGGATCACCACCGGCAGCGAAGCCCCGGCGCTGCCCTCGGCATAGACGGCGACCGAGCTCCGGCCGGGCGGCAGCGCGACGGGCAGGCTGTAGACCTCGACCCCGCTGCCACGACTGCCGGCCTCCCCGGCGCCGGCCGCCAAACCCGGTGCCGCGACGAGCGCGGCCGCACCTGGACCCGAGCCTGAGCCCGCCTTTGCGCCCGGCTCCGCGGGGTCAGCACTGACATCGATCACCCCGCGCGCCTTGGTATCCAGCCGGCCGTTGACCAGCACCCGCACGCCGCGAATCGCCTGCCGCACTGGGCTGTGCACCAGGACCCGCAGCGTGACCTGGCCATCTGCCACGGTCGCCCCGTCGCTGGGGGACAGGATCGTCGCCACCGGCGGCAGCATCCCGCGCAGCGGAACGGGCTCGCTGGGCTTCGCCGGATCCAGGTAAGTGGGCAGGTTCGGCGGCTTGCGCAGCGGCTGGGCCGGCACCAGGTTGCCGCCGGTTTGGCCGATTGGACGCTCCTCGGGCAGCGGCAGGGCCAGCCGACCGGCATCGCTCGCGGCGGGTAGGCTCTGGGCCAGCCGGGCCGGGTCATAGAGCTTGGCGGCGAAGCGGTCGAGCGGAAACAGCGTCGCCGCCCGCACCTGCGCCGGGTTGACCTGCCAGCCGACCAGCGCCGCGCCACCGATCGAGGCGACATAGCGACCCTGGGGCTGAAACAGGACCCAGCGCCGCTTGTCGCGGTGCAGCACAAAGGACAGCTCGGGCCGCCCATCGAGCGCCCGAAACCAGCGGATGCTGCCGTCGGCCAGCGCAGCGATGACATAGCGGCCATCGCCGCTGAAGTTGACGGCCAGGGCCGGGGCCGGCAGCGCGGTCTCGAAGCAGGGGCTGGGCAGATCACTGCCTGCCACCTTGGGCAGCGGACAGTCGCTCGCCGACGCGGCGCGATCGAAGGGGAAGCGACGCAGCCCCCCGCTGGTGCCGAGCACAAAGCTGCGCTGATCCGGAGCCACGGCCAGGGAATAGGGCTCCTCACTGCGAATCGGCAGCGCGGCATCGTTTAACGTCACCAGCCCCTGATGCCGCCAGCCATTTAGGACGTAGGGCGCCGGCACTTCGATGCGCGGTGGATGCAAGGCGTCGTCGACTGGCTTGCCCACCTGCAGCCGCGACTCGTGCAGCAGCTTCGCCAGCGAAAAGCCTACGGTGTCCTTCGGCTTGGGCCCGCTGCGCAGCCAGACGGTGCGACCGGTGTCGTCGGTATAAAGCTCGGTCGGGTCGCTGGGCAGGAGCGTGTCGGCATCCTTTTGCAGCCGCTCTCGCCCGTCGGCGGACAGCAGGGCAAAGCTGGCGTCCGCGGTGCCACAGAGGATGCTGCCGTCGGCTAGCTGAGCGATGCTCAAGATGTCGGCCGAGTGCTGCCACAGCGGCACGGCGCGCAGCTTCTTGCCCAGCAGCACCCGCTGCAGCCTGCCCCCCTTTTTGACCAAGCCGCGGGGCTGCGGATTGCCGATGTAAAGCAGGCTCTGGCCGTCGGGAGCCCACTCGATCGTGCCCGGCCGCAGGTCGCCTTCTGGATCGAGCTCTAGCTCGCCCAGCAGCTTGAAGCTGCGACTGTCACGAATCTCGATGCGGCCACGCTCCTCGAAGCTGATCGCGAGCTGGTCGCCCCTTGGAGATACACGTACTGCGTAGGTGCGTCGGTTTAGATAGGAATCTGGCTCCGATTTTAAGTGAATATACTTGCCGTCGCTGGGGCGTATTCGCTCTGCGCTATAGCTCGTCAGGACGGTCACTCCGCTGGCGTGCACCAGGAAGGCCCGCCCGTCGGGAGCCACATCGACATCGGCATAGCTCGACTGCACGACCTCGCTCGCTTCCGGCTGGTCACCGAGCGGCCGAAAGTAGACGCGCGCTCCGCCGAGTCGCTGCACGTTGATCTTGCCCGACAGCAAGAACAGGCGCTGGCCATCCCGGCTGAAGACCAGGCGATAGCCCCGATCGTACTCGGGCGAGCTGGGCGTCCCCGGCAGATGTCGCAGGAGCTGGCCAGAGCTTGTGTCAAACAGGTAGACCCCGCTGCCTCGACCCTCGGCTGCATCCCAGTAGCGCAGCGAGCCAGCGACGGCGAGGTGGCGACCATCGGGCGCGAAGGCCAGGGCATAGATGCGGCCTTCCAAGCCGATGTCTTGGCTTGGCGGACGCAGCGTGCGCACAAGCTCGCCGGTCTGACTGTCCCATAGCCGCACTACGCGATCGTGCCCACCGGTCGCCAGCAGCCGCCCATCTGGCGAGGCGGCCACGGCGTTGATCGCCAAGTAGTGGCTGCCCAGATCGACGCGCAGCGTGGCCTTGTCGATTAGCTCTAGCGGCGACAGGCTGGCGGCCTGACTAGACGTCCCTACGCCCCCGCCGGGCAGCCCCAGACCGCAGACCAGACCGCCCAGCAGCCAGAGCAGGCTGGCCCGAATACACCGTCTCTGCCGAGTCACGCGGAACACAGCTCCTCCGCGATATCTTCTCATTAATTTGCGCCGCGGCGCTCGTGTTAGCGTGCCGCCATGGTGACGCGGAAGCTGTGGGCCGAGCAGGCGCTGTTAGACACGGGCTGGGCGCAAGACGTGTACCTGGAGTGCGATGCCGCAGGCCACATCTGCACGCTGTCCCCCGGACGCGCCGCAGCGACGCTGGCCGGCGAGGTCGAGCGGCTGCGTGGCCCGCTCTTGCCGGGCCTGGTCAATGCGCACAGCCATGCCTTTCAGCGCGCCATGGCCGGCTTCAGCGACGCGGGCCGCAGCCCAGCCAGCCCCGCCGAGGCGAGCGCCGACGGCGATACCTTCTGGACCTGGCGCGAGGTGATGTACCGCTTCCTTTCGACGCTCGGCCCGGCCGAGGTCGAGGCCATCGCCACCTGGCTGTACATCGAGCTCCTGCGCTGCGGCTTCACCACCGTCGTCGAGTTTCACTATCTGCACCACGACCCGAGCGGCCGCCCCTACGCTGATCGCGGTGAGCTCTCGCACTGTCTTTTGCGCGCTGCCAAGCGGGCCGGCATCGCCATCACGCTGCTGCCGGTGTTCTATGCCCACAGCGGCTTTGGCGGGGCTCCGCCGACGCCAGCCCAGCGCCGCTTCGTGCATGACGTCGATGGCTTCCTGCGGCTGTACGACGAGCTTGCGACGCACATGCGAAAGGCGGATTCGGCCGTGCCGATGCGGCTGGGCATCGCTCCCCACTCGCTGCGCGCCGTCACGCCGGCCGAGCTCTCCGCCATCCTCGCCCATGTCCGGCGGGCCGATGCCCATGCCCCGGTGCATATCCACGCCGCCGAGCAGCCGGCCGAGGTCAGCGCCTGTCGTCAGAGCCTGGGCGCACCGCCGGTGGCCTGGCTGCTGGATCACACCGACTGCGATGCCCGCTTCTGCCTGATTCACGCCACCCACATGACCGACGACGAGTGTCAGCGCCTGGCCCGCAGCGGCGCGGTCGCCGGGGTCTGTCCGACGACAGAAGCCAACCTCGGCGATGGCCTGTTTGCCGCCGCACCGTTTCTGGCTCACGGCGGCCGGCTGGCGATTGGCACCGATAGTCAGGTCGGCGTCGATCCCTTCGCCGAGCTGCGCCTGCTGGAATACGGTCAGCGCCTGAGCCGCGGCCGACGCGGCGTGCTGGCCCAGGCGCCGCGCTCAGTCGCCGCTACGCTGTTTGAGCGCGTCTGCCAGGGCGGCGCGCAGGCCGCCGACCAGCCGACCTCACGCATTGCGCTCGGCGCCCGCGCGGACTTCGTGGTGCTCGATGCTGAGCAGCCCGATCTCTGTGGACCTTCAGGTGGGCAGCCGGGCGAGCGGCGCGGCGATGCGCTGCTGGATGCGCTGGTGTTTGGGCCCAGCCCAGCTGCGAGCCTGATCCGCGATGTCTGGGTCGCCGGCCGCCCGGTCATCACGGCCGGCCAGCACCCCGCCGCAGAGAGCGCCCGACGGGCCTACCGAACCACCTTGGCCCGGCTGACCTAGCCCGCTGGCTCGTCGGATCGGGCCTGCGCAGCGGCGATCGCCACCTGCGGCAGGCGCAGCGGCGGGCTGGTGTAAAACGCGAAGCCCTGCGTCTCGCAGAAGGCCACGGCGGCCGGCGTGATGCTCGGCGTCCCCGGCTCGCTCTCGCACAGCGCCAGGGCCAGCTCGGGTCGGGCGTGCCGGAGGGCGGTCAGCGCCGCGGCCAGCGCCGGGCCTTGGCTGCGCGGCCAGTCGGGCGGCGGCGACAGGGCAAGCAGCTCGGCCCCAGCCAGCAGAGCCGTCAGCTCTGCCGTCGTCGCGGCGATCACCTCGCTGCTCGACAGCAGCAGGCCCAGCGACGGTGAGCCCCGGTCGGTCGCCAGCGTTTGCAGCTCGGCCCGCAGCTGCGAAAAGAGCGGCTGGCGCTGGCTTTCGGCAACAGCGGCAGCCGGCCACAAGAAGGTCAACGGCGGCCCCGAGGGTCGCGCTAGCTGCCCCTGCACAGCGGTCAGCAGCGACGAAAAATCGCCGGCTGGCAGGCAGATGACGCAGGGCCGTGACGCCTCGACGCTGGGGCCAAGCAGGGCTTGCGAGTCGCCGCTGCGCAGCACTGCCTGCGGCCGCCGCAGCACCAAGCCCTCGGCCGCCAGCGCCTCGGCCAGGCCGAGATCGGCCGGGCGATCGATGGCCGCATAGATCCGCAGCTTGCGTCGCTGGGCTGCAATGGTCAGCAGCGCATGGAGCGCCTGATTGCGACGCAGGCTGGCCACCGACAGCGGCACCTCCCCCAGCAGCACCTCGCCGGTGTGGCCGTCCAAGGTCAGGATGTCGCCGCGCCCCAGGCTGTGCTCGCGCGTCTGCACCGTACCGGCTCGGGCATCGATCTGCAGGCTGCTGGTCCCGACGACAGCGCAGCGCCCCAGCCCACGCGCCACCACCGCTGCATGTGAGGTCAGCCCACC
Source organism: uncultured Myxococcales bacterium (assembly GCA_964628555.1). Lineage (GTDB taxonomy): Bacteria > Myxococcota_A > Polyangia > Palsa-1104 > JAEUJZ01 > JAEUJZ01. The sequence continues at coordinate 1,523 of CAZVMD010000329.1, read as the reverse complement.
GCGCGCCGTCAGCACCCCGGCCGACAGGCGGATGCCGACGATATCGTCGGGCGAGGTGTCTACCCGGACCAAGATCGGCGGGCGATCGCTGCCGGCCCGCACCTGCGCTTCGACCTCGGTGCTCGACAGAGCTATCGGCCCAATCGCCACACCCGGCGAAGCGGGCAGGCCGCGGGCGACAACGGTGCGTGGGGTATCCTTGGCGATCGTCGGATGCAGGAGCTCGACCAGGCGCCCAGCGTCGACCCGGCGCAGCGCCTCGGCGGGCGAGACGATGCCCTCTTTGGCCAGATCGGCGGCGATGCGCACCATGGCCTGCGCGCTGCGCTTACCGGTCCGCGCCTGCAGCAGCCACAGCCGACCCCGCTCGATGGTGAACTCGATGTCCTGCATGTCGCCCAGGCGGCGCTCCAGCAGCTCGGCATGGCGCAGCAGCTCGGCGTAGGCGATGGGCGCGACGGCAGAGAGCTCGGCCAGCGGATGCGGCATACCGGTCCCGCTGACCACGTCCTCGCCCTGTGCACACAGCAAGAACTCGCCGTAGGGCGAGCCAGCTGACAGCAGCGCCTCCGGCCCGGACGGCGAGCGCGCGGCGCCGGTCGAGGGATCGCGAGTGAACAGCACGCCGGTCGCCGAGCGGTCGTCGAGGTTGCCGTAGACCATGGCCTGAATCAGCACCGCCGTCCCCAGATCGTCGGGCAGGCCATAGAGCCGTCGATAGTCCCGCGTGCGCGCTGAGTCCGTCGAGCACAGCACACCCCAGATCGCCCAGCACAGCTGCGAGGGCAGATCGTCGGGCACGATGACCCCGGTGCGGGCCGTAAACTCAGCCCGCAGCCGCTGGGCCTGGCTGACCAGGATGGCGTCGCTGGCCGGCGGCTCGTGCTGGGCATCGCGACGCGACTGCGCGACCAGGTTGCCCAAAGCACTCTGGGCCAGCCAGTCATTGCGACCGCCCCCTGGCGCCGCCGCAGCCGCCTCATCGCCGACGCTGAGCAGGGCCTGGCAGAACTGCTGCAAGAAGCGCGCGTAGCAGTCGAGAGCAAAGCGCCGGCTCCCCGCCCAGGTCGCCAAGACGGGCAGCGAAGCGGCGCTCAGGCCGACGTTGAGGATGCTGGTCAGCATGCCGGGCATCGACTGGGCCGCGCCACCGCGCACGGCGAGGACCAGCGGCCGCTCGCCGGCTGGCGCGTCTGCAGCGGTCAGCGGAAAGCCAAGCTGGGTCTGGGCCAAGCTAGCGGCCAGCTCCTGCCACAGCGCCGGCCACAGCGCAAGGAAGCGGTCGCGGGCCAGCCCAGCTTCGGCTGTGCCAGTCTCGCAGCGACGAGAAAAGACGTCTCGCCACAGCCCGCTGTGCAGCACCAGCCCAGGCGGAACCGGCAGCGCCAGTCGGCACATCTGCACCAAGCCAGCGGCCTTCTGACCAAGCAGCGCCGCGTCGGGCTCGGTCATGGGCGCAATCGGAAGTACGTACGTCGTCACGGCAATCGCGCCGCGATACTAAACCACCTCCTCGGCAGGTC
>CAZVMD010000328.1:0-8395 GCA_964628555.1 uncultured Myxococcales bacterium | reverse complement strand
GCTTGGTGATCTCGATGTTGCTGGTGCCCATGTTCTTCAGGCGCACGGTGTAGGGACCGACCGCCGTCCCCAGCGGCACGCCGCCAAAGTTGAGCGGCGAGAGCGAGACATAGAGGTTGCCGCGGCTGCTGCCAGTGACGGTGACCTCGGTGCGCTCGAAGCCCTGGATGTTGAGATAGAACGACGCCTTGTGCGTGCCCTGGATCTGCGGCTTAAACATCACCTTGGCGCGATAAGTTCCGCCCGGCACGACAGTGATCGGGGCCGCTGGGGTTGGCAGCTTGTCGGCCTCAAAGGCGAAGTGAGCGCGTCCCGTGCCGTCGAGGCCAAGGCCGGTCAGCTTCACCGGCGACGAGTAGATATTGGTGAAGGTCACGGTCTCGGGATCGGTGGCGGCGCCGAGCGGCGAGTCGTCGAACTCGATGTGCTGCGGCTGCACCTTGAGCGGTGACGAGAGATAGACGATGGCGTTGGTGATCAGGCGTCCAGCCTTGGCATTCCATGAGCCGCTAATCACCGAGTCGTCGGCCGGCATCATGTTGAGGTCGACGCGCCGCTTGCCGCGCACTGCCAGGATGCTGCCGTCGGCCCAGTAAGCAGCGACGGTTGCGCCGGGCTTAGGCATGGTGCCGGTCAAGCGCTTGCAGCCGGTGCCGCAGTCAAAGTCATCGACGTTGGCCATCAGCGGATCGGCGGCGACGAACATGCCGCGCTTGGTGGCGGTGTTGGCATCGGTCGCGCCCTGGTTGGTCAGCGCGTAGTTGGTTAGGAAGCGGCCGCCGATCGGCGGGGCGGAGGGCACGTTGGTCTGAAACGTGAACGGCTGGAAGACCAGCACCGCGGCGCCTGGCACGGTGGCCATAAAGTCACCGACCGCATTGCCCAGCCCGTCGGAAGTCGAGTAGCCGTAGTCGGAAGCGATCATGACCAGCAGCCGGCATGAAGTCAGCTCCGACAGCGACGGATCGCGGAAGCCAAGATCCTTCTGCTCGACGCCGTCGGGATACAGGCCGGTATCGACGATGCGGGCCTTGACCTGCTGCCACCAGCCGTTTTCTCCCGAGCGCACGGCGGTCAGCATGCAGGCCTTCTGCGCCGCGGCTGGCGTCGCCGTGGCGAGGGCCAGTCCCAAGCAGATGCCCAGCGCGCCAAGGACGCTGGCCATGCGGCTCGGGCGCCGAGGGCTGCCCCGGCGCGAATGAGGTTGAAGTTGAGTCATGTGCGTCTCCTTTGCCAAATAACTATCCCTACATGTCCTACAGGTCGGGCAGGGTTTAGCACACATGCCGTGGCCATGGTCCAACCGATTTTTCGTCACGTCCGGCGGGAATTGATGGGTCTGCTACCCAATGGTGCGGCGGGCTGCATGCCCCCTCTCCGAGGCTGACCCCGGGGAGGCTTGGCGGCCATAGCGAGCGTCGGGCGGCTTGGACTCGCCAGTCGCGACCGCCCGGCAGGGCCCAGCTAGGCGGCCGGCGGGCGGGTCAGCCCCGGCTGACTGAGGGGCTTTTCGATGCAAGAACCCACTTCACCTGACGGCCAAGAGCCCATAACATGCCGCTCATGACTGCTGTTGTTTCTGACTCGTCTCGCAGTGATAGCCACGCTGCCTCGGCAGGCGCGGTGGCCGCTCCGTCGCGTCGCGGTGCTCGTCGGCTGACTCGGGTCGCGGGAGCCATCGGGGTAGCGGCGCTGCTCTTGGGCAGTGCGGCCTGCACGACGATGCAGGGGTACATTGGGCGCAACGCCGCCCACAAGCCGCCCGCGGCGAGCAGCGTCCAGCCGGTGACGCCAGCGGGGACGCCGACGCTGAAGCTGTGGGCCGGCGACGCCAACTTTCAGCTGCCAGAGGGGGACTTCAAGGCCAGCCTCGATCTGCCGAAGATCCTCGAGACGATCAAGAAGTCGGGCCTCGACTTCGTCTTCTTTGCCCCGTCGGTCAAGAGCCGCTTCTACGACGACCAGAACACCCTCGACAGCACCGTGCAGCGCTGGCGCGAGATGCGTCAGTTCCTGGAGACGATTCCTGAGCCCAAGCCGCTGTTTCTGCCCGGCCTGCAGGTGGTGGACAAGAACCACGGCTCGGTCTCGCTGCTGTTCCTTGACCTGTCGCTGATGACCGTCGACCTGAAGTCGAAGAACTTCCGCCAGAGCCCGCAGCTGTTTTTCTACAGCGCCAAGGCATTCGGCGGCCTGCTGTTCATCGACACGCCGTTTGCCACGCCGGTCAAGATGCCGGTCGATGCGCCCGACCGCTTCACCTCGGTGGACCGCAGCTGGCGCCCGATCACCGACGGCTCGCGCGACCCCAAGAGCTTCCCGCCCGAGATCCAGGCCGCCGACGAGCTGGCCTATGGCATGGAGGCCTATAGCATCCCGGTCTCGGTCTGGCGCGATCAGTACGGCCTCGACGATCCTTTGTTTAGTATCCACACGACCATGCGTCGTATGGACGACGAGATCCTGCGCCGCAAGCGCCGCATGGTGCCGATCGCCGGCAGCGACAGCCGCCAGGGCAAGCACCTGCACCCGACGATGTTCATCGCTGCTCCCGCTCGCACTCCGCAGGCCCTGCGCGAGGGCCTGCTGCGCGGTCGCGTTTGCATCCGCTCGCCTGAGCCCTGCGCTGTCCGCGTCTACGTCGATGATGACGGGCTGCCGCAGGGCGTCGGCGCCTCGCTGCGGGCCAAGCAGCGCATCGAGCTGCGCTGGCAGGGTGAAGGCGAGATCATCCGCAACGGCGAGAGCTACGGTGCCTTCGATGGTCGCGCCACGGTTCCGGCCGACTCGCAGTGCACCGTCCTGCGCTTGGTGGTCGACGGCGGCTACTCGGGCCCGATCTACGTCAACTGCCCGTTTGCCGACATGGAGACGCTACCCTAGCCCGCCCGCGTCGCTCGCTCTGCCGGGGCTCGCCCGCCGCTCTCCCGCTGTTCTGCTTTCCGTTCCCGCCTCGCTTCAGGTAGCTTCTCCGCCTTCCCATGCAGGGCAGTCAAGAGACCATCTGGGTCGTGGGGGCTGGCATTAGCGGCCTGTGCGCTGCGGTGTTTCTCGCCCGCGCCGGCCGTCGCGTCGAGGTGTGGGAAGCGGCTGCTCAGCCGGGGGGCCTGCTGCAGCCGCAGTCGTTTCGCGGCATGCCCTGCGACCTCGGCTCGCACCGCGTGCATGGCGATGCGCTGCCGATCCTGCGCGCTGCCGCACCGGAGCTTGCGTGGCTCACCCGGCCCCGCCGCGGCAGCCTGATCTTCTGCAGCAGTCGGCCCGCCCCTCGCGCCCCGCCGTTCGCTGCAGCGGACGACGAGGCTTGCCGCCACGTGCCGTACCCGCTGCGCCTCGGTGGCTTCCTGCGCGGGCTCGGACCGCTGCAGGCGGCGCGCTTTGGACTTTCCTTTCTGCGTCGCGAGGCCTCGCTGCGCAAGTACCTGCGCTGGGAGGCCGATCGCAGCGCCGCCGCCAGCTACCAAGATCCCGACGCAGATCCCGGCTTCGCCGCCTTCGTCCGCGAGCGCACCGGCGAGGCCGCCTTCCAGTCCTTCTACCGCCCGTACGTCGAGAAGGTCTGGGGCCTGCCCGCCGAAGAGATCTCGGGCAGCGTCGCCAAGAAGCGAGTCTCGACGGCCAAGCCGCTCGCCGTGCTGCGCGAGTCGCTGCAGGCCGTGCTGCAGCCGCAGCGTCAGGGCAGCGGCACCTATCTGTATCCCGTCGCGGGCATCGCAGCGCTGATACAGGGGCTGGCCGAGCAGGCCCAGGCGCTCGGCGTGCGCGTTCACTACCGTCGCTCCCTGGGCCGTGCCGAGCTCGCCGCGCACCCTGGCCCGGTGGTCTATACCGGCCACCTCGCAGACCTCACTGCGCCGGCTGCGCCGGCTGCGCCTGCTTTCTCCGTCGCTGAACCGGGGTCCAGCCTGGCTCATCGGGGACTGTACCTGGTCTATCTGGCCTTCCCTGGGAAAATACTCAGTGACGTCGATACCTTTTACATCCCCGGGCGCAGCCTGTGGTTTGGCCGGGTGTCGGTGCCGGGCAACTTCGCGCCGGACCTGGCGCCGGCCACCGAGTCGCTGCTGTGCGTCGAGATTCCCGAGGGGACCTGGGGCCGCGAGCGGGACTTTGTCGCCCCCGAGTTCCTCGCCGAGCTGCTGCGGCAGCTGAGCTGGGCCGGCATCCTGCCGACGGTCGCTGGCCAGCCGCCGCAGCCCGCTGCGGTGCAGCAGGTCTTCCTGCCGCGCGTCTATCCGCTGTATCGTCGCGGCTGGCTCGCCGCTTGGCGTCGCGAGCTGGCATCGCTGGCTGCCCAGCCCAACTTGTTTCCGGCCGGTCGCCAGGGCCTGTTTCTGCACTGCAACATCGACCACTGCGTGCAGATCGCGCAGGACCTCAGCCAGCACCTGCTCGCCGGCCGCGACAACGCCAGCTGGCTGGCCCACTGCGAGCGCTATCTCGACGTACGCGTGCGCGACTAAAGGCTGACAGAGCCAGCGCTGTCCCGACCCTAGCGAGCTGGCTTGGGCCAGGGCAGGCTGGGGCGTTCGGGGATGGCGTAGCCAGCGGCGAGCAGGAGCTTGCGACAGCGCGGGCAGAGGTCGTACTCGCGGTCGGTGGTGAGCACCGTGCCGTCGGCGTCTTCCATCAGGCAGCCGCGGCGTGGGCAGTGGTCCAGGCCCAGCGTGTGGCCCGTCTCGTGGACCGCCACCTTGGCGAGCCGCTCGCGGGCGTGCTGGGCACCGCTGGCTCGCTTGTGGCAGCGGAAGGACGACAGCACCCCGGACGCGCCGTCGAGGCTACCCAGGCCGAGGACGCCCCAGTCATAGACCTTGCCCTTGGTGGTCGAGATATCGACGCCGGTCAGCCCCAAGATGCGCAGCCCATCGGCCGGCAACAGCGGCGCCAGAAAGTCGAGCAGCGCGTCGGCACGGTAGCGCTTGCCCGGGGCGTAGTAGGCAGCGGCTGGCAGATCACGGCGCGCCAGCATGCGCACCTCTAGCCCGTACAGCTCGCGCAGGGCCGTGAGCACCAGGCTCACATCGGCGTCGGGGAGCTCGCGGCCGAGCGGCTGGATGTACAGCACGCGCCGCCCGCTGGCATCGCCCCGCGCCGCCTGTGGCAGCAGCGCGAGCAGGCCCCACAGCAGCTGGCGACGCGTGTACATGCGGCGATTGTAGCGAAGATCCGCACGCACTCTGGCTAGATGACTCGCCGACGAGCCGCACATGGCTTGGCGCAGCCGGGGGCGGCTTGGCAACTAAACAGGCAGCAAACCCAGACCCCGGAGGGACTCGCACCATGCTGCGCCCGCTGCCTGCCTACGTCCGACTCGCGCTGAGCATCGCACTTTCACTGTCTGCCGCGCCGCTGTACGCGCAGGAGGTGCTGCAGCTAGCAGCGCCGCCTACCGTGGCGGATCCGGCTGCCCCGGCGCCCGCCGCACCCGTCCTGCAAGTCGCGCCCGCGCCCGTCACGCCCGCTGCGCCCGCGCCCGCCATGCAGCCCGCGCCCATCTCGCCGATGGCAGATGAGCTACCGGTGCTGATGCCGACCGCGCTGCGCCTCAACAACCCGGCCCGCAACATCGCCCTGCGGCTCAACCTAGAGCTTGGCACCCTCGGAGTCTTGCAGCACACGGTGCAGTTCAGCACCAATGGCTCGGCGCTCGACTACGTCAACGAGGGCGGCCAGAACAACCTCTTTTTCTTCGCGCGCATCTCGGCCGAGCTGGAGATCTTCCGCCGCCACACCTTCATCTTTCTGTATCAGCCGCTCGACCTGCGCACCGAGCAGGTGCTGTCGCGCGACATCGTGCTCGACGATCTGACGTTCCCAAGCGGCACGCCGATGAACTTTCGCTACGGCTTTGACTTCTATCGCTTCAACTACCAGTTCGACTTCCTGCGCAGCCGGCGGCACGAGCTAGCGATTGGCCTGGGCATTCAGATTCGCAACGCCGCCATCTCGTTCACCTCGGTGGATGGCACGCTGCGTCGCGTCAACAACGACATCGGCGTCGTGCCGCTCCTGCATCTGCGGGCCCGCACCACGTTCAAAAACGGTGTCTTCCTAGGCACCGAGATCGACGGCATCTATGCCCGCGGCCGCGTCATCACCGGCAGCCTGTACGAGTTCGAGGGCGCCATCCTCGACGCCTCGGTGCGCGTCGGCCTCTCGGTTACCAGCTTCATGGAGACCTACCTCAACCTGCGCTACATCGGCGGTGGCGCCCAGGGCTACAGCCCCGACGATCCGCCTCCCGGCGACGGCTACACCAACAACTGGCTGCACACGATGATCGCTTCGATCGGCTTCACGCTGCGCTAGGCTGCTCTCCGCTCCGTCCGCGGCGGCTATACCGGCACGTTAGTGGCGCAGTAGCGCTTGGCTGCGCAGGGCTGGCCGGTGCGGCGGCGCTACTGCAGATCCGGCCGCGTTCCGCCGTCGAGGGAGAGGCCAGCGAGGTCGATGCCGAAGAGGCAGAGGTTGGTGCTGTCGGGGAGATGGCAGAAGTTATCGGGGCGGCACTCGTAGCCGGGGGGGCAGCGGGGCTCGTCGCTGGCGCAGCGGTAGGCGCAGTCGGAGTAGGTCGGGGTGAAGCAGTGGCTGAGCAGCAGGCCGGCGGCGGGTAGCAGAACGAGCGCGAGTGCAGCCAAGCCGCGGTGGCGCGGGGCGGCTGAGCGCCAGACGGCTGCGCTAGGCGGCTGCGGCGATGGCTGGAGCGGGGATGAGAGGGCGCGCATCAGAACCTCCCCAGAAGCGCGAGACCGGAGCCGCTTGAGCGTAGCTGCCAAGTGGGGGCGGCGGCGGTCAGATCCTTGCCGAAGCGGCGCTCGCGAGCCCAGAACAGGACGCCGGTGCCGACGGCAAGGACGCCAGCCGAGATCAGCGTGCCGATGGCCACGCGGCTAAACAAGGGTCCTTCGTCCTGCAGGCGCAGCCACTCGGCGTGCTGACTCGCGTCGTAGACCGGCGGGAAGCCGTCGCTGCTCTGCGTGCTCAGGCGGCTGAGGGCATCGGAGCGGTTCTGGGAAAGCACGCCGAAGCTGACGCCAGTAATCACTAGGCCCAGGGTCAGGGCGGCGCCGGTCCAGCCGAGACCGCTGTAGGCGCGCAGGGCAGCGGCTCGGGCCTGCACTTGTCGCTCACGCTCGGCCAGCGCCGCCGCTTCTGCAGCCCGCTCTGCGGCCGTCTTCTCGACGACAAGGGGCGCTGGATCGGGCTCGGGTTCCTCCAGTGGGGCGGGGGGCGGCTCGGGCGGATCAGCGGCTTGCGCGGCTGCGGCCGGGACGCCATCAGCCCGCGCAGAGGTCGGCCCGGCCCAGGACAGAGCCAAGCTCAGAGCGAGGAGGACGCGACGGGCCAGCATGGACGGCTCGGCCCGATTTAGTGTCCGGACGCGGCAGCGGTCGGGTTGCCCTCGACAATCTTGCCGTCGGCGATGTAGACGACACGGCCAGCGTGCTGCATGACGCGCGGGTCGTGGGTCGAAAACAGGAAGGTCACGCCCATCTGCTGATTCAGCGTCTGCATCAGGGCGATAATCTGCTCCGAGGTCTTGGAGTCGAGGTTGGCGGTGGGCTCATCGGCCAGCACTAGCTCCGGCTGGGTGATGAGGGCACGGGCAATCGCCACACGCTGTCGCTGTCCACCCGATAGCTCGTCGGGACGGTGCTTAAGATAGGGGCCCAGGCCGACATCTTGGCATAGCTTCTCGACGCGCTGACGCAGCGCGGCCAGCGGCTCACGGCGGCTGCGCATCAGGCAGGGGAACTCGACGTTTTCGATGACGTTGAGCACCGGGATGAGGTTGAAGGACTGAAAGATGATGCCGATCTTTTCGTTGCGGACGCCGGCCAGCTTGTCAAAGTCGCGGTCGCTGACCTCTTCGCCGGCAAAGCGGTACGATCCGCTCGACGGCCGGTCCAGGCAGCCAATGATGTTGAGCAGCGTCGACTTGCCTGAGCCCGACGGGCCCATGACAACGGTGAATTCGCCGCGGCGAATCTCCAGATCAACGCCCTGCAGCGCAGGCACGACGGTCTTGCCAAGCTGGTAGCTCTTGACGATTTCTTTCAGCACGACCAGAGGCTGGGCATCGGCTTTGTTGGGTGCGGTGGTCATGGCAGGGGTTCCTTTAGTAGAACGCGCGAACCTCGAACAGCAGGCGAAAGTCGATCGGCAGCAGCGAGTACTCGCTAAATGCCAGGTTGTTGACCGTCACCTGTCCGACGGGAATGCCGCGGATCGGAATGAAGCCGTACAGCGATAGATTCAGCCACTCAAGCGCGCTCCAGCTGACGGTTGGTGACAGCGTACCCGACAGATCGCTAAGGCTAGCGATGAGCGTCGCGCCGATCGTCCAGTCCTCTTTGATGCGCGGCTTGCTGTAGCTGAGGATCAGGTAGTG
>CAZVMD010000327.1:0-8443 GCA_964628555.1 uncultured Myxococcales bacterium | reverse complement strand
CTATTCCGGCGGCGTCACCACCGACTACAAGAAGTTCTCGTTTCCGACGCACATCCTGCTGTTCGTGCAGTCCGGCCAGCCCAAGGTGTCGATCCGTCACGAGTCCGACTATCGCCACGACGCCACCGCCAACACCCGCGGCGTGCAGTTCTCGTTTGCCAGCGCTCCCGCCGAGAACACCTATCCCATCATCTATGTCTGGGACTTCGCGCCCGCCCCCTATCGCTATGACGACCTGCAGGGCCTGCTCGGCAGCAAGGCCCAGCTGCACATCGGCGGCAGCTGCGCCCGTCTGCGCGTCGAAGACGGCATCAGCACCGAGATCGCGGCGCTGTATCGCTACTAGATTACCGGCGAGTCAATGCGCCCTATGCCGAGCCGATCCCCGTCTGCGCCGCGTGATATTCTGCTCGGGTCTGCGCTGTAGACGGACGTTGCGGGAGGCCGGGCTGGGAGGGCAGCGAAAAAGAGGTCTGATCGCCGCCGGGGCCTTTGCCCTGCTGACCCTGCTGCGCCCGTGCTTGGCTGTGGCCGCGGGGCTTCCAGAGAACATCTGGATCTCGACGGGCGTGGCCTTCTCTGTCTCGTTTGGGCAGGGGATCGAGGTCGGGCTGATTTTGGACCTGCGGCTTAGCGGCTTGGTAAATGGCTTGATCTACAACCCCTGCAGGCGGATTCCGCGGGCCGGGCTGGGTCCTTACTTTCAGACCGGCTACTACCACCGCACTGGCTGGCGCTTCGGCGGCGGTATTCATGGTGGTGGCCAGCTCTTTCCGTATACCGACAACCTCGACGGTGAGCTTGGCTATACCTTCCTGCTGCGGCGCGAGCAGTCTGCCATCCATCTCGGCCTGGTTGGCGAAGCGGTCTCGCCTGAGCTGCACTTCTTTGGCTTTCAGCTGCCGCTTTCTGTGGAGCTGCCGGTGTCGGGGCTAGTGCGGACGCCTTTTTTTGCGGCCGGTCTTGGGCTGCGCGCACCTAGCACGTTTTATCTGGCTGGCGTTGGCGGATGTGAATACGCCTAGCTTGGGCGGCTCCTCAGCGGTAGTCAGCCAGCAAGCTCGTCGTCGTCTGTGACAGCCGTCGTCTCTGACTGCCGCCGGCGCGCGAGGTAGCGCTTGACTTGCTCGGCGGGGTGTTCTCTGTTTCCAGCGGTCTGTAGTCGGTTGCCCCACACCCCACCACTCGCCGTCTGTTGAGGCCGCTATGCCCGTACTGCCTTCCGAGCGCACTCTTCCTGTCTCTCGTCCTGCCTGGCTGGTCGTCGCGGACTCGCGCTGGCTGGCGCTTGCTGTGGGCAGTGTGCTGTCGCTCTCGACGACGCTGACGGCCGCCCAGATCAGTCCACCGCCGGCTGAGCCGACGCAGACCATCGTCGTGCCGCCGGTCACTCCGATCGCTGGAGACGCCGTGCCGCCGTCGGTGGTCGCGGCGCCGCCGCCAGCTGTGAGCCCCAGTCCCGTGCCAGGCCCCAGTGCAGCGCCGGTGGCGCAGAATTCGGCCTGGGGCCTGTGGCCGATTCTGTCTGGCTGGCGGGTGGCGCTGTCGGGCTACATCCATGCCTCGTATCGCTGGATTAGCGAGCCGCAGAACTACACCCTGGTCGGTCGCAACAACGGCTTTCAGCTGCCGCAGGCGCGCCTGGTAGCGGATGTGCAGTGGCAGCACAAGCTGGCGGCCCGTGTGTCGGTGGAAGCGGCCAGCGAAGACCGCCTAAGCCAGTCGTTTCCCGGCGGCCAGATGACGACGCGGCTGCGCGATGCCTATATCACCTGGGCGCCGCTGCGCGAGCTGCGCGTTACCGTCGGTCAGCAGGTCACGCCCTGGGATCTGGAGAGCATGCGCTCGGATGCCGAGCTGCCGTTTGTGTCGCGCAGCGTCGCCATCGAGGGGGTGCAGCCGACCGAGGGCTTTGCGACGCGCGGCCTCGGTGCCGATCGCAACCTGGGCATCTCGCTGCACTCTGGCTTTATTCCGCTGGGGCGTGGGACCTCGTTTCGCTACTCGCTGTTCGCCGGCAATGGCAACGGTCAGAACCAGCTACTTAACGACAACAACATCCCGGCGCTGTTCGGGCGCGTCGAGCTTGCCTATTGGGGCGGCGCCGGCCTGCCGCAGGATCAGGTGCGGCCGATGTTTTCCGTCGCCGATGACTTCCGCAAGCCGGTGTTCAATATCGGCCTGGCCTCGCAGTGGAACCCGCGCACCGTCGGCAACCTGCCGGATCTGATGCGCGAGACGGATGCCGGTGTGGCCGTCGATCTAGCGCTGTCGCTCTTGGGCTTTGAGCTGCAGGGCGGCTTTCTGTACCTGCGCACCAGCCGCGACACGCTCAGCGGCGTGCCGGATCTGGAGCGCATGGGCTTCTGGGGCCACCTGCGCTACACGATTCCGCGCCTGCCGCTGCAGCTCACGCCGGGCTATCGCATCTCGAGCTATGCCCCGCGGGCGCATCTGGGAGTGGCGGCGGCCAGCGAGCTCGACGCGCGCTTCGATGCCAGCTACACGCTGCTCTATCACACGCTCGGCGTGTTCCTGCGGCCGACGCGGACCTTCCCGCTGCACGGCTCGCTGGGCTACACCTTCACCGGCGAGCAAGAGCCCAACGTCCTTAACAACGACCGCTTCGAGGCGGACGTGGTCCTGATCTTCTAGGGGGCGCTGCGATGAAGATCCGACAGCGAATCGCGACGGCGCTGCTTGGCCTCGCGCTGTGCCTAAGCTTCACCACCTGCCAGAGCGACGACCGCGCCTTCCGGCCGCGCGCCTATCGGGTCAGCGATCGCGGTCAGCTGATCGGTGGCGGCCCGCGTGCCCTCGGCGAAGTCGGCGACTACATGCTCGACAACGATCGCATCCGCCTGGTCGTGCAGAACGCCGGCTACTCGCGCGGCTTTGGCGTCTACGGCGGCGGCATCATCGACGCAGACCTGCGCCGCTTTGACGAACAGGGGCGCAACGAGTCGAACCGCCGCGGTGGGCACGACATCTTCGCCGAGATGTTCCCCTCGTTCTTCTTTCAGGCCGTCGCCTGCGACAAGGTCGAGGTGCTCTCCGACGGCGAAAAGGCCTACGACCAGAGCTACGGCCCCAACCACGTCCACTATGACGCGGGCGTCGCGGTGGTGCGGGCCTCGGGCGGCGGCGGCGAGTTTCTGATGCTGCTCAAGGTCTTTAACAGCCTGTTTCTCAACTACATCCTGCCGACGACCCTGCAGACCCCTGACGGATCTTCTGAGCTCCTCAAGCTGGGTCTCTTGCTGAGCTTCGACTTTGGCACCTTCGCCAGCGAGCTTAACAAGATCACCAACGAGAACGCGCGCTACGAAGTCGATTACGTGCTGAAGCCGGGGGCCAGCCACGTCGAGATTCACGCCCGCATCATCAACGACACAACGCGCCCGCTGCGCATTCCCAGCGCCGTGCTCGGCAACCCGACCTTCCAGGCGCAGATTGGCGGCGTTGATCTCAGCCCGGTGCGCGTGCCGCTCGGCAGCGTGCTCTTGTACGGCCGGCTGAACAATGTCTGGCTGCCGGGTACCGGCTATGACCTGCGGCATCCGCTCGATCGCTCGTTCCGCCGCGCGCTGCCCTTGCCGGCCTTCTCGGGCGTCGTGACCGAGTTTCTCGCCTCGGCCAGCTATCGCCAGGGTGACCGGGTGAGCTATGGCCTGGCGGCGGCCCCCAGCGACACCAACTTCGTCGCGCTCAACGCCGACCTTTATCGCAACGCCGGCAAGTTCAAGGACACCTTTACGCCGATCGACAAGACCTCGCTGCTTGTACCGTTTACCGCCATCTCGTTTATCGGCGTGTTCTCTGACTCGATCCAGACCACGATTCCCTCGCGCGGCTTTGTCGAGATGACGCAGTACTTCATCGTTGGTGGCGGCGATGTGGCGGCGATTACCGACGAGATCGCGCAGCTACGCGGCCACAAGACGGGCCGCTATCAGGGCATCCTGCGGGCCAGTGAGAGCGGCCAGCCGACCGGCGATGCGCAGCTTCTGATCTATCAGCAGCTAGCGCTGACCACCGCCGCCTTTCCGCAGGATGATGACTACCTGGATGCCGGTCTGCGTCGCTGTGGCGGGGCGGGCGAGACCACGCTGTGCCGCCCCTATTCCCAGGACTATCCCGATGACGCAGGCTTTCTGCACGGCAAGCTACCGCCGGGCCGCTACGCCTATCGCGTGCAGGGCGAAGGTCGCAGCCTGGGGCCGTTTGTGCCCTTCGAGATCAAAGAAGGCGAGACCACGCTGCTTGATCCGACCATCGCTGCGCCGTCGTTCATCCAAGCGCTGGTCGTTGATCACGCCGGGCGGCCGCTGCCGGCCAAGGTCACGGTCGTGGGCACGTATGAGCGCGACTTTAGCGATGCCCAGCGTCGATCGGGCGGAGTGTTCGACATCCAGGCCGGCGAGTCCTATCGCTACAGCGACATGCTGCCCGATCGCCTGCCCGGCCAGCGCGTGTACATCGAAGCGACGGGCTACACGACGGTAAACGGTCACGTCACCATCCCGGTGCGGCCGGGCGAGTACACGGTCTATTTCAGTCGCGGCTTGGAGTATGACCTGACCTCGACGGCGGTACGGGTGACGGCGGGCAATGTGGCCTCGGTGCAGGGGCAGGTCAGCCGGGTCGTCGACACGCGCGGCTGGCTGTCGATGGACGCCCATGTGCACAGCGAAAACTCGGTCGATTCGCACATGGATCTGCGCGAGCGCGTGCTGTCGGCGGCCGGCGAAGGCGTCGAGATCGCCATCTCGACCGACCACAACTTCGTGTCCGACTGGCGGCCGATGGTCGACCACCTGGATCTGCGGCCCTGGCTGACCAGCTTCGTCGGTATGGAGTTCACCACGCTGGAGAGCGGTCACTTCAACACCTATCCCCTCGATTACAAGATCGCGCCGGTGACGCACGGGGCCTTTGAGTGGTTTGGTCGTCCGCCGGCCGATCTGTTTGCCGATCTGCGCAAGCTCGGCGACCTCAGCTCGGGCAACATCATCGTCTGCAACCATCCGCGCGATGCCCAGCAGGGCTACTTCAACCAGTACGGTCGATCGAGCCTCACCGGCGGCCCCGTCGCCCAGGGCACGTCGAAGCGGCTGGCCGGACCCAACGGCCCGGCCTTCTTCGATCAGGTCGGCCAGAACCAGATCTCGTACGACTGCGACGCGCTGGAGCTTGTCAACGGCAAGCTCGGGCACGAGCTGCACAGCGTGCGCGTCCCCGGCGACTGGCCCGAGGCCTGCTATCGTCCGCTGCCCCCTGACTTCGATCCGAAAAAGCAGCTCGATCCCTGCAGCCTAAACGGCAAGGTGCTGCGACCGGCCAGCATCACCGCCGGCTTGGTGCGCGGTCAGGTGCTGGTCGATATCGCGCCGTCGGCACCGCCCGGCGAGTCGGGCCTGGACAACGTCGAAGCGGTGTTCCCGGGAGCGATCGATGACTGGTTCCATATGCTGAACCAGGGCTATCGCCACACCGCCATCGCCTCTTCGGATAGTCATGGCAGCACGGGCGAGGAGCCGGGCTGGCCGCGCACCTATCTGCAGCTTGGCAGCGATGATCCCGTGGCGGCAAACGCTGCGAGCCTGGTCGATGCCGTCAAGGTCCGGCGGGCGGCGACGCTGTCGAACGGTCCCTTCCTGACCTTTACCGTCTCGCCGGGGAGCTCGGGCGAAAGTCCTGCCAACCCGGGCACGCCGATCGGCTCTGAGCTGTATGCCCGCGACGGCAAGGTCACCGTGAACTACCGGCTCACGGCTGCCCCTTGGGTGTCGGTGAGCCGTCTGCACCTGTGGGTAAACGGCCGCTTGCAGCAGAAGATTGCCGTCGACCCCAGCCGCAACCTCGCCGATAACGCCGTCGCTCCGGCCGGGCCACTCTCCGGCCAGCTTCCGCTCAGCCTGCCGCGCGATGCCTGGGTGGTGATGGAAGCGGTCGGCGACAAGCCGCTGTTCCCAGTGATCACCGGCACCGAAGAGCCGTTCCTCTTGGTCTCAGACGCTGTCGGGGCGCTGGCCGGTCCGCTGGGCATCGCGGCCACCACCGACATCAGCGCTGTCGTCGTCGGCAACCCCGCGCCCTATGCCCTGACTAATCCGGTGTGGATTCGCACCGGCGACAGCGTCAAGTGGCAGCCTCCCGGCGTCGTGCCGTGGAGCGAGATCAACTCGCCAGCCCAAGATCCCCAGATTGGCGTGCTGCGCTCGCGCAACCACTAGGGGCGGCGCGCCAAAAGAATAACCAAGACTCTAAGGGATTAGCGCGGCGCTCAGCCGAGGCCCATGGCTTCGAGCTGCTCTTCGCTCAGGCCGAAGAAGTGCCCGGCCTCGTGCACCAGCGTCACCCGGACTTCTTGCTCGACGTCTTCCGGGCCGTAGGCGATGCGCTCGATGTTGCGCTGGAACAGGAAGATCGCCTCAAGGTGTGGTGTGCCACCGACGCTGCTCTGATCGCCGTAGGGTACGCCGGAAAAGAAGCCGAGCATGCGCGGGTCGCTGCCGTCGCGCACCAGCTCCTCGCTGGGGTAGTCGCTGGCCAGGATCGGCACATTCTTGAGCCGGCGGCGCAGCTCCTCGGGGAGCTCGTCGAGCGCGGTCGCACACAGCTTGCGGAAGGCGGCCTCCGACAGCGCCCAGGGCGGCCGCTCCTCCTTCAAGTCGAGCGCGCGCACGCGCTGGAAGTACTCGATCATGCGCTCGCGCTGACCGTGCCCCTCGGCGCACAGGCCCAGGCCATGCAGGGCATCGACGTTGTCGGGTTCTTTGTCCGCGGCGCGCTTGAACTGCCGCTCGGCTTCGTCGAGGCGCTGCAGATCCAGAAACAAGCGGCCGGCCCGCACGTGGTAGCGCATCTCCGGCAGATCGACATCGCCCTCGGGGATCTCGCGCAACGTGCTCAGCGCCGCCCGCTCGCGGCCCAGGTTGATCTCAGCCTCGGCCTGCAGCAGCAGGGCATCGAGGTACTCCTCTTCCTCTTCGGCGACCTCTTTGGCCCGGCGACACAGCTCCAGGCCCTTTTCGTCTTCGCCCAGCTCCCAGATGTAAAGCTCTGCCGCACAGAGGAGCGGCTCGACATACTCGGGATCCACGGAGCTGGCCTGCTCGTAGTGATGCAGCGCCTGGTCGGGCTTGCCCTCTAGGCTCTCGACCATGCCCATCAGCACCAGCACTTCTGGCGTGTCGGGATACTCGGCGTGCAGCGCATCGGCGACTTTGCGGGCCGCGGCGATCTCGCCGGCTTCGACGTGCTGCCAGCCGCGCTCCAGCTCACGGCTGACCGCTTCTAGCTCTGCATCGTCGGCAATGCCAGAGAGCTCCAGCTCCTCCAGCGAGGGGGCCGGCTCTCTCCGACTGGGCTTGCCGCCCCCTGGGTTGGCTGCCCCGTTCCCGCCGCTATCACCGGCCTTCTTCGCCATTTTGCTGTCTCCCATCCTGTGCTGCGGTCGCTGCCGACCGGACCCTACATACGAACTGAAACGGCGCCCATCATGCCTGCAATGCTCCCGATCGCACAACCGGGACGACAGGCCTTCGCCATCAATCCCCCTTGTGCCCTCCGCTCTCTCGCTCTGTCTGCGCGCCACGGACAAACCACACCGACCTGCCGATAATCAAAAAACGGCGACTGGTCGGACGCTTGACGATAGGTCCGGATTGGCGTCTCATATACTTGGCTTTAACCATCCAGCATGACACTCCGTCTCCCTATGCCACTGGCCCGGGTTTGGTCTTGTCCGGGCACCTTTGTGTTTTGCGCCGCCCGGGGAGATGACACGACACCGATGCGAAAAACGCGTGGTCCATGTCTGTAGCGACGACGGCAGTAAGCAAGACCTGCCCCGACTGCAAGAAGACGTATCCCTGGCAGGAACAACATGTCTGCGAGGCCAAGTCCGCGGCGTCGGGGGCGGCCACGGATGATCCGCTGGTCGGAGCGGTGCTCGGTGATCGCTATCGCATCGACAGCTTTCTCTCTAGCGGCGGCATGGGCGTGGTGTACAAGGGCCGGCATGTCGTCCTCGACAAGCCGGTCGCGGTAAAGCTCCTGCGCGAGTCGCAGGATCCGGTGGCGCAGCAGCGCTTCTTGCTGGAAGCCAAGTCGGCCTGTCACATCGGCCACGAACACATCGTCGACATCAATGACTTCGGTGTGTTGGAAGACGGCCGCCCCTATCTGGTGATGGAGTTTCTGCAGGGGCAGTCGCTCGAGACGCTGCTGCAGAAGCAGGGCTCGCTGCCCTGGAGTCGCGTCTGCCGCATCGGGGAGCAGATTGCTCGCGGTCTGCAGGCGGTGCACGAAAAAGGCATCATGCACCGCGACTTGAAGCCGGGGAACATCTTCCTCCTCGACCGCGCCAAGCGGGACTTCGTCAAGATCCTCGACTTCGGCATCGCCAAGGTCATGGCCGGCACGCGCGAGACGCTGT
>CAZVMD010000326.1:4434-8470 GCA_964628555.1 uncultured Myxococcales bacterium | reverse complement strand
GACCTTAAGCCCAGCAACGTTATGCTGGTTCGCGATGCGGCGGTGCCTGGAGGGGAGCGGATTAAGGTGCTGGACTTTGGCATCGCCAAGCTGTCGGAGCCTGCGGGCAAGGGGCCGACGCGCACCGGCTCGCTGATGGGTACGCTGGTGTATATCTCGCCGGAGCAGTGTCTATCGGCGGGTCGGGTCGATGGGCGCGCCGATGTCTATTCGCTGGGCTGCATGCTCTATGAGCTGGTCACGGGCAGTCCGCCGTTTGTGGCCGACTCTGAGCCAGCGCTGATCACGATGCATCTGCATACTGTGCCGAAGCTGTTGTCTGAGGTGGCGCCGCAGGCTCCCGAAGGGCTGAGCGCTCTTGTGGCGCGGATGCTCATCAAGTCGCGCGACGAGCGGCCGACGATGAAAGAGGTGGCGGCGGCGCTTTCCGAGCTGTCGCCGGGCCTCGCCCCCGATGCTGCGAGCAGTCATGACGCGGCGGATGTGTTTGCGACGACCTTGCCGCGTGGTCAGCTGCCGCGCAGCGTCCGGCGAGCGAGCGGACGCAGCCTGGGCGCCGCGATCTTGGCTGGCGCGTCGCTGCTGTTGGGTCTGGCGATTGGCGGCGGCTTCTATTACGGACGCAGCCTCGCCGGCCAGGAGCTAGCGCGGGCAGCGCAGGCGCAGGCGGCGGTACCGGCGCAGGCCCAGGCGCAGGCCGCGATGGTCAAGTGGCAGCTGACCTCGGATCCCGCTGATGCCGAAGTGGTTCGCGACTACGATCAGCAGCGCCTAGGAACCACGCCCTTCCAGCATGCGCAGCCCGCGAGCCGCGAGCGCCTGCTGCTGGTGCTGCGCAAGGCCGGCTATCGGCCCGCGCCGGTGCAGATCGATCTCGCCGCCAGCGGTACCCGCAACGTCGTGCTGGAGCCTGCCCCGAGCCCACCGCCAGGCCCAGTCGCCAGCCAGCCTCCCACGAGCGGGACCGGGCCGGTGGATCCGAGACTGGCGACGCAGCCGCAGCTCAAGAGCGGCGCCAAGCCGAAGCCCAAAGCCGTCCGCACCAGCAAGGATCTGCCGCTTGTCGAGTAAACACGTCTTCCTGCTCTGCTCGGCGCTGCTCTTGTCCGGACCGACCGCTCGTGGCGAGGGTGGCAGCAGCTCCGACGAGCCGCCGCACTGCACCGCAAAGCCGCAGTGCATGCAGTACTTCAAGCAAGCCGAGCGCCAGGTCCTGGCGAAAAACTACAGCGCGGCTCTGAGCAACTTTCAGAGTGCCTATGCCGTCGCTGCTGATCCGAACCTGCTCATCAATATTGGCCGCTGTCTTTACAACCTAAACCGCTGGAACGAGTCGCTCGCGCACTACCGCCTGTTCTACACGTACAAGGTGCCGCTGCCGCCCGAGAACGAAGCGCGGCTGCAGCGGTTCATCAAAGAAGCCCAGCATGCGTCGATCTACACCGAGGCGACGCAGCTTTACGCGGCGGCCTCCTACGAGCAAGCGCTGCAGAAGTTTCAGAGCGCCTACGAGATCGATCCGCAGCCGCGAGACTTTATCAACATCGGCCGCTGCCAGCATCAGCTGGGCCGCTACTCCGACGCACTGCAGAGCTACGAACAGTTCAGCAAGGCGGAGCGGACAGCCACGCCCAGAGACATCGCGCTGGCCAAGAAGTACATATTCGAGAGCAAGTCGGCGCTGATGCAGCAGCAGCTGAGCCAGGCCAAAGCCGAGAGTCCGAGCGCCAAGCCACCCGAGGGCGGCGCCGGGCTGCGCGGCGACAAGGGCGGAGGTGCTCGACGGGTCGTGCTCAAGCCGCGGACCGGTCTATTGCCAGCATTCCCCATCGATCCCAATCAGCGCAGCGCTGAGTATCAGGCAGGTCTGCGGCTGTTTGAAGGCGGCCAGTACGGCTTGGCGCTGCCCAAGCTGCAGGCGGCGCTGGCCGCGACTAGCAACCAACGCATCACGATCTACATCGGCCGCTGCTTCTTCTTGATGGGCCAGCCGCAGGAGGCGCTGCGTCAGTACGAGCAGCTGGAGTCGTCTGCCAGCCCCCTAGCTCCGCCGGAGCGGGCTGTCCTGTCGGAGCTCTTGTCCGAGGCGCGGGCTGCGGTGGCGCTGGCCGCGACCCTGCGCGCTGACCAGGCCCAGAGCCGACGCGACGTGCAGGTGGCGGAGGAGTCGCGATGAAGACCGGCCGGCTGCTGCTGTGCTGCGTCTGCGCCGGTCTGCTGTGGGCGGCGACTGGCTGCGAATCGACGGTGGCCTCGTATGTCAGCCTATCGCGCGAGGCTCGCCTGCAGGGCGATCTGCTCAACGCGCACGGCGCGCTAGAGATGGCGCTGCGCGAGGCCAGCACCGCGCGGGCCCAAGGCGAGCCCGTGTCGAAAAAAGACAGCGAGCGCCTGCAGGCCGAGGTGACGGAGTTCAAGGCGCTGCTGCGCAACCGACTGCGCGAGGTGCTGGCCCGAGACGGGGCCATGCCGGGCAAGAGCCTGATCGCGACCTATGCCCGGCTGTACCCCTACCCCGAGCTTGCTGGCTTGCAGGAGGAGCTACTGGCGCAGGTTCGGCAAGCCAGCAGCCAGCAGTGCGCCGCGCTGCGGGCCCAGCAGCCGCCGACCACCCCGTACTGGGCCTGGCTGCTCAATCGCTACTGCCTGCTGCTCGGTGCGCCGGGCGGGCCGACCCTGCCTTTGACGCTGCCAGCCGGCGAGCTGGTCTCGGCGCTCACCGTCGATGTCGAGCTCGACGGCGTCGATCCAGAGGCGACGGCTGGACTGCCGGGAGCGCTAGCTGCCTGGTTCCGCGGCTCGCCGTTTTTTCACGAGCGCGGCGCCCACACCGCCAAGCTGGTCTGGAAGGGACGCTATCAAGCCGCTTTCGATCGCCAGCCCACGCGCGTGTCGGCACCGTGGACCGAAGAGATTCCCTATCAGGCCACCGAGATGGTTCCGCAGTCCTATGAGGAGCCCTATCAGACGAGCGAGGACTATACGGAGTCGATCCCTTACACCGACACCGAGTACTACACCGAGCAGTGCGGCTCGCCGTCGAGCCCGGCCGTCTGCACGCGCTCGCGTCAGGTGACCAAGTACCGCACCTCGCAGAAGAGCCGCTGGGTCACCAAGTACCGCACGGCGACGCGCATGGTGCCGCAGACCGTGACGCGCTATCGCTCGCAGCGCCACGTCCATCAGTTCGAGGCCCTGCGCCACAGCGGCAAGTACCACGCGCAGAATCGCCTTGAGCTAGTGCTCGGTGCGCTCGCTGAGCCGCTGGTCATCGACTGGAACAAGGACACGCAGCAGGTCGGCCTGCAGCACGATGAGCTGTTCGCGCCGGCGGGCGTGAGTCCATCGCGACCCAACCTGATGACGCCGCAAGACTGGTACAGCCAGAACCTCAGCGGCCTGCTCGCCAGCTTGCAGGATGGGCTGGCGCAGCGCTTCTCGGCCCGCTACTGCAGCGACAGCCCGGCTGGTCTGGAAGAGGCGGCGCGCTGCGCGTATCTCAGCGTGCGACCGCTACCGCCTGCGGTGCTGGCGATGCTGACGGCGCGCTTTGGCAGCGCCACGCAGCAGGTCCTGGCCCCCGGTAGCGCAACGCCGACCGCCGCGCTGTCGGCCGAGACACCGACGGGCGCCAGCGCAGGGCCGCAAGTGGCAGCCGGCGCCGAAGCCGGGGTGGCCGCTGGCGATGCGCCGTCCACGACTGGCCCCGAGCCCGCTATGCCCCCCGTGGCGATGCCGCGCCGGTCCCGCAGAGCCACCGCCAGCGCCGCGCTGCTTGGCGTAGGTGGCGGCCTGACCGGGGCTGGCGGCCTCATCCTCCTTCTGGCTGGCTACACCTATATGCGGGCCGACGCTCCCGATCCGGCGATCATGTCGAGCCGCTATCAGAGCGATCTCATGAAGTACAACGACACCGTCCGCACCGCCGGCCACGTGGCCATCGCCGGCGGGATCGTCGTCGGCGTCGGCCTGCCCCTACTCATCACCGGCCTTGCGCTGCGCAAGGGCTCCGCCAAGTAAAGCCGCCTGCACAGGC
>CAZVMD010000326.1:0-4334 GCA_964628555.1 uncultured Myxococcales bacterium | reverse complement strand
GGCGGGCGAACGCGGCGGGCTACTGGTCGGGCTGCATCGACAGGTCAACCCCGGTGCGGTTCTCGCCCGAGGCAATGGTCACTTCCTGGCTGCTGTTGGGCTCCATCGCGTCGAGCGCACCGTTGCCGTTCAGATCGGTGTACAGGATTACGCGATAGGTGCCCGGCGCGAGGTCGAAGATGGTGTAGGGCACATCGACCCGGCTCAAGCTGACCTCGACCTGCTTGGACTTGCTGGGGTCGCTGGTGTGCTCGGCACGAACATAGTCCTTATTCGCCTTGACGGCCGGCGGGGCGGGCGGCGCTGGCGGCGGCGGCGTGACGGCTCCACCCAGGGCATCCTTGACGGCCTTTAGCGTCTTGGCGGCGTTCACCAGGCCAGCCCCGCAGTCCGTGCCCATCACCGCGGTATTGCCATTTATGCAGTCGTCGGCCGGCAGCGCCGTCGCATTGCTCTTCAGAAAGGCGAGGGTCTTGGTGTGATTGAGCGTCGGATCAATGCCAACCATCAGCGACACCAGACCGGCGATGTGTGGCGTAGCCATCGAGGTCCCCTGAATACCGCTGAGCGTAAAGGCATTGCCCATTTCTTTATTGGCATAATTACTATAGACTCCAGCTGCCTCCTCAGTGCCATTTACGGTGATGGATAAGTCGGTATCACCGCCTGGCGCCATCACATCGACCCGCGGGCCAAAGTTGGAATAGGGAGCGCGCTTATTGGTCGGCCCGGTAGCACCCACCGTAATGACATTCATACAGTTAGCCGGCGTTTTGGGCTTGTTGACGTTTTCGTTTTCGTTGCCAGCCGCAACAACAATGATCACGCCCTTGGCTGTGAGCATATCAATGGCGCTCTGGTCGGCCGCCGAGCACGCGCCATCGCCGCCGAGGCTCATATTCAGGACCTTGGCGGGGTTGGCATTGTTGGGCAGGCCGGCGACCGGCTCGCCAGCCGCCCACAGCATGGCCTCGACGATATCGCTGTCGGCGCCGCCGCCCTTGCCGAGCACGCGCAGGTTGATCAGCTTGGCGTTCCAGTTGACCCCCGCGCCAAACTTGTTGTTGTTGGTCGCTGCGGCGATCGTGCCACCGACGTGTGTGCCATGCAGACCAATGCGGTTATCGTAGGGATTGGCATCGCGGCCATCGCCATCCTCCGCCACCGCCGGATCCGAGATAAAGTCATATCCGCCAATCACTTTTCCGGCAAAGTCGGGGTGAGTCTTTTCGTCGGTATCGCTTAAGTTATAGAGCATACCGTCATCAATCACCGCCACGACCGTAGAAGCCACGCCGGTGCTGATATCCCATGCGGCCGGCAGGTTCATACTAGCATAGTGCCACTGTTTGGCATACTCCGGATCGGTAGGGACGGCGGCGGGCTGATATATGCGATTAAGGCTGGCCGATTCGACATCGGGACGCTGCGCAACCTGCTGCACTAGCTCCAGCGTCTGCTCCGGCGTAGCTGGGCGGTGATACAGAAAGAACCCGGGGACGGCCAGCTCTCGCACCAGCGTCATGGGCAGCGGCTCCGCCTGTAGCTGCAGGGTCGCCGTCGCCCGGCCCGTGCTCTTGAACTTGACAATCACGTCGCCAGCCACGAACTGGCGCAGGCTGGATGGCTTGGTCAAGCCGGGCTTTGCGGTGCCGGAAATGGAGCCGTTGACATTGCCCCCCCCGCACATTGCTAATCCAGCGCATAGGAACCCCGCCAAGGCAAGCTTAAATATTCTCTTCACGTTCCCTCCCTAAGACCCAATTGATTTGGCCTTTTTATCGACTCTCGACTGAACTGGCAAGAGTCGCATCTAACCGCAAGAGACATTCACAAGTAATCCCATGTATAGGGATGTGCTGAATATCAACCACAGCAGGCATGATTTTACGTTTCAGTTCTATCTTTGCAATGACATTTTATGTTTTCAGCAATGACCGCCGTAATCGTCCCTATGCTTATGAAGTTGGGTATGTTGGAACGCTACCCCCGCCTGCGCGCACCGACATCCCGGCCGCGGGCCAGCGGCGCCAGGGACGGCCGCGACAGGGCGGCCTCGCCCCGGGGGTAGCTCGCGCGGTGCACGGGCAGAACGATGGGAACCTGGTCGCCAGCCCGACGTCTTACCCTGAGTCTCAAAGACCCACGCAGGCCGGCGTACAGCCGCGCAGGAGGACGTGATGCCCGAGTTTATTCGTGAAGGTGGTTGGCCGATGTTTCCGACGCTGAGCTTTGGCTTGGTCGCGCTGATCCTGGCCGTCTGGCATGCCAGCCGGCCGGGCGCCGGGCAGCGCTCGCTGGCCCTGACCTTTGCCGTGCTGACGCTGATCATGGGCTTGTTTGGTACGGTGCTGGGCGTGCAGATCTCCTGCGCGGCGATTCGCGGGGTCGCGCCGGATCAGCGCTGGATCTTTCTTATCGGGCTGTCGGAGTCGCTGCAGAACCTGCTAAGCGCGCTGGCCCTGCTTCTGCCCACCACCATCGCCGTCGGAGTCGGCGACTATCGGCGGGCCCAGGACGAGGAAGCAGGCGCCGAGTAGCCAGCGCCGCCAGAGGCGTGCCTTGCCAGGCGCCACCCTACCGGGTTGGGCGCTCCACGTAGGTCACGCGATGCAGGACGCGCCAGCACTTGTTGGGCTTGCCGGCGCGGGTCTGGCGCAGGGCGCGGGCGCCTTCGGTGTTGCTGGCCAGCCAGACCGGATCGACGACGACGCGGAAGAAGTCATCGAAGTGGCCGGTGCTGCCTTCCAGGTAGAAGGTCATGAAGCGGTAGCGGTCGACCTTCTCGCCGGGGACGAGCGGCGCATCGCGCAGGTTGGTGATGCCGTTGCGCTCGACACCGGACAGATCGACGGACAGCTCCAGGCTCTTGCTCGACGACAGCGTCTTGCCGCTCGACCGGGCGAGGCTGCCGCTGGCCACCACCGAGCCCGACACCTTGTAGCCGAAGGCGGCGACCTCGGCCGAGATGCCAAGGCTGCCCCCGACCAGCGTCGCGGTGCTGATCGAGTGCTCGATGGTGCTGGCGAAGCTCTGTTCCTCGGCGCGCAGGCCGCCGTCGCCGTCCCAGACGTAGGTGTTGACGAGGTTGCGCTTGCCGGCCTGGGCGGACAGGCGATCCAGGCGTCCCTGCCAGTTGGCAAACGCGGCGCTGGCCCGCGCGAAGCCGGCGATGCCCATAAGCTGACTTAACGCCTTGCCGGGGTCGAGCGGATCGAACTTGGCCCCGCCCTCGCTGCCGACCGCGGGGTTGAAGTTGTAAAAGTAGCTCTCGCGATCCTTGTCCTGTCGCTCGATGCTGTCGCGCAGCGCGTAGGCTTCGCGCAGCCGGAAGTAGCTGGCCGGCACCTGCGAGCCAAGCTGCGCGCGAAGCTGCGGCACCGCCGCGTAGTGCTGCCGGTCAGCCGGGCTCGATCCCACCATGCCGTCGAGGCTGCCGTTCTGGGTATAGGCCGGGTTGATGAGGAAGGTGATGGTGTTGATGTCGAGCGGCACCCCCGGCACCGGCCGAATGTCGTAGCTGACCATGCGCCCGCTGCGCGCCAGGCGCAGCACGTACACATCGGCCATGCCCGAGATGACCTGGGCATAGCCGAGGTTCTTGGGCAGCCAGCGCCGACCGAGCTGCGACATCGCGACGCGGTCTTCCTGCCGACCCGACAGGCTGAGGCTGTCGGTGGCAACCAGCGATGAGGTACTGGTGATGGCACTTGCCCGATCGAGCGAAGCTTCGCCCGATCCGCCCACGGTGCCGCCGGCTGCGCCCTCGGTCACTGGCGTCTCCCACTCGATGCCGGTGTAAAGCTCGGCGGCGATGCCGGTGCTCTGGGTCTCGCCGCGCTGCCAGGCGTAGCTGGTATCGGCGGCGCTGCGCAGCGTCACCGAGGTCGCCCCGGTGTAATCATCGCTGACCGTCAGGTTTTCCGACGGCACCGGCGGTGCGCCTTCGATGTAGCCAAGCAGCGTCGGCGCCATCTGCGTGTTGCCAACCCACAAGAGCGAGAGCTCTTCGAGCCGCGCTTCGGGCAGCAGCACAGCGGAGCCGGCACTGGCATAGCCGCGGCAGCGCCGCATCAGCGCGGTCTTGCGCCCATCGCGACCTAGCTCGACGGAGTCGTACTCGGCGAAGACCAGATGATCAGCGGCGCACAGCGGCAGCATGGTCGTGGTCTTCAGCCGCGCCCCGTTGTAAAGCTCTCCGACCCAGGTGCCGCTCTTGCGCTCGAAGCAGGCGCTGCCACTTGTGCTTTGGTTGAAGGGATAGCAGACCAGCAGGCCGTCTTCGTTGCCCACGGCTCGCCGCTGCCACATCGCGCGGACCTGTTCCGGGCTGC
>CAZVMD010000325.1:0-8477 GCA_964628555.1 uncultured Myxococcales bacterium | reverse complement strand
GACCTCAAACCCAGCAACTTGTTTCTGGTCGGGGGGGATGCGGATCGGCTTAAGCTGCTCGACTTCGGTGTGGCGCGTCATACGGTGCGTACGCAGGCGCAGACGCGTACCGGCATGGTGGTCGGCACGCCCGAGTACATGTCGCCCGAGCAGGCGCGCGGCAGCCGCGACCTGACCCCGGCCGCGGATCTGTTCTCCCTGGGCTGCGTGCTCTACGAGTGCCTGGCGGGCCAGCCGCCGTTTGTTGCCGATCACGTGGCGGCGGTGCTGGTGCGCATCCTGTTCGAGGAGCCGAAGCCACTGGAGTCGCTGCGTCCGGGGCTCCCGCCAGAGCTCTACGCCCTGGTCGCCGCCCTGCTGCAAAAAGATCCGACGCTGCGCCTGGCCGATGCGCAAGCGCTGCGGCAGCGCCTGGCCGGGCTCGGTGAGCTCGATGAAGCGGGCCTGGCCCCGACGCTGGCTCGCTCGGCGCCGCCTGCGCACGACTTCGTCAACCAGGAGCAGAGCCTGGTCAGCATCGTGCTTGCGAGTGCGCCCGAGCCGGTCTCGGCACTCGGGGTGACGGTGCCGGGCAGCGGTGTGCAGCTGCCAAACACCGATCGCCGCCTGCTCTTACAAGCGCTGGCCAGCCTCGGTGGTACACCCGATTTCTTGGCCAACGGCACGCTGCTGGTCACCGTGCCGGCCTTGGCCAGTGCGCAGGATCAGGCGCTGTTGGCGGCGCGCTCGGCCCTGCTGATTCGGGAGCGCTGGCCCGAGGCAGCCGTGGCCATGGCGACCGGCTATGGTGCGATTCGCGGCCGCACCGCCGTCGGTCAGGTTGTTGACCAGGCCTCGAATACCTTGCTCGCCGATGCGCCGCTGACCTCGCCTCTGGCAGCCAGCGACGTGCGCATCGATCGGCTGTCCGCCAAGCTCTTGGCGGGTCGCTTTGTCGTCGCGCCCAAAGGCGATCACTTTGTCTTGCTGCACGAGGAGCGCACGGCGGATGGCACGCGCCCGCTGCTCGGCAAGCCCACGCCCTGCGTCGGACGCGAGACCGAGCTAGCCCTGCTGGAAGCGCAGCTATCGGGCTGCGTCGAAGAGAGCGAAGCGCGCATGACGCTGCTCTGTGCTGGCGCGGGGGCGGGCAAGTCGCGGCTGCGCCACGAGTTTCTGCGCCGGCTGACCGTCCGCGAAGGTGCGCTGACGCTGCTGCTGGGGCGAGCCGACATGACGGCGGCGGGTGCGCCCTATGGCATCCTGCGCTCGGCGCTTCTGCGCTTATGTGCCGTCGAAGTGGAGACGCCCCCGGCCGAGCAGCAGGCCCGCCTGAGCCGCCGCCTGACGCAGCACCTGCCGGGTGAGATCGCCGAGCCGACGCTGTGGTTTCTGGCCGAGCTGTGCCGGCTGCCCTTCCCCGAGGCGGGCAAGCCCCGGTTGCAGGCGGCGCGTCAGGATCCCAAGCTGATGCGCGACTGCCTGCGCGATGCCGTGCTGACCTTTCTAGCCGCCGAGCTACAGGCAGCGCCGCTCTTGATCCTCCTCGATGATCTGCAGTGGGCCGACGCGCTGAGCCTCTCGATTCTGGAGGAGCTCCTGCGCGGGCATGCGAGCTCGCCCCTTTGTGTGCTGGCCTTCGCGCGGCCAGAGGTGCTGACCACTTTTCCGCGCCTGCAGCAGACGGGGCGGGTGCAGATCCTGACGCTCAAGAGCCTGAGCCGCAAGGCCTGCGAGCGCCTCATCGTGCAGGTGCTGGGCCCGGATCTGCCGGCCGCCGTGGTCAGCCGCGCCGTCGATCACTGCGCCGGCAACGCGCTGTTTTTGGAAGAGCTGATCCGCGCCATCGCCGAAGGCCGCCCCGAGGCGCCCAGCGAGACCGTCGTCGCCATGCTGCAGGCCCGACTCGGCAAGCTGCCCCCGCGAGCCCGGCGAGCCCTGCTAGCAGCGGCGGTCCTGGGCATGCGCTTCCCATCGGCCGGTATCGCGGCGCTGCTCGGTAGCCCTGAGGTCGCAGCCGAGCTAGCGGTGCTCGTCGAGGCGGAGATCATCGTCGGCCCAGGCCACAGCCGCCCGGGGCACGCGCCCGAGCACGAGTTTCGCCATGCCCTGATGCACGATGCTGCGTATGGCCTGCTGAGCAGCAGCGACGCGACTGCCGGTCATCTGCGAGCCGCCGAATTCCTGGCGACACTGCCCGACTCACTGCCCGGCAGCGTCGCTTTGCACTTTGAGCGCGGCGGCGCTGGCGAGCGGGCGGCCGAGTATTATCTTCGGGCCGCCAAAACCGAGCTGCAGAGCGGCCACATCGAAGGAGTCGAGTCGCCGCTCCGTCGCGGTCTGGCCTGTGCTGTCGAGCCCAGCCTGCGCGGCGAGCTCCTAAGCGAGCTCTCGCTGTGGAGTCTGTTCTGCAACCAGTACGCAGAGGCTGCCGAGCCAGCGCGCGAGGCGATGCAGCTGCTGCCGCCAGGCTCCGCTGGCTTTTGCCATGCGCTGTGGGCAGCGCTCACTGTCGCCATGTCCAAGCACGATGCAGCGCAGTTTGGCCAGCTCTTGCAGACGCTCTTGTCAGTCGAGCCCGAGCCCGGTGCCGAATCGACGTATGTCGAGGCGCTGATGGGGGTCGGCTCGCCGCTGACCTGGGCCGCCCCGGCGACGCTGCTGCAGGTCGTACACGAGCGCTTGCGCTACGGCATCGAGCGGGCCGAGCCGAAAAACCCCGCCATCCGTCGCCACCTGCACTTCTTTGACGCCTGCGTGTGCCTAAATCGCAGCCCACGACCGTGGACGCTGATCCGCGAAGCCGCCGAGGCCGAGCGCCTAGCCAGGCTGGTTGGCGATCGCTTCGTCGCCAGCATGCTGCCGATCGGCATCGCCGCCTATGGCTGGATCGCCCTTGGGGATCACGTCGGCCTGCGCCAGCGCCTGGCTGCTCTGGGTCCGTCGCTGCGACCGCTGTCTGACTCTGTGCTGCCGACCTGGTGGCAGCTGGCGGCCGCCGTGAACCTCCTGGAGCTTGACGATCCATCGGCCTGGAGCGAGGCCGAGCCGCTGATCCAAGCCCTGTGCAGCGAGACCTCGGGCTCGCCGATCTTTCCCCTGTTTGGCCTGGGGCTGTCGGCCAAGCTGAACCTGCTGCGCGGTGATGCAGCGACGGCGGTGACGGTGGCGCGGCAGGTCCTGCCGGCGCTTCCGGTGCTGCCCATCCTGACGTTGGCCGGGGTGACCGCGCTCTTGCAGGGCCTGCTTGCGCTTGGGCAGATCGAGGAAGCACGCGTGGTCGCCGAGCCGCTGCCTGCCCTGCTGACCAGCCTGGGCGGGGCTGGCGTCCATGAGCTAGCGCTGCGACTCGCCATCACCGAGGTGTTCTTTGCCGCCCAGGCCAAAGAGCGCGCGCGGGCCGAGCTTGCCGAGGTGCTGCACCAGATCGATCTGCGCTGCGCCGACATCCCCGATCCGCAGCTTCGCCAGCAGTTCCTCGGCAACAACGCGAGCTGCCGACGGGCCTTCCGCCTGGCCGACGCCTGGGGCATTGGCCGCCCAAGCCCGCCGCCTAGCCCATAAAGTAGTCAGCGCTGACCGGCCCCGGCGGGAGCAGTGAGCTGACACCGTGCTGCCCCCTGAGCCAGCCGATCGCGCCAAGCCCGCGACATCCTTCTGCACTGCTGTGCCAGTGCAGTGTCACCTGGGGTGTCACCGTGGCACGCCTCGCGCGGGGTGGGCGGCCCGGCTGCCGGGCGGGCAGCGCACAAAAGAACAGCCGATCGGGCTCGCCCGAGAGACAGACCCCGCGAGGCGCCGCAGCTTCGCTGGTACGCCCTTTGCAAAATCTCAGGAACGGAGTGATTTCAACTCGATCATATCGACGTATCTCGGAGGTTTAAAATGCAAAATAATTCAGATATCATCTCTCTACTATCATCAAATGATGCACAGAACTCATCGCGCCTATTGACGCGCTATCTCAGCGAGGATGTCGAGTATCTGATGCTCGCCAACCATCCGGACTCCCCCCTGCTGCGCCAGCTCCGCGGCAAGGAGGCCGTCGCGGAATACCTGTCTATCCTGCCGCGGCTGTATGAGATCAGCAGCCGTACGGTCGACCGGGTCCTGCAAGACGGCCCTCACACCGTCGTGCTCGGGCGTGACTTGGCGACGATTTATCCCCAAAAACGCAGAATTAATGCCAATTGGACTGCGATATTAATGATTCAATCTAACATCATTCTAAGAATCCAATATATTTTCCAAAACATGATCGATGCCGCATAGTTTTATGCTTTAATCAGGACTGCCTGGCCCCCTGCCCCACTCAGCGCCCGCTCCCTCCTCCCTCTCAGCTCTGGCTCTGCGTCCAAGTGCTCGACGATGGTCCATCCGTCACCGCGCTGGCTCGCGGGCTGTTGCGCTGTCGCCTGTGCCGGTCAGCCAGGCGGTAAGCCAGCCGAGGGCAGCGGGCGGGCTTACCGGCAGCAGGCGATCGGGAAGCGACTGGCGCAGGAGACCAGCCCAGGGCCGGACTGGAAGTGCAGCGCCGGCAGGCCGGAGGGCGCGTTCTTCCACTCGACGGTGGTGCCGTAAAAGCGGGTATCGCTCGCCGGGTAGGTCCAGCCGGCGCAGTTGTCGGCGAGGCCATTTGCCGTCGGGACCTGGGCCGGGTCGTTGTGCTGCCAGGCGCTGAGGTGGACCCACGACTGCGAGAGCACGTTCGGGATCTTGGCGTGCACGACGCTGTTGTACATGTCATAGACCGTGCACATGCGCGCGCCGGGGCCGCAGCTAGCGAGCGAGGAGCACAGGCTGGCTGCCCCGGCAGCCCCGGTCAGGCCGTTGATGCCGACGATGGCGCCGTCGGGGTTGCGGGCCACATTGTACTGACCGCAGAACCGCGCAGCCGTCGGCTGTGAGCCCGCCGTCAGGCTGTTGACCGTCGTCTTTACGCTCTGCAGACGAGTCAAGGTCTGGTTGATGCGCGCGATGTCCGCCGCATCCAGCGACTCGGTCCCCCGATCGGCGCAGCCAAAGACAGCGCTGCCGTCTTGTACGGTGTAGGTCAGGAGCTGACCCTGGCTGTAGCAGTCGGGCAGGTTCCGCTGCGGCTCAGCGATGGGGCGACAGCCAAGGCCACCCCCTTCATAGGTTAGGTACTCGTTGTCGGCGCAGGACGGCAGAGTCAGGACGATAAGCCGCTCAAGCTTCGAGACCAGATCGTCGCTGCCAGCCCCAATCAAAGCCGGGGCCAGCACCAGCAGAGAGCCAATGTAGAGCGTGCGCATGGAGGTCCCCCTTAGTTGCAGCAAGCGATCGGGAAGCGAGCACTGCAGGTGACGGCACCGGGCCCAGAGGCGAAGTGCAGCGCCTTGTGACCGGATGGCGCCAGCTTCCACTCGACGGTGGTGCCGTACCACAGCCTGTCGTCCTGGCCGTAGGTATAGCCGGCGCAGTTGTCCGCCAGGCCGTTGCCGGGTGCCACCTGGGCGGGGTTGTTGTGCTGCCACGCGGCCATAAACACCCAGGACTGCGGCACGGTGGCTGGCAGCTTGGCCAGCGCGGCGCTGTAGTACAGGTCATAGACCGTGCACATCCTGGCTGTGCTCGCGCTGCAGCCCGGGACCCTGCGACACAGCGAAGCCGCGCCGGCGATACCGGTGGCGCCGTTTGTGCTGTCGAAAATGGCGCCGCTTTGCGGCGAGCTGTACTGCCCACAGTAGACCGCGCGCGCCGCCGGCCCCGAAGGCCCGCCCAGCGAGTTGATCTTGGTCTGGTACTCCCGGATCAGGCTCTGGCTCAGCTCCAGGTTGTTGAGCGCGTCGCGCGTGCTCTGCGCTTCGTTGTTGCGGTGGGTGCAGAACATCCGCTTGCCGTCTGAGGTCAGCGCCTCGCTGTACTTCTTGCAGTCCGGCAGGGCGGCCACGCCCAGGGGCAGTGCCTTGCAGATCAGTTGCCCCGCCGAGTTGGTGCTAAGCACCTCGTCTGGACCGCTGCACAACGGCAGGTAGTAGTTGTCCCCCGGGAAGGAGCCACCGGCATCTTGGGCGCGGCCGTCGCCGCAGGCCCCCGCAAGCAGCGGAGCCAAGATCCATGCCCTCAGAGCTCGACGCGTGTTCTTTTTGCGCATAGGTCCTCCAAGTCGTCCGCGTTATCGACAACAGGCGATGGGAAAGCGGGCGCTGCAGGGCACAAGCCCCGGGCCGCTTGCGAAGTGCAGGGCTTTGTGACCGGACGGGGCGTTCTTCCACTCGACGGTGGTGCCGTACCAGAGCTTGTCGTCTTGGCCATAGGTCCAGCCCGAGCAGTTGTCGGCTAGGCCACTTGCGGTCGGGACCTGCGCCGCGTCGTTGTGCTGCCAGCTCTGCATGTGCACCCAGGCCTGCGGCAGCGTCGTCGGCAGCGAGCCGCTCGCCGCGGCCTCATAGAGCTCGTAGACGGTGCACATATGCGCGCTCTTGCCGCAGCCGGAGACGGTCTGGCAGAGGTTGGCCGCGCCGATGACACCCGTGATACCGCTCGCGTCGGCGATGGCGCCGCTCGGGTTCTGGCCTGGGGTTGCGGCCGTGTACTGACCGCAGTACTTGGCGGCCCCGCTGCCGCTCAGGGCATCGATAGTCGTCTCGATGGCGTCGGTGTCGAGCATGGCCTTGTCGATGGCGGTCCTGAGGTCGGCATGCGTGCTGCCGCCCCCCTTAGGCATGCAGTCAATGATCCCGTCATAGGCGTTGAGGACCGAGCCGGACGCGCTGCAGCTTGGCGGCGGCAGACCCGAGGTCAGGGCCTGCGTACACGAGAGCGTGCGATCCGGCCCCATCGCAATGAGCTGACCTTCGAGGCAGTCGGGAAACGTCAGGCGCTCCGGCCGCGGGAAGGACTTGTTGTGTACCAGCACCCCGTCGGCAAAGTAGTTCTCGTAGGTCGCGACGCTGAGGTTGTAGACGGTCTGCGTCTCGGGCAGCGGCGAAAGCGCGGCTTGCAGCCGGGTCTGCTTCAGCTGCGCGGCCCGCTGCGCCCCATCGCTGGCTTGAGCCGGAAGCAGCCGCAGCAGCGCATCGCCAGCCTGGAGCTCGCCGGCCGGACGATAGCGGCGCGAGCTGGGGCAATAGATCGGGTGCTCCGCCGTGACGCGCAGCACCTGACCATCACCGAGGCTGAGCTGGCCGAGCCGGCTCTCCTCATGGCGAAACACGGCGGTCACGTGGCTCTGCACCACAGCTCCGCTCGCCTCATCAAAGGCCAGCACCGGCTGGCCCACCTGCAGCGTCTCGATCGCGACCTCACCGTCGGGAGTCGCGATGCGCGTACCGGCACCAAAGCAGCTGGCGATGGGCGTTTCACAGCCCAGCGGCGCAGCCAGAAACAGCAAGGCCGCAAGCGTTCGATAAGACATGCTCTGCCTCCAGGTTGACAGCCATGGCGGGACGTTCCTCGTCGGCGCGACCCGACGGGGCGCTCACGCCAACGACTCGCGGAAGCACAGCAAGCGGCGCGCCAAGCAGCAGCGCCAGGCGGGAAGGCCGCGGCAGGTGGGGAGTTTTCGCCGCAGAGCCGCCGCGGTCTCAGCGCGGGCTGGGCGCTGGGACGGTGCCCAGATCGCCAGCCGCATCGACCGGGATGGTCAGCTCGAAGGCCTCGCGGCCGTGGCTGGGCGGGGGCGGCAGGCTCAGGCTGTAGGCGGACTCGCGGATGCACTCCCACAGCGCCGAGTCTTCGATCTGGTTGCTCGCCGCGGCCTCGGCGACATCGACCACTGCGCCATGCTCCGCATCGGCCAGGGTGTGCAGCGACAGGCCCAGCAGGCCGCGCAGGGCGGGCTTTTCGCGCTGCGCTCGCTCAATGCAGTCCTGCGCCAGGGGCATGAACTGCTGACTGAGCGCTTTGACCAGGGCCTCACGCCCGCCGAGGCGATCCTTCAGCGTGCCGCTGCCCGGGGCGGGCGATGGCGGCGGGGTCTCGGGCTTGGTCGCCACCACAGCCGCTGCCGGCTCAGCCTCGGCCAGGGAGTGGACGATCGCCGCTCGCAGGGCATCGCGCTGGGCCCGCGCCGCACCCCGGGAGGACAGCGCAGGGACGGGCGAAGGCAGAGCAGCCGCTCCGCTCGACTCGGGCGCTCGACTGGCAGACGCCGAGGCCGGGGCGCGGCCCCCTGCAACCTGACGGGAGGATGCACGCAGCAACCACACGGCCAGCAGCGCCGCGAACAGCAGCAGCAATCCAGTGACAGCGGCGCGACGAGACATTAGGAGAGGAGGAGCTGACGGCGAGGGAGAGGCCGCGGCAGGCTAGCCGCGCAGGCGCTTGGCGGCGTGCACGACATCATCGACGGTAAAGCCGAAGCGCTTCTGCAGCTCTTTAAGCGGGGCGGAGGCGCCAAAGGTCTTCATGTTGATGGCAACGCCATCGCTGCCGATGTAACGAGCCCAGCCGAAGGCCGAGGCCTGCTCGATGGCGATGCGCGCCGTGACGGTGGCCGGCAGCACGCTGTCTTTGTACTCGGCGCTCTGGTG
>CAZVMD010000324.1:0-8488 GCA_964628555.1 uncultured Myxococcales bacterium | reverse complement strand
CCCACTTCGACCTCGCGGCCACCGATCAGCTGCCGGCTCCCTTGGATGCGCTGGGCTGAGTTGGGCGTCTGCTCTCATGGCGAGTGGACGTGATATGAAGGGCCATGGCGCTCAGTCGGGCGGCAGAAGGAGCGAGACCGAGCTTGTCGCGCAGCACGCTGCGGCGCCTGCTCCTTCGGATCGCACCTTCGCCGGCGGACTTTGACCGCCTGTGCATCGACTATGCGCCGCAGGTGCGAGCGCGCTTCAGCAGCGGCATGGATCGGGTGAGTCAGACCAACCTGCTCCTGCGCCTGATGCCAGAGCCGGACGTGCTGGCCGCGCTGCGCGGACTGGCCGGCGACCCGGCCGCGTTCGAGCAGAGCCTGGCCCCGCTTCTGGCCGATCCCAGAAACGCCCGCGAGTGTGAGCTGGAAGGGCTGAGCCAGGAGCTAGAAGAGTGCCTGCTGGCGCGCGATCGGCAGCGCAGCCAGGGCGAGGCCCCAAAGAGCCAGGAGCTCGACGGCCTGAACCGGCGGATCGTCGAGCTGAAGCGACAGATTCGCCGCGGGCCGCAGCTTAATCCCGGCGAGATCCTGGCCGAGCGCTACATCCTGTGCGAGCTGATTGGCCGCGGTGGCTATGGCGATGTCTGGCAGGCGCTCGACCGCCGCCGGCAGCAGTTCGTCGCCATCAAGGTCCTGCACGGCCGCCGCGAAGATCCGCGCAGCGTCGAGCGCTTCGAGCGGGGCGCGCGCACGATGCGGCAGCTTTGTCACCCGCACATCGCCCGCGTGCTGGAGGAGCCGGCCGACCACGAGGACTTCCACTACTACGTCATGGAGTATCTGCCGGGCGGCGATCTGGAGCGGGCGCTGACCCAGGGACGCATCCGCCAGGCGCAGGGGCTGGCGGCGATTCTGCAGGCCGGCGAGGCGCTGTCGTACGCCCATGCCCGTGGGCTGGTGCACCGCGACATCAAGCCGGCGAACATCCTTTTGGATCGCGAAGCGCGCGCTCACCTTACGGACTTTGATCTCGTGCTGGCCGATGACTCGACGGGCGGGACGGCGACTGGGGCGTTTGTCGGCACGATCCTGTACGTCGCGCCCGAGGTGCTGGACGACGCCGGGCAGGCCGATGCCCGGAGCGATGTCTATGCCCTGGGGATGAGCCTGCTCTTTGTGCTGTATGGTCGCCCGCTGCCGCGCAGTGGCAGCCGCGATAGCCTGCTGGCTGCGTGCTCGCAAGAAGGGTCGGCACTGCTCGACATCGCCGCGTGCGCCACCGCCCGCACTGCGGCGGAGCGCTATGCCAGCGCGGCCCAGCTCTGTGACGCCCTGCGGAGCGCTCTACATGCAGCGGACCGCGGCAGCGATGGGCCCTCGTCGAGTGTCCAGGTCTCGCCGACCCTGTATGAGGCCGAGGCCAGCCAGCCGCTTTCGCGCCCGCCGGAGGCTGCGGCCTCTCTGTCGTCTGGGGCTTCCTGGAGCGTACCCAGCAGCCCATCCCCCTCGCAGCAGAGCCTGAGCCTGACCGGCTTTGCGCTGCCGGACGCGGCGCCCTCTCCGAGGAGTCGCTTGCTGGTGCGGGGCCTCGCCGCGGCGCTGTCGGGCGCGGTGCTGAGCGCCAGCTATTTCTACTATGCGCACAAGCGGCAGCCACAGCTCGCAGCGGCACCCGTTGGCATGACGAGTCGAGTCGGCGGGGCCTCCCTCGCGTCGGTGGCTGCGTCGCCGCTTAGCTCTGCTGCGAAGCCACGTGCGCCGGTCATGGACATCGCTCCGACCCAGCCGCCGGCGCCGGTACCCCCGCCTCCAGTCTCTGCTAGCCGGCTGCCAAAGAGCGCTTCCCCGCGGCCCAGGGATGGCGCGAGCTCACCAGCCAAGGGCGCGCGGCAGGCCGCCGCCGCGTGGCCGCCCGCGGAGTCGGTCACCCCCCGACCGCTGTCCTCCCCGACCAAGCGCAATGCCGCCTACGAGGCCTATGTCAGAGGGGTTCTTAACAAGGCCCAGCTGGCCTTCCTCGACAAGCTGTATCGCAAGGCCATCGAGCTGGCCTGGTCGGTAGAGCAAGAGAACCCGTCGCGCGCCTGGCTCATCATTGGTCTCTCAGCCTGTCGCCTTGAGGACACCGGGCTCGCCAAGAATGCCTATCGCTTTCTCGACGCCGCCGCGCAGAAGTACATGCGCTCGGTCTGCCTGCAGCAGCGTCTGGTGTTCACCGGGACCGAGTTTGTCAAAGAGGTTGACCCCTAGGCGCTTGGCGGAGGCCGCCGCGCCCACAAAGCCCGCGCTTCCCGCCTGGCGGGATTCGTGGTTTAGTCCGGCGCGCCGACGCTCATGGTCTTTAGCTCTGTCACCTTTCTGTTCCTGTTCCTGCCCATAGTCCTTGGGCTGTATCACCTGCTCCTCCTGCCGTGGACACTGGGGTCGCGTCGCCGGCTGTGGCTGCGCTTGGCCAACACCTTCCTGATGGGGGTCAGCCTGCTGTTTTATGCCTGGGGCGAAAAGCAGCTGGTCTTTCTGTTCATCGGCACGACCTTCCTCGACTTCCTGGCCGCGCTCTTAATCAGCGGCGCGCTCTCCCGGCGAGACGTCGAGATCCTGCCGGCGCAGGGGCCGCGCAGCCGCTTTCAGCGCAGTGTGCTGTTCGTCTCGATCGTCGGCAACCTGTCGATCCTGCTTTACTTCAAGTACTTCGGCTTCTTGGGTCAGGCCTACAACGACGCGGTCTTATCGCTCGGCTGGTCGCGCCTGAGCCTGCAGCAGCTTCCCAAGGTCGCGCTGCCCCTGGGCATCAGCTTCTTTACCTTCCACTCGATGAGCTACGTCATCGATGTCTATCGCGGCCACGTGCGGGCCACGCGCAACTTCATCGACTACGCCTGCTATGTGCTGATGTTTCCGCAGCTGGTGGCGGGGCCGATCGTCCGCTTCTCGTACGTCGCGCACTCGCTGGTCGAGCGCGTCGTCACCGCCCGCTACTTTGCCAGCGGCGTGATGTGCTTTGTGCTCGGCCTGTCGAAGAAGGTGCTGATCGCCAACAACGTCGCGCTCGCCGCCGACCGCATCTTCGCGCTGCCGCTGCCGAAGCTAAGTCCGGGCCTGGCCTGGCTGGGAGCGATCGCCTACACGCTGCAGATCTACTTCGACTTCTCGGGCTACTCCGACATGGCGATTGGCCTGGGTCGCATGCTGGGCTTTGAGCTGCCGCAGAACTTCAACTTCCCGTACATCGCGCGCAGCGTGCGCGAGTTCTGGCGGCGCTGGCACATCTCGCTTTCGACCTGGTTTCAGGACTACCTGTACATCCCGCTGGGCGGCAGCCGTGCGTCGAGCCTGCGCACCTACTTCAACCTGGTGCTGGTCTTTGCCCTGTGCGGCCTGTGGCACGGCGCTAGCTTTACCTTTGTCGTCTGGGGCCTGTATCACGGCGGCTTCCTGGTGCTGGAACGGCAGGCCGGCTTCCTGCGCTTTCTGCATCGCCTGGGACGGCTGAGCCACGTCTATACGATGCTGACGGTGATCGGTGGCTGGGTGCTGTTTCGCGCCGAGAGCTTTGCGCAGGCGCAGGCCTTCTTCGCGGCCATGGCGGGGCGAGCCGCCGCGGGACCGACCTATCCGCTGCGCTGGTTTCTGACCAACGATGTTGCGCTGGCGCTTTTGGCCGGCGTGCTGCTGTCGGCGCCGCTTCTGCACATGACCGCCGAGTGGCTGGATGGCTGGCTGCGCCGGGCCCGGGCCAGTGTCGCAAGCGCGGGCACAACCCCGCTGCCGCTGGCCGTGGCCGTGCTGGAGCCGAGCTTGCTACTGCTGCGCGCCGGCTTCGTCGTCCTTTCGCTTTTGGCCTGTAGCATGAGCCTGGCCAGCGGGACCTATAACCCCTTTATCTACTTCCGCTTCTGAGCCGCACCGATGTCGCCTGCTGATCAAGAACACCCCTCGCCCGACTTCCCGCGTGGGCCGGCCCGCCGGACGGCCGCTTCGCCGCTGGCGCGGCCGCAGAGCCGCAAGCTCGGCGAGCCAGAGTTCGCCCGCATCGCAGACTATCGCTGGCACGGCCGCCTCTCGGATGGCCTGGTGGCAGCGCTGTTTGTGGCGGCGATCCTGCTGCCCTTTATCGCTTCGTGGCAGTCGATCCGCGGCGAGCCAGAGCTGCATGAGAACCGCAACCTCGCCGCTCGTCCCGACCTTGGCCTGTCGAACTGGGCGCGCTGGGCCGAGCAGATCGATGCCTACTATCGCGACCACTTTGCCTTCCGGGCTCGTCTGATCAACTGGGAGAACACGCTGCGGGTCGTCAAGCTGCAGTCGTGGAACAAAGACCTGCTGATTGGCCGCGAGCGCTGGATGTTCTTCACCGGTGAGGGGAACCTCGACAACCACCTCGGCCTGGAGCCGTTTTCCGCCCAGGAGCTGGCGCAGTGGAAGCAGTACTTCGAGCGGCGCCACTTCCTGCTGCAGGCCAGCGGCAGTCGCTACCTGCTGGTGATCGCGCCCGACAAAGAGGCGATCTATCCCGAGATGCTGCCCGACGCGGTGCGGCGCTCGCTAGGGACCAGTCGGCTGACCCAGCTCCTGACCTACCTGCAGCAGACGAACTCGCCGCTGGCTGTGCTGCCGCTGCATAACGCGCTGCGGGCGGCCAAGTCGCAGGGCCTGGTCTACTTCCCGCAGGACACGCACTGGAACGGTCGTGGCCTCTTTCTCGCCAACCAAGAGATCGCGCGCTACGCCCAAGCGCACTGGTTCCCCGAGCTGCAGGTTCCCACGCTGGCTCCCGACTACGCCATCGAGGAGCATGCCTGGGAGGGGGGAGAGTGGAACATGGTGGGTCTGCCGCGCGAAAACGGTAAGTATCGCTCGGAGTTTCTGATCCCCAAGCGGCCGCCGCGAGCCCAGGCGCGGCCCGGGACGCTGCCGGCGAACTGGCCCGACATCCCGCAGCCATGGCTACGCCCGCTGTGGTATGCGCAGCCGCAGGGCTCGCGCCGGCTGCTGGTGCTGCACGACTCGTTTATGCGCACCGGCTGTCCCGACCGCGATCGCATGCCGGTGGCTGAGGTCTTTGCTCACAGCCTGTTCATCGGTGATCAGCCGGACCTGGTGCACCTGGACACCCTGGTGAATCGCGAGCGGCCTGATCTGGTGGTGCAAGAGATCGTCGAGCGCCACCTGCGCGGTGCGCCGCGCGATGAGTTTGTGCCCGGGCTCGAGCTTGACTGATCATGCGCAGCCGAAGCCCGCGCAGCCGCGACGACAGCCAGAGCGACGAGTTCATCGCCGAGGTGTATGCCATTGCCCGCTTTGCATTGAAGATTAGCCCAATCAACGAAGCCGGCATTTCGGCGATGGAAGTCACCGAACACGGGATTGGGATCAGCAAGCCAGAGCGCAGCCTCTATTTAGATTTTACGGCGCAGCTGGGCAGTGCCTGGTTGTCCATTTGGCAGGCGGCCTGCCTCTCGATCTATGAGACGGAGCGGGCCGAGTTTGCGCCGGCCTCGGTGGGGATGTCAGCCGCCCCGCCGCCGCCCTCGCAGCAGCTAGTCAGCTGCGCCGGGCGGGTGCTGGGATTGCCGAATATACCCATCGCTCATGTCGAAATTAAGCTCGCTAGCATTGCTTGGCAGTGGCAAGGCATACCGAGCTTAGAATATCAACATAAAATCTGGCATCTGGCGATCCGCGAGGCCATCGAGACGCGCTGGGGGCGCGGCCGGGGCGGGCTCTCGGCCGACGTGGTGCTGGCCTATCGCTATCTCCTCGGCCGCTTTCGCAGCTACAAGGACGCCTACGAGGCAGAGCGCGCGCGCAGCGACAGCCTACGGCGCGAGATGCAGCGCCGCAGCAGCGAAGACGGCTAGCTGGGCAGGGCCTGGGCCAGCTTGCGGTGGGACGAGCCTGGCTTGGCTGCGCTCGGCGGTGGCTCAGTAGGTCAAGGCGTATAGGGTCTCGCTGTCCGCGGCGATCCACACGATGCGGCCATTGTCGTCGCCGGCGACGCCGGTGAAGTTGGGGCTCTGGCCGCTCGGTGGGCTAAAGGTCTGGGTGGCGGCGCCAGACTGGAAGCGCCGAATGGCACCGCCATCGCCGACCGCCCAGGCACCGCTGCCGTTGTTGGAGCACCAGACGGCGCGCAGGCTGCGGCCATCGCCGGTCTCGATCAGCGACCATGTGTTGTTCTGCAGCCGCAGTGCCACGCCCCCTTCGCCGACGGCGAACCCGGTCTGTGGCGAGAAGCTCGACAGGCATAAGGCATAGAGGCTCTTGGTCGTCGGCGACGGCACCGGGGTCCAGGCGGCGCTGCCGGTCTTCTGCAGGATCACCCCTTGCCCGACGGCCCAGTTCGCACTGCTCTGGCCGATGACCACGCCATATAGCGGCGTCGTGCCGCTATAGATCTCGCTCAGGCTGGTGCCGGCCCCCATTCGCGCCCCGATCCGGCCCGCGTCCGTCACATAAAGCAGACCGCTCGAGTCGCCGGCCGTGAGCTTGCCGAAGGTCCCGTTGGGCGGGGTGACCGGCGAAAACGACATCGTGGTGATGTTGTAGCAGCTGAGCTGTCCGTCGGTCGCGATGACACAAGGTTGACTGGTTGTGCCCGCCAGGCCAGCGACCTGCGTCGGTCCCGGGTTCAAGCTCTGCGCCTTCCAGTCGAAGTTCGAGGTGGACGCGCTATAGGTGTACAGGCCGGTCCCGCCGCCCTGCAGCGTAGCGATGCTGCCGCTCAGCTCGCTGCGCAGGGCGCGCATGCGGAAGCCGGTGGGCTGGGGGAAGGCGCAGACGCCGTCGGGGCTGCACTCGCGCGGGGTGAAGTCGACGGTGAGCTTCTTGCCCTGGGTGAGCGCAAATGAGCAGGTCGCGCTGCGAATATCGCCGCTGCACTCGCCACCCCAGCTGCCGCCGCGTGACTTGAGGCCGAGGACCGCGCTGGGGTTGAGCGGCAGGCCGCGGCTGAGGCGCATATAGCAGGTGGCCTCGCTGGGGCTGCTGGTGTTGGTGGGGGTGCCGCTGCTGGTGGTGCTGCTGCAGCTCTGCCCGCCGGCATCGACCCGACCGTCGCCGTTGACTTCGACGGTCAAGAGGCAGCTGGTGTCAGGGATGAGCGGCAGCGTGAGGTCATAGTTGCGCAGTCCGCCGGTGGGCTGGACTTGGCCGCTGCCGAAGGCTCGCAGGCAGCCATCTTGGGCCATGGCCAGCACGTTGATGGTGGCCGTCGCCGTCGTTCCGTCCGGCAGCACCACGGCAAAGCGGCTGGTACCGGGCGGCACCGTAAGCGGCGGGCGGTTGCGGTTGCGACCTTTGGATCCGGTCGAGACCGTGACGATCAGCTGCTCGACCTCGGCCGGCACGTCGGTAAGAGTCACCATTACGGCCAGGCCCTCGACGGTTGTGCCGCAGTGGCTGGTTCCGAGCAGGGCTCCCGATAGCAGCAGGGCA
This sequence comes from uncultured Myxococcales bacterium, assembly GCA_964628555.1. Lineage (GTDB taxonomy): Bacteria > Myxococcota_A > Polyangia > Palsa-1104 > JAEUJZ01 > JAEUJZ01. The sequence goes on along the minus strand of CAZVMD010000324.1, from coordinate 1,064 downwards.
GAGGCCAGCGAGCGCAGCTTCAACATGCGATCTCTCCAACGCAAGAGGCCGACCGAGGGCGGCTCAGCCAGCCGGTTAAGCAAGGCGGTAGGGTAGGGAGCGCGGGCCTAAAAGCTGGGCGTCAAGACCGGCACCCCGGCCGGCACTCGCGCCGTGCCCGGCGCCGTCGTGGCCGACAGCCCGACCCCCAGCCCGACCCCGACTGCGACCGCCGCCACCGTGCCGCCGACGATCGTCCAGAACCACCACTTCTTATAAAGCGGCGTCTTGTCGACAGCCGGCCCGGCCTGGGCGGCTAGGCTGGGGTTTTGCCGGCGCTGCTCGGCGAGGGCGTCTTCGGCCTGCTGGCGATACTCGCGCGCTTTGGCCAGCACCTCGTCATCGGCCAGGTTGCTCTGATCGTCGGCTGGCTGCTTGGCGTTCCAGTCCAGGATCTTGCGATAGGTGACAAGCGCCTGCTCATGGCGACTGAGCTTCTGCTGCATGCGACCGACGTTGAGCAGCAGCCAGGGCAGCGGCCGCATGGCAAAGGTCTGCTGATACAGCACCAAGGCCGCGTCGTACTGCCCAGCTTTCGACAGCGCGCGGGCCCGCTCGTAAAGCTCGTTGCACTTGGGATCGGACAGGCAGGGATCCTGGCTCTGGCTGGCCCCGGACCCGGCGGCTGGGCTGCTGGCACTCGGCGCGGCAGCCGACGCTGGGCTGGGCGCGGCCGGGCTGGCTGGGGCGGCCGTCGGAGCAGGGCTTCTGGCTGCCGGATCCTCTTGGCTCGCAGCCGGCTTGGCCTTCTTGTGCGAGCGCGCTTCGACCCTGGCCAGCCCGAAAAGAGACCACAAGAGGCAGAGAAAAAGCGGCAGCGCCCGCAGCCTCCCCACCCAGCACCGTTGTCCGTCCAGCCAGATCATTCGTTGCGCGCTCTCCCCTCTTAGGACCCGAGACCCGCTGCGGCCTGCGGCGGCCAGCCTCTGTCGAGGCTCTGCCCGCAGCCGCTCGGAATTTCCCAACAGAAGATTGTCCCGCATTCCTTGCGGCGCCGTCAACGCTGGGTACGACGCCAGAGCCGG
>CAZVMD010000323.1:0-8507 GCA_964628555.1 uncultured Myxococcales bacterium | reverse complement strand
TGCAGAACGCCTACAAGTACACCGGGCCGCAGAAGATCATCACCGTGCGCTGCTTTCGTCGCGCTGGCTGGGTGGTGTTTTCGGTCAGCGACAACGGTCCGGGCATTCCCAAGACCGAGCACCGGCGCATCTTCGAGAAGTTTTACCGCCTGACCCGGCCCGAGATGCCGCTGCAGCCGCCGGGCACCGGCCTGGGGCTGTCGATGGTCTATCACATCGTCGCGGCGCACGACGGCACGACCTCGGTCGAGAGCGAGCTTGGCCAGGGCGCGACGTTTTCGCTGCATCTGCCGATCGAGCAGCCCAGCCCGCGGCGACGCCGCAAGGAGCCTGCCGCATGAGCTCGGGTGAGCGCGTGCTAGTCGTCGAGGACGATCTGGGAATTCGCAAGGCGCTGCAGATGAACCTGGGCCTGGAAGGCTACGAGGTGCTAGCGGCCGAAGATGGCGAGGCGGCGCTACGACTGTGCAGCGGAGCGGGCGGACTGCCGGATCTGGTGCTGGTCGATCTGATGCTGCCGCGCATGGGCGGCATCGACGTGATTCGCGAGCTTCGGCTGCGCGATCAGGATCTGCCGATCATCGTGCTGTCGGCCAAGGATCAGGAAGCCGATAAGGTCCTGGCGCTGTCGATCGGCGCCGATGACTACATCACCAAGCCGTTTGGCCTGGCCGAGCTCCTGGCCCGCGTGCGCGTCGGGCTGCGGCGGGGCAAGCGACAGCGCAAGAGCCAGTCGGGTCCAGTGCTGGAGGGCCGCGGCGGCCGCGTCAAGATCGACCTCAGCGGTCGCCGGCTGCTGGTGGCGGGCGACGAGGTCGAGACCACGGCCAAGGAGTTCGATCTGTTGCATCTGTTCATGCAGCACCCGGGGCAGGTGCTGAGCCGCGAGCAGATCATGGAGCGCGTCTGGGGCGAGCACTGCACGCTGCGCACCATCGACAACTTCGTGCTTCGCCTGCGCAACAAGATCGAGCAGAACCCCGAGAGCCCGGTGCTGATCGAGACAGTGCGCGGCATCGGCTATCGCTACAACGCCTAGTCGGCGCTGATCGGCTCGGCCGGGGGCTCGCGCAGGCGGTAGCCGACCCCGCGCTCGGTCTCGATGAGGTCGGGGCTGGCCCCCGCCGCGGTCAGCTTGCGCCGCAGGGCCTTGATATGGGCGTCGACGGTGCGGTCGGTGACGATGTAGCCGGCGCCAAAGATGCTGTCGAGAAGCTGCTGGCGGCTGAACACCCGCTCGGGCGCGCTGGCCAGCACGCGCAAAAGATCGAACTCGGTGCGCGTTAGATCCAGCAGCGTGTCTTGGTAGTAGACGCGGCGGGTCTCGGTATCGATGGACAGCGGCAGCGCGACGCGCGACAGAGCCTCGCTGCTCTTGCGGCGCGGCGGCTCGGGCTGGGTGCGGCGCAGCACGGCGCGAACGCGGGCGACAATCTCACGCGGGGAAAACGGCTTCACCACGTAGTCATCGGCGCCGCCTTCGAGGCCGGCCACGCGATCGGTCTCTTCGTCGCGGCTCGACAGCACAATGACCGGCGTGCGCTGGCCGGCGCTGCGCAGCGCGTGCAGCAGGGCAAAGCCCGACCCGTCCGGCAGCATCAAGTCAAGGACGATGAGATCGCAGCTATCGACCAGCGGGCGGGCGGCCGCCAGGCTGGCGGCGTGGGTGACCGCGAAGCCATCCCGGGACAGCGCAAAGGCCAGTGATTCCGCGATGGCGCGCTCATCTTCGACCAGAAGAACTCGGTGCATCGAATAGTTGCCTGCGTAGAATGGTCAAACTTCTACGCACCCCTTGGGAGAAAGCAATGTTCACGCGCATCCCGCGTCGTTTTTCGCCGCTCGCACCCGCCGCCGCCGCTCCTCGCTGCCGAGCGAGCGTCGGCCTTGGCTGGGCGCTATCGCTGAGCTTCGGCCTGCTCTTTTCGGCGACACCGCTTGCTTGGGCGCAGCCAGCCGCGGCGCAGCCCGCCGCAAGTCCGGTCCCGGCGGTGGCACCGGCCCCCGCGGCTCCCGCGGCAGCTCCGACGGGAGCCCCGGCTGCGGCTCCGGCTCCGGCGGCCGCCAAGAAGGCAGCGCCTCCGGCCAAGCCCGCGACACCGGCTGGCAAGGCGCCCGCGACTGGGACAGCGACGGCGACGCCAGGGCCGACGGGGGCTGGAGCGGCGACGCCAACCGCGGCTGAGCGGCCGCCGCTAGTGCGGGTGGTCGACAGCGTGCAGAAGGTGTACGAGAACACCAGCAACCTCAAGGCTCGCTTCGCCCAGACCTTAGAGAGCGCCATGGGCAAGCGGCAAGCGAGCGGTGTGCTGCGCCTCAAGAAGCCCGGCAAGATGCGCTGGGACTATGAAAAGCCCGAGAAAAAGCTGTTCGTCACCGACGGCGCGATGCTGTGGATGTACGAGCCCGAGGACGAGCAGGCCTTCCGTCAGCCGCTGCAGTCGTCGCAGCTTCCGGCCCAGGTCAGCTTCCTGTTTGGCAAGGGGCGGCTCAGCGATGAGTTCGACATCACCTATCTCGACGGAGCCAAGGTCGGTCAGGCCGGCGATCTGGTGCTGAAGCTGGTGCCCAAGAAGGCCACCGCCCAGTACAAGCACCTGGTCTTTGTCGTCGATCCCAAGACCTTCATGGTCAAGGAGACCGTGCTGTACGACCAGCAAGGCGGGACGAATCACATCGTCTTTTCCGGCATCGAGACCAACCTGAAGACCGACATCGACGACAGTCGCTTCGCGTTTACGCCGCCGCCCAACACCAAGATCATCAACCCGCGCTAGAGGCGGCCATGCTTGCTTCGGTGCTTGATTCGCTGCGTGCCTGGCCGGCGGTGCATCGGGGCGCGCTGTCTTCCCTGCTGCCGCCCGGACAGGGTCAGGTGGCCTGGGTCCTCGATCTCAAGGTCGCGCGCGCCCTGCGGGCCCTGGGCTATACCGTGCTGCGCGGGCCGCTGCGCGGGGGGGCATCACCGACGGTGGTGGCGGCCCTAAAGTCGCGGCCCAGGACGGCCGGCGCTGACGATATCGAGCTGGTGCGCGGACTTTTGACCGAGCTTGGCGCGGGCGGCTTTGTGCTCCTGCGATCGTCGCTGCGCGAGCGCGAGCGGATGGCGGCAGCCTTCCTGCACGTCGGCCTGCACGCGGTGTCCCAGGTCGTCCTGCGCCGCTCGGTGCTTACGGTGGGGCAGCGGCTCGTCGGGCCAGACGCCCAGCCGGCGAGCCAAGCGTCGGCGGGTGCGAGCGACGAGCGCTGGTCAGGTTCGCGATAAGCATTCACCAGATCGTCGAGTCCGCTGTCCGAAATCCACCAGCTTGCCGGCCGATCTGGGGTCGCGTCGCAGAGTGCCGCGGCGTCAGGCGACCATGGCATAGGCATTGCGTGCGCTTCACGGCGATGTTCGGGTCCCGCCCCTGGTTCTCTGTCTCCGCGCGCCAGCCCCCCTGGGCCGGTCGCCGCTACCTGCGCCCCTTTTTGGGGGCGGCGGCGCTGCTCTTCCTGATGGCTGATGATGGCATCAGCAGCGACGAGCTAGCGTGCGAGATCGCGGTGACTCAGCTTTCGCGCTGCTGTCCCGGACTTTCGCTTGAGGCGATCTCGTGTGTGCATGGCGGCTGCGACAGCAGCCTGCGGCCAGATATCGACGAGCCGCGGGCCCAGTGCATCCAGGTGCGGAGCTGCGAAGAGCTGAAGAATCAGGGCGCCTGCAACACCGACCTGTGGGAGCTTCATCCAGCCTGCCTGGCGATGGGCACGACGATGCCGACCTGCCAGATCAAAGTTCCACCATGTCGCTGATGCACCCCTCTGCTCTGGCCGGTCTTGCTGCGCTTGGCGTCGCTGGGCTCCTTCTGTATCCGAGCGAGGGGCTGGCCGTCGGTGCTCGTCGCACGGCGGCGCCAGCTGTCGTGGCTCCACCGCCGGCTCCGGCGCCCGTGCCGCCAGCCCCGGAAGCGGCCGCCGCCAGTCAGCCATCGGCAACCGCCGGCAGCGATGAGGCCAGTGCGCTGGCGCCGCCGATTGTCGATGTCCCGGTCAGTCCGCGGCGGGCCCACTTCTACGGTCGCGTGGCCATCGGCTTTGCCTATCGCTGGGCGTTCTCGCAGTCGATGCCGGGGGCCAACCTGATCGCCGAGCTAGGGGCTCAGGACCTGCGCTTTTCAGGCGGCGTGCGCCTGCACATCGAGGCAGGACAGCTCTTGGCCGGGCTGCCCCACCAGGTGGTGCTGATCGGGCCGCAGCTATGGATGAAGATGCATGAGCGCATTCGGGTCGGAGTCGGCATCGATCCGGGGATGCTGCTGCTGAGTCGGCGCACCATGCCGGGGCGGTCGATGTGGACGGTGGTTCTGGGCGGGCACGTCGGGGCGACGGCCGATCTGCTGCGCCTGGGCAGCAGCGGCGCCCTGCATGCCGAGCTTGGCGTCGGGGCCTATGGGCTGACGCAGGCGCCGGGGCCGATCTCGGTCGCGACCCACCTTGGCCTCGGCTATCGCCTGTAGGGGCGGCGCTACTCGGGGAGGCTGGCGAGGAGCTCGTGCAGCTTGTCGCGCTCGCTCTGGCTGGGCAGGCTGCGAGCGATGTCCTGGAGCAGGCTGCGGGCTTGTCGGGCGCTGGCCTGTTCGCTGGCGGTGCGCGGCCGCGGACGAGCAAAGAGCACGCCGTAGTAGTAGGGGGCGCCGGCCGTGTCTTCCTGGATCATCAGGAACACGCCGCGGCCGAGAGCGGTCAGGCGAGCGACGCCGGTGCACTCGATGCTGGAGCTGCTGACCGCACTGCAGAACGGCACATTCTGGCAGTTGGCCCAGGGCCAAAAATAGGGGCTGGTGCCGCTCTCGGTGGTGGCGCGCTGGAACTGGGCACAGGTGTGCGGCAGGCTGTGGTGGCTCTGCGCAAAGCAGGTCTTCTGCGTCGCGCAGTGGAACGTGGTCTGGAACCACTGCTTGTACGTCGCGTTGTAGCCGCAGGAGGCCGCTAGCTGCGGCTCGGGCTGGCTGCCGCTGGGGTCTTTCGCCTGGGCCAGCAGCGACTCGACGTCAAGCGGGGTATCAGCGACGAGCTGCAGGCGCAGCTGCGCGGCATCGTAGATGCGCTTTAGGACATCGATGTCCAGTGCACTCTGCGGACACTTGCCCGTCAGGTCGAAGTCGCGGCGCATGCGCTGCACGACCTCGTTGGCCTCTGGCACCAGCATGCGGTTGCGATCGACGATGGCGGGGGGCCGCAGCGCGCGCAGGAGCTCGCTTGGATCGTGGCAGCTGCCCATGGCCAGATAGCGGCCCTTGGGGCAGTCCTTGTGGCGGCGCAGGCCCGGCGGCAGCTCGTCATCCAGCCGATCGAACGACGAAGAGGCCGATGGCGGCGACGGTGGATTGACCAGGAAGTCGCCCACGCGCATGTGGCAGGCCGGGGCCTGGCCCTCGCCGAAGCGCAGCAGGTCATCGACCTGCACATCGCGCAGCTTGCGAAAGCCAATCTGGCAGCACTCCGGGTGCTTCGTCGAGCAGCGCAGCACCGGCGGCAGGATCAGGCCGGCGCTGCGTACGGTCCAGGTCTTGCCATTGCTGCAGCGCACGGTGGCCTCGCTGGCGGCGCGGTCTGCGTGGCAGGAGAGGATCGCCGTGGCCTCGCTGCCACTTGGCGTCTCGACGGCAGGTGGGCTGTCTTGGGCGGCAGCTGGGGCCGGCGTCGGGGCGGGGGCTGCGGTCGGGCTAGGCTGAAGCTCTGAAGCCGGCGAGGCCGCTACCGCGTTGGCCGACGACAGGCTAGGGGTCGGGATCAGCGCTGCAGTCGCCCCTGCACCTGCCGCACTCGGCGAGCCAGAGTCGGTGGCTGGGGAGCGGTCACCGCCGTCGCTGGCCAGGCGCAGTGGCGGAAACTCAACGTGGTCGCGGGGGATGTTGCGGCCGTGCAGGCGGATCGTCAGCTTGCCACGCGACACCACCGCTCGTCCGGCGGCACCCTGGGGCAACAGCAACAGGCCACAGGCACCCAGGAGCCCAGCCACAGCGCCCACAGCTCCGGCTCGCCGGGGCTGTGCTTGCCGCGTTCCGCCACGATAGGCCACCACCCCTCGATCGTATCACTTCACCGCGCAGGGTTGCTGAGGCAGCGACGCAGCCTACGCAACTTCGGTGAGCTGTGGCGGTCGCGCTGCGCGCTGCGCGCTGCGAAAGGACGGAGCGGGTCTGGCTGCATGCTAGACTGCGCCGCAGTGCGCAACCATCGATGCCGTCTGCTCTCACGTCTTCGGCGGGGGCCGCTGTTCTTGGGCGCCCTGCTGCTCGTTTCGGCCTGCCGCTCGCCTTCTCCGAGCAGCCGCGGTGCGACCCCGCCGACCAGCCCCGTCCCGACACCGACGCCGCGGCCGCCGTTTGTGCGCAGCGATATTCCGCGCATCGATGTGCATGCCCACGTGCTGCTTGGAGCCGCCAGTCGGGCCGCCCGCCTCTTCGACCGGCAGGGCATCGTGCAGGCGGTGAACCTCTCGGGGCCACCGGCTGCCGTCGGACTGGACGACTTCCTGGCCGACAGTGAGATCGCCTATGGCCGCATCACGCCATTTACCAACGTCGACTGGTCGCTGTGTGAGCAGGCCGGCTATGGCGAGCGGATGGCGGCCGACCTGGAGCGCGCCAAGGCCCTGGGAGCACGCGGTCTGAAGATCCCCAAGATCCTGGGACTGGGGGCCCGCGGACCAGGGGGCAAGCTGCTGTCGGTCGACGATCCGGGCCTGGATCCGCTGTTCGAAAAGGCCGGCGAGCTAGGCATGCCGGTGGCCATTCACAGCGGCGATCCGCAGGCCTTCTGGCTGCCGCCCGATGCGCAGAACGAGCGCCTCGAAGAGCTGCAGGCCCACCCCAGCTGGAGCTTCTACGGCCCTTATCAGCGCGGCGAGGTGCCGTCGTGGCAGGCGGTGTTCGAGGCCTTCGTGCGCCGTGTCGCTCGCCACCCCAAGACGATCTTCATCGGCGTTCACTTTGGCAACGCCCCCGAGGATCCCGAGCTGGTGGCGCAGCTTCTTGACACCTATCCCAACCTGCTGATCGACACGGCGGCTCGCCTGCCGGCCATTGGACGGCGCGATAGCAAGCACTCGCCGGAGCGGCTGCGCGGCTTCTTTCTGAAGTACCAAGATCGCGTGCTGTTCGGCAGCGATACCGCGATTGGCCGCACAGCCGATGCGCTGATGTTTGGCTCGACGGGAAAAGAGCCGCCTAGCGAGGCGGATGGCGATCGTTTCTTCGAGTCGACCTGGCGCTACTTCGAGACCACCGACGCGGACATTCCGAGCCCGACGCCGATTCAGGGTCGCTGGACGATTGCTGGGGTGGGTCTGCCGCGGGCGGTGCTTGAGAAGATCTATTACAAAAACGCGGCGCAGCTTCTGGGGCTGACGCTGCCCAAGACCCCGCTGCCCAAGCCAGAGCCCAAGGTCTTCCCGGGCAGCCTGCAGGATCTGTAGGCGGGGCGGCTAGTTGCCGGGCTTGGCGGGGGGCTTGCCGCCGGCCGGCGCCTTGGCTTTGACCGCGGCTGGGGGCGGACCGCCGCTGGTCACGCTGGCGGTGGGCTCGGCCTTGCGGCGCTCGATGGTGACGCGCTTGATGCGCACGTCCTGCATCGGCCGGTCATTGAGATCGCGCGGCGTGCGGGCGATGGTCTTGACCAGCCCGGCCTCCTTGCACTGGCCAAAGATCTGATAGTGCCCCCCGGCCCGGCCGCCGTCGTCAAGAGCGGTCGTTGGGCCCTCGGTGATGAAGAACTGCGAGTCGCCGGTGTTGGGGCCGCGATTGGCCATGGCCATCATGCCGCCCTGGGCAAAGCTGTGCGGCGCGTTGGTCTCGTCGGCGATGCTGTAGCCGATGTTGCCGCTGCCCCGCCCCGTGAAGTCGCCGCCTTGGATCATGAAGCCGGGAATTACGCGGTGAAAGATCAGTCCATCGTAAAAGGGTGTCTTTTTCCACTCGCCCGAGACGGGATCGCGGAAGGGTCGCAGGCCGCGGGCCAGGCCGACAAAGTTGGCGACGGTGTTCGGCGCCGACTTTTCAAACAGCTCGCAGGTGAACGAACCCATCGAGGTCTCGATGATCGCCGTCAGCACCCCCTGACCGGCGAGGTTGCGGGTGGCCTCGTCGATCGAAAACTTGCCCGACAGTGGGTCGCCACCGGGGAGGGCCCAGGCGCTCGCCGATAGGGTCAGTGTCGTCGCTACAGCGAAGAAGGAAGTTCGCAGGTTCATGTGCTGTTGGCTCGCAAGGTTGAGTCTGGGGAAAGAGACGGCGGCCCGGGCGGGCCATTCAACAGGCGACGATGTGTCGGCTGGGGCGCTAGGGCGTAGAGTCGCGCGTCTTGTCGGCGGTCTTTCGCCAGTCACCGCCTACGCCGCCCTGCTGGGCAGTCGAGGGGGCGCCACGCTTGAGCAGGTCGAGCTTGCCGAGGATGGCGTCGCCGCGGAAATCGACGGCCGTCGCGTGCTCGCCGGTGTCCATGCGAATGGCATCGCAGGGGCAGGC
>CAZVMD010000322.1:0-8509 GCA_964628555.1 uncultured Myxococcales bacterium | reverse complement strand
CGTGCAGGCACTCGACCATCGGGATGGGGCAGCCCCAGTAGCGCTGGCGCGACACGAGCCAGTCGCGCAGGCGATAGCTGACGGTCTTGTCGCCCTGGCCACGCTCGGCGAGCCAGGCGGTGATGCGGGCCTTGGCCTCTTCGCTGGGCGTGCCATCAAAGGGGCCAGAGTGGACCAGCGTGCCCGGCTCGACGTAGGCCGCAGCCATGGCGGTCGCGTCGAGGCTGCCCTCGGGCGGCGCGATCACCACCTGCAGCGGTAGGCCGTACTTGCGGCCGAACTCGAAGTCGCGTTGATCATGAGCTGGTACCGCCATCACGGCGCCGGTGCCGTAGTCCATAAGGACGAAGTTGGCGATGTACACCGGGATGGTCTTGCCCGTCGCGGGATTGACGACGTGAGCCCCGGTGAAGACGCCCTCTTTGACGTAGTCTTCGGCGCCGCGGCGGATCTTGTCTTCGGCGCGGACCTTCTGCACAAAGGTGGCGACGGCTTCCTCGTGCGGCGTGCCACGCGACAGGCGCAGAGCCAGCGGATGCTCCGCAGCAATCGACATGTAGGTCGCACCGAACAGCGTGTCGGGTCGGGTGGTAAACACCTCGATCTCGCTCGTCTCCGGGCCGTGCTCGTCGGCGGGCAGCGGCTGGCTGAGCGCGAACTTGATGCGCGCCCCTTCCGAGCGACCGATCCAGTTGGTCTGCATGGCCAGCACTTTGTCCGGCCACTTGCCCTGCAAGCGGGCGATGTCGTCGAGGATCTCCTGCGCGTAGGCGGTGATGCGAATGAACCACTGCACGAGCTCGCGCTGCACCACCACCGACTGGCAGCGCCAGCACAGGCCATCTTCGACCTGCTCGTTGGCCAGCACCGTGGCGCAGGCCGGGCACCAGTTGACCAGCGCGCCCTTGCGATAGGCCATGCCGCGCCGCCACATCTCGATGAAGATGCGCTGCTCGTGGACGAAGTAGCTGGGATCGCAGGTGCACAGCTCATGGTCCCAGTCGTACGACTGCCCCAAGCGCTGCAGCGGCCCCTTCATCGCTTCGATGTTTTTTTCCGTCCACAGCCGCGGATGCACGCCGGCTTTGATCGCCGCGTTCTCGGCCGGCAGACCGAAGGCATCCCAGCCCATCGGATACAGCACGCGGAAGCCGCGCATGCGATAGCCGCGAGCCAGCACGTCGCCGATCGAGTAGTTGCGGACGTGCCCCATGTGGATGCGCCCCGACGGATAAGGGAACATCTCCATGAGGAAATATTTCGGGCGATCCAGATCCTTGCCGGCGGAAAACAGCCCCGCCTCAAGCCAGGCTTTCTGCCAGCGCGGCTCGACTTCGCGCGGCTCGTAGCGGACGTTCGATGGGTCGGTGGCGGGCGTGGTTTGCTCTGCAGACGGCGACGAGGACATGGCCGCGCAGGGTATCACAGCGCTTAACGGACGGCGGGGAAGTTCGTTGGCTCGGCCGGCTCGGCGGGGGGCTTGCTGGCTTCGGCCGTAGGCGGCGAGGGACTGGCGGCCGGCTCAGCGCTGGCCGGCTTGTCTGCAGCCTTGTCGGGCGTGTCCTGTCGCTTGGCCTTGCGCTCGGCCTTGGAGCCGGCCTTGGGGTCGGGGGCCGGCGCGGCTTCGGGCTTGTTGCCAGCTGGGCTGCCAGCCGGGCTGGGCTTGGTCGCAGCGCCAGCCGGAGCCGGCAGCGCGGGCTTGTCGAGAGGGGAGAGCTGCAGGCGCTCGGCTGCCGACAGCGACTCGCTCAGCTGGACCGCTTCACCGAGGAGGGCATCGTACTTGCGGGCCAGCAGCGGACTTTGCGACACCGCCTGCTTGATCGCCATCGCCGCCTGCGCTGCCAAGAGCTTGCGCTGCAAGCCAGCCGGCGCCGCGTGCGCAGCGAGCAGGTACAGGCTGCCGCGCGTCGCCATCGCCAGGGCCAGCGTCGGGTTGAGCGTCAGCGCTTGCTCCAGCGCCGCCCGTCCATCGGCCAGCTCTTTCTCTGGCGACTTGCGCTTTTCGATCTGCCACTCGGCAGCGGCCCGCGCGATCTGACCCAGGCTCAGATAGACCAGGGCGTTCTTGCCGTTGACATCGCGGGCGCGTGCGGCGACGCCGTTGGCCTGCTGCAAGAGCGGCAGCGGCGTCACCCCAGCCTTGGCCAGCTCCTCGGCCATCGCCAAGAGCAGCTGCACGTGCAGCAGCAAGCTGTCCGAGTCATTGGGGCTGATCAGGATGCTCTTCTGAATCGCCTGCAAGCCGCGATTGAGCGCTTCCTGCGGGTCCTTGTTCTGTAGCTGCTGCCCCTCGGCCTCCAGCGCGTAGACGCCGGCCAGCACGCGATGCGTCTCAGCGTCGTCGGGGTTGGCCTTGATCGCTTGGTTGAGTGCCTCGTGCGCCTTGCCCAGCGCGACGGCGGCGGGCGCGCCGCGGCCATAGCTCAGCTCGTACTTGGCGCGTAGCGCGTACACCGACGCCAGGTTGCGATAGGTCTGATAGTAGTTGGGGTTGTATCCCAGCGACTGTGTGCTGGTGTCGATGGCTTTGCTGATCCAGGCATCCGGCGACTTGCCGTGCTCGATCTCCCAGGTCGCCATCTGCTGATGCGCGTGCGCCAGGTTGCTATACGCCACCGCATAGTCCTGATCGGCCTCGATGGCGGCGTTGAGCTTCTCGATCGCCTGCTCTAGCTCGTTGTGATAGTCCTGGCCGCGCGCGCTCAGCCACTCGGCTTTCGTCGATAGCAGCACGCCATAGTCGTTCAGCGCCCAGGCGAAGTTGCGGTTGATCTCGATCGACTTGCTGAAGGCCTCGATGGCCTTCTTCTCGGACTCGCTGGTGTCCAGGCCGTGGTCGTTTTCGTAGTTGGCGATGAGCTGATAGGCCAAGCCGATCTGGTCGTGCGGGAAGGCGTTGTTGGGGTTCATGGTGTAGGCGCGCAGAGCGGTCTCGACAGCCTGCTGCGCCATGCCCCGTGGATCTTGGCCGTGCGTGCTCAGGTACTCAGCCCAGCGCGTCATGGCCCAGACTTTCTTACGCACCGCGCTGTCGTTTTCCGAGTACGACACGATGGCGCGATCGCAGGCCTCAAGTGCCCGCTCGTAGGCTTCTTTGGGTGACAGGCCCTGGGTCTTGTCGAGCTCCATGATCTGCACCCAGGTATCCGATTCGGCGCTGTGGATGCTGGAGTCGCTGCGCGCCATCTCGGCTGCGCCGTGATAGAGCTCGGCGGCGCTGCGATAGTCGCTGCGCGCTTTTTGATACTGGCCGCTGTTCTGGTTGCGGCGACCGTACTGATAGTAGACGTCGGCCTGCAGCTTCTTGGCCTCGTACAGCCAGGGCTCAGCGGTCAGCGCGTCTTGGCCTTTTTTCAGCGCCTCTTCGTACTGCTGGCTGTAGTAGGCCAGCAGGCCCTCGGCCAGGGGGCGCGACTCGCCGTGCTCGCCGCCGCTCTGGCGCAGGTGATACAGCGCCGGCTCCAGCAGCTCTTTGTCGATCTTCGCCCGCGCCTCTTCCCGCTTCTTGCCGCTGCGCCGCAGCACTTCCTTCAACTGCTTGTTGTAAATCTCGCCGAGAGTGCGACCGAGCGCGTACTCGACCGCCGGCGTGCGCAGGCCGCCTTTGTGGGCTAGGCGCAGATACTCCAGCGCCTTTTCGTACTCTTGCAGCGCCAGGTGACCGCGGCCGAGCGCGTAGTAGGCCATGGCCGCCGCCTCGCCATCGAGCTTGGCCATGTCTTGGCTGATGCTGGCCATGCGCGCCCGGATCACCGCTTTTTCGATGCTGGTGTCGTGCAGCGGCAGCGCGTAGGCGTAGCGCATGAAGATCTCGATCTCTTTGATCTTCTGGCCTGACTGCTGCGCCAAGCGCGCTTGCTCGGCCGCTTGCACGCGGGCGCGGATAAAGATCGCGCTTAGCACGATGATGGCGATGGCTGCGACGATCAGCGTCGCAACCAAGATCTTGTTCTTCTGCGCCTTCTTCTGCAGCCGATAGACCAGGCTTGAGCGCCGCGCCATGACCGCTTCGCCATCGAGATAGCGCATCAGATCGTCGGCCAGGGCCTTGGCGGACTCGTAGCGATCGGCGGGATCTTTTTCCAGGCACTTCATCACCACGGCGTCCAGGTCGGCCGGGACACCGTGCTTCAGATCGCGCAGCGGCTTGGGCTCCGCGACCAGCAGGGACAGCAGGATCTCATCGTTCGGCCCCTTGCCAAACGGCGGCTGGCCAGCCAGCAGATCGTAGAGCGTTGCACCGAGGCTGTAGACGTCAGTGCGGCGATCGAGAAGCTGCATCTCGCCGCGCGCCTGCTCCGGCGACATATAGGCGGGCGTGCCTTCGAGGCCAGGCGCCAGCAGGCCACCTGTGGTCTGCACCAAGTCCGCCAGGCCGAAGTCGAGCACATAGGGCCGAAAGCCGCCCTCGGGCGTCTGCTCGACCATGATGTTGCCGGGCTTGACGTCGCGGTGAATCATGCCGTAGCGGTGCGCGGCGTGCAGCGCCTCGGCGGCCTCGCGGAGGACCTTGACCTTCTGCGGCAGGGTCATCTTTTGCCGCGCCAGGTTCAGCGTCTCGCCGTCGATGTACTGCATCGCGATGTACGGCCGCCCGTCGACCTCACCGACCTCGTAGATCTTGCAGACGTACTCGTGCTCGATGCCGGCCTGCGAGCGGGCTTCGCGATAGAAGCGCTGCGCCAGCTCGCTGCCCGAGGTGTTGTCGCGGATAAACTTCAGCGCGACAAAGCGATTCAGCCGGGGATCGCGCGCCTTGTAGACGGTGCCCATGGCGCCGGCGCCCAGGAACTCGACAATCTGATAGCGGTCCCAGTCCGGCAGCGGAAGCGGCTGGTTGCGGAGGCTAGCGGCGCTATCAGAAGCCGATCCGACCTGACCCGAGTTCCCCCCTGGCGGAGGGACGTCTAAGGTCGGCGGATCGTACTCCTGGCTCTCATCGGCCATCGCCTAACTGTATCGCGTCAGGCAAGGCCCTGTATAGCTGGGGTTACCCGAGCCGCCCGCCGACCCCGGTCAAAGGTGGCTCGCGGCTGGGCGCCCGGCTGGGCAGCGGCGTGGGCGAGCCCAGCGCCCAGCTACCGAAAGGTGCGCTGTGCGGGGTCAAGTAGGTGCGGCACCGCGTTTAGCGAGATCAGGCTCAGCTCAAGCTTGGGCTCCCCGGAGGCGGTGCTGTCGTCGGTAACGCGGCGGACGCGGAGCTCGGTGAGGCCGGTGTTGTACAGGGCCAGGCACAGCGCCAGCATGCGCTCGTTGTCGACGCCCAGGAGGTAGCGCAGGGCAGCGGCAATCGCTCCCGCCGAGGTCACCACCGCCGCGGCGCGTCCCGAGGGCAGGGCGGCGGCTTGCTGCGCGACGCTGAGCAGGCCGCGCTCGATGCGCCGAGAGAAGGCGTCGAAGGACTCGCTGACCGTCACCTCGCCGCCTACCCAGCGCGGCATGGCCATGCGGAACAGGCGGCCGAAGGCCCGGCCATCGTGCAGCGGATTGCGTCCAGCTAGCTCGGCCAGCAGCGCGTCGTACTCGGCAGCCAGGAGGCCACCGGGGCCGCAGGCCGTGGCCAGGATCTCGCCAAACGGAAACTCATCAAAGTCAGGGACCAGGCTGGTCGGGTGTAGCTCGGTGGCTGGGAAGCCGGGGGCCAGCGCGGCGCTCGCGCTGAGGTCATCGCCGCTCGGCCAGAGCTCAGGGCGAGCCCCACCGGCGGTCTGCAGACCCTGACAGAGGTGCTCGCAGGTCAGACGGTGTCGTCGCCGCGGTGCGCTAAACAGCCGATCGATTGGCCGCTGCGCCATGACGAAGTAGCGGCCGAGGGCCTGCGCCTGGGCCGCGCCTAGCGTGGACAGCACATCGTATTCGGCCTGCCCAAAGCCAGCCTGTCCGTGTCGAATGAGATACAGCGTCGCCATATGCGGTGGGCGCAGTGTACCTCAGCGCAGGAAGTCGCGGAGCAGCGTGGCGACGGCGGCCGGCTGGTGGCGATGCAGCATGTGTCCAGCCTCGGCCACGCGGGCCAAGCGAGCATCGGCAAAGTAGCCAAGATACTCGCTGAGCTGCGTCTCGCTACCGGCTAGCTCGCTGTCGGTGGCCACGACGTGCAGCGTCGGGCATTTTACGCGGCGCCAGAAGCCAGCAGCGATCTCGAGCAAAAACGGATAGGGCCCGGGGGTGGTGTGCAGCGGGTCGTGCTTAAACAGCCACTGCCCGTCGGTCGTCTCGCGGCTCCCGCGCTCGGCCAGCCAAGCGGCTAGCTCGGGGGACAGGCGGCGATCGTACAGCTGCAGGCGGCGCGCCGCGTCTTCCAGATCGGGCATCGGTCGCTGCGGCTTTTTCTGCACGCGATCCCAGGCGCCAAGCCAGGCCCGCACCCGCTCAGGGATGCTGTCCAGCGAGCCTCCCGACGGCGGCAGCGACAAGCTATCGAGCGTGATCAGGCGGCAGACCTGCTCGGGAAACGAGCCCGCGTAGTACGAGGCGATGGTGCCGCCCATCGAGTGCCCGACCAGCGCGAGCTGGGTCTGCCCGGACTCGGCCAGGATCTGGCGCACAAGATCGTGCAGGTCGGCGAGATAGTCGATGAAGTGGTAGTAGCCACCGGCGCCGATGCGATCGCTGTCGCCGTGCCCCCGCAGATCCGGCGCTAGCAGATGAAAGGCATCGAGGAGGCCGGTCTCAAGCAGCACCTGCCAGGTCCAGCTGCTATCCAGAAAGCCGTGCAGCAGGAGGACCAGAGGCGGGGCGTGCGAGGGGGTCGGGTCGGAGGAGACCGGGCGCCACTCGAGCAGGTGATAGCTAAGCCCCGTCGCCAGCCGGCGCCGGCTAGCGGTCGCGGGACGGGTCACTCGCAGAGCAGGGGCGGTCATCAGCCCGACGAGCCAGTGCCCTTGGTACCGGCATCGCCGCCTTGCAAGACAAGGTGATCGGCCACGACATCCCGGTCAGCGGAGTCGTCGCTGCGTCGGCCGGAAGCCAGATCGCGATCGGCGAGGGCCGCGTCCTTTTCAAGGCTGTCGTTGTCAGAGGAGCGACGGAATGCAGAGTCACGCGCGGTATTGGACATGAGGGCACCTGAGAAGATAGGTGCCTCATTAGTGGCTCAGCCGCGTCGCGGGGGTCAAGTGCGAAAGCGAGGGCAGGGAAGGTCAGAGCCAGAGCGGCAGGGGAGGAGGGGAGGGCGGGCCGCCGGCCTAGCCGGTGAGGTTGGCGTTGATCACGCCGTCGAGCGGACCGGTATAGAACTGGCGAACCGCGTCCTTGTTACCGCCCGAGACAGCGTAGAGCACAGCGGCGCAAGCGGCGCTGGTGCAGTCGGCGGTGGGGACGTTGTTGTTGTTGTTGCCGGTCGTCGGATCCCAGTTCACGCGGGCGCCGGGGTTGACGTCGCCGAACCAGCCGTGCGGGATGAGGCCGTTGCCCTGGACGAACAGCAGGTTCATCCCCCCCGGCGTGCCGTCAGGCCAGCCGCTGCGCTGGAAGGGATCCTTGGTGGTGTCGCCAGACAGCGTCATCACCAAGCGATCGCCGACGCGCTTGCTGGTCATCACCGGGTCCTGCGTGTTGTCCAGTTCGTTCTGGAACGACACCAGCGTGCGGGCAAAGCCGTCGAAAAGCTCGGTCGGGTTGCCGGCGAAGGCGCCGTGCGGATCGTCGTTGAAGGCGGGCAGCGTCACCTGCGCCGTCAGGCCCAAGCGGAAGGCATTGGCAGTGACGATCAGCACCTCGGTGATGGCGCGCAGGCGGTCATCGGTCTGGGCGATCGAGCCGCCCCACTGCTGCACCTGGCCGGGCTTGACCTGCAGCTCATTGGCCAGGTTCTTGACGACCAGGTTCATCGCCGTGCGCACGTCGGTGCGGACGCGATCGTAGGCCGGGTGCTTGGCCCACTTGGCGAGACCGAGGAAGGCGGCGTAGTACTGCTGGAACAGCGCGCGGTTGTTGTCCGGCGCCAGGCGGCTCATCAGCGTCGAGGCCGACGACGAGAACAGCCCAACCATGGCTCGCCCGTCGGGGACGTTGGACGGCGACGGCGTACCGGGAGGCGCCGGTGCGAACAGCGGGCTCTGACCGCCGCGCTGCACACCGATGGCAGGGATCAGCGCATGCAGCGCGCTCTGGATCGCGGCCGAGGCGGCAAAGATGTTGGCATTGCCGCCCTGCGTGATCTGCACGGTGTTGTTCTGGAAGGTCGAGTGCGCGTTGCTCTGGCCGGAGACGAACACCGTCCAGGGCTTGGCTTCGAAGACCGGCTTGCCGTCGACAACGCGGTTGTACAGCGTGCGGCCATTCTTTAGCTGGGCCTTGCGGAAGCGGCTGTCGACCGGGCCATCGATGGCATAGCTGGGGTCGTTCTGCTCGATGACCTGCCGCACCGGCCAGATCACGGTGGCGCGCGACAGGGCTCCGGTGCCCAGGACGATGTTGACCATGAAGTACGGCTTGGCCGCGTCGGCCAGCGCGCTGCCGCCCATCTTTTCCAGCATGTCGAGCGCACGCAGCGGGCCAAGCC
>CAZVMD010000321.1:0-8527 GCA_964628555.1 uncultured Myxococcales bacterium | reverse complement strand
GGGCGGATGACAGTCGCTGGCTGGCCCGGTAACGTGAGCACATGATGACTACCCTCTTAGCTTCGACTCCGTGCCTAGGTGCCCCTCCCCTTTCACCCCTGCCGTCGCGCCGGCCGCGGCGCTGGCCCAGGCTGGCCGCGGTGCTGTCGCTGGTCTGCGCCGGCGGGCTTCCGGGCTGCGGTCCGGGCTCGGGCTCGGGTCCGGCGCAGTACATGGACATGACCTACTCGCTGACCCCACCGGGGGTCACGACCGGCAGCACCCAGCTTAAGCTCTCGGTGGTGACCGAGGCGCTGCAGTGTCAGCGCGCCGAGCGCAAGATTCAGGTCAGCGCCAACACCGGCGCCGCCGGCATCACCATCACCCTGCTGGGCGATGGCACCAACCCGCAGGCTGCGCTGCGCGCCGACAAGGACACCAGCACCGTCGCCGAGGTCAGCCTCAAGCTGCCGCAGAGCT
Source organism: uncultured Myxococcales bacterium (assembly GCA_964628555.1). GTDB lineage: Bacteria > Myxococcota_A > Polyangia > Palsa-1104 > JAEUJZ01 > JAEUJZ01. Next base: position 8,068 of record CAZVMD010000321.1, on the reverse strand, counting down.
TCGATGCCCGCACGCTAGAGACGGCCAACCCGATCACGCTCATCACCTCGGATCGCACCTCGGGCCTAAGCTGCACGCTGAGCATCAGCGGCCCGGATCCCTTCGCCTCGCTCGACGGCAGTCTGTCATGCAGCACGCTGACCGGCTCGCTGCGCGCGGTGCAGACCAACGCCCAGTTTCACGCCGTTCCCTGTCCGTAGGTCGGCGTCCCCGACTGTGCCACAGAGGGGATAGCGCCATTAATATAAGGCATAATAAGCAGCATAATTCGATTATTATGCTTTCTAGCAATACCGCAAGACAAGCGGTCGGCTGACTTAATATTCATATCTTTCTTGCCCACGGCGGGGGCAGGCAGCAGGCGAGTGCTGACCTGCCATCCCCGGCGGCGGGGCCGACACAGCAACAGCAGCGAGGGGAGATCGAGCCCGGCAGACCGGCGAGCCGGCGGCAGGGACGGACGCGACGCCGGCCCAGCTTCGGGGCAGCGGCTAGCGCGGCATGAGCGAGACGACGATGCACAGCGCGCCCAGGATCAGGGCGGCGATGCCGAGGTTGCCCTGGTAGGGCGCCAGCTTGACGACGGTCTGATCGAGCTTGGCCTGCGCCTCGGCGTTCTTGGTGAAGGTCTTGAGCGTGCCGACGCCGAGCAGGAGGCCGAGCCCGAGGACCAGGGCATTGGTCGCGGTCAGCGTCACCCACCACAGGAAGGCATGCTGCATCAGGCCGATGTTGAGCACCGACCAGATCAGCCGCCACACGCCCCAGATGGCCGAGATGGCGCCGATCCAGCCCTGGTAGGGCGTGATCTTGTCGAGCGTCGGCTTGAGCTCAGGCTTCTTGAGCACGAGGTTGGGGACAGCAAGCACACCGAGAATGATCAGCCACAGACCGTACAGCATTCGCTACTCCTTCGAGTCGGGTCCACCCAGCAGAGCCAGCCGAGAGCGGCCAGCAAAGTCGTACCGGGGGGATTGTACCCCGACTGCCGGCCGGCCTGGCAGCTCGTCGCGAGCTAGGTCGTCGTCGCCTCGATTCGTGACCTCAGGGTCCCGGCCCAGACGGCCCGACTGCTAGGCGTGACGAGGGGGCATGCGCGTCGGCATGTGACCGACGAACAACGACGCAGATGAGGTTGGATGGGCAAAGGGATGGGGCCACGAATCTAGGCGACGACGCCTTGGTGGCTGGTCGGGGTCGTCGGTGCCAGCCGGTTCCCGTGGCGAAACATTGCGCCGCTGACCGTTCCTCCCAAGGGTGCGGCTGTTCGCGCTGCAGAAAGCGGACTTTCGCGATCAGCACGATAAGAGGCAGCGCCGCCGCCGCTGCGTTATCCTGGATGAATCCTCAATAGCTTATAGGGAGGTTCTTATGCTTTCGCTTACCCCCAGACCTCGTTCGCGCCGGTCCCGGCTACTTGCCCTCGGTGCATTGTCCCTCGTGCTAAGCGCCTGTGGCCCGACGCCCGAGGTTCCCGCCTCGCTCGATGCGATTGACCTCTCGCTGTTCGAGCAGCCCGCCTGCACGGCCAACGGCCTGTCGATATCCGACCTGAAGCCGGCCAGCCCGGTGGACTATCTGGAGCTACGGCACTACGTCAGCGAGTCGCCCCTTATCGCCAATGCCCGGAGATACACAAGCGTGCTGGCCACCGCCGGGATCCCCTGCGCCACGGCTGGAGATCAGGCTGGCTGCCAGGCTGCGCTGAGCAAGCTCACCGCCTCGCAGGGCTTTCATACCAGCGGCGGCTACGGAGGAATCGCGTACCACTATCTGGTGATCACGCAGGGCGACAGCGTCTTTTCGGTATCGACCTCGCCCGAGCTAAAGCAGCTGCTTGCGCCTATCGATATGCCGCAGGAGCCCGTCCTGATCGCATGGGCGGCGGACTACCAGATCTGGTGTACCGACAAGAAGCACGGCGCGGTGCGCCCGGTTGCGGACGGATACCAGGTCCTGGCCGTCACCAACCCGTATCCCTGGCGCAAGTACTACGAGAAGCTCTTGCACGTCGATCGCGCAGGGCACACCACCGAGCTTCTCTCGCAAGAGCTGCAGAGACCGTAACAGCGACGATCCCCCCGCCTGCGCCAACGACCCAGCTAAGCAGTCCCGCGGCCGCGGGCCAGCCGCGGACGTTAACTAAGCTCGCTTCATTGCTCGGGCATCGGGCGCAGCGAAACGCGGCGGCGCCATAGGCTGCCAATAGTAACGATAACTACAAAGCCGCATACTGAAATGTAATAAAGACATAAATATTTTATTTATGTTTGTTCATTTCTTGATTACGGCAACAAGCGCTTAGCGCACGCTCTTGGCGCAGCGGAAGCCGAGGCGGTGGGGGCCGCGGTTCGAGGGGGGGACGCCGCGTCGCTCGGCACCGCGCATGCGCTCGGCGGTGAAGTACCAGGAGCCGCCCTTGAGGATCTTTTCGTGATAGCCGGGGCAGCGACCGGGGCCGCCGCCGCACGGACCTTTGGGGTCGGGACCGGCGCAGTCCTCGCCGCAGGGCTTGCTGCAGCCGGCGTAGCAGTCGCTCTTCCAGTCGTTGACCCACTCCCAGCTGTTGCCGGCCATGTCGTACAGGCCATAGCGATTGGGCGGGCGGCTGCCGACGGCAGAGGTGATGCCGGTGCCGCAGCCCTTGGCGCCGAGCGGGTGCTCGTAGTTGGCGCGATCGCAGGTCGCCGGCTCATTGCCCCAGGGATAGATGTCGCCGTTGGGGCCGCGGGCCGCTTTTTCCCACTCGGCCTCGGTCGGCAGGCGCTTGCCGGCGAACTTGCAGTAGTCGTAGGCCTCGTACCAGCTGACGGCGACGACCGGCTGCTTGGCGTGCGCGAACAGCGGGTAGTACTTGATCGGCGGGTCGCACTTGCCGGCCTCGACGCAGCGGAAGTACTGCTCGTTGGTCACTTCATAGGTGTCGAGGAAGTAGGGCGAGACGACGGCGCGGTTGCGCGGCTTCTCGTCGGGCTTGCCATCGTCGGCGCCACGCCAGAACGGCCCGCCGGGGATGCAGACCATGCCGGAAGGCACCTGGCCTTCACACGGGATCTCGCTGCCGCTCTCGCCCGAGCCAACCTTGCTGGACGGGGTCGCCGCCTGGGCAGTCGCCGCGTCGGTCGGCTTGGCTGGGTCGCGGCCGGGCTCGCCGGGTGGGGTGGGGGCAATCTTGCCGTCTTTGCCCTCCGTCGCCGGCTTGGCAGCGACGGGGGGAGGCGGATCGGGCTCGCCGATGAGCGGGGCCGGCGGCGGCTCTTCGGTGGGGGCGTCCGGCGGCACATACAGCACCGGCAGCCCAGTGGCCGTCGCCGAGCGATGCTCGCAGCTCAGGCTGGATAGCCCAAGCAGGCCCACTAGCAACGTCATAAGACGCGTGGTCATTGGGCACGATCAAAACCCATGCGGCCCGGTGTCGTCAATCGGGGCGGCAGGCGAATCGGCCGACAAAATCGACCGCGCCGAGCCGCATCCGCGGAAACCGCAAGCCCTCCGAGATCGCGCCGGGCGACGACGGGCGAGCACCTCGCGGCACACCCATCTACAAAAGATCACTTGGCATTTGCCCGACCATGAGCCGCGCGGCGACAGGCCAGGCTGGGATCGCGGCCACGATCCCGGCTGGCCTGCCGCAGCACGCGCTAGGGCGCGTACTGCAGGACGGCTCCGAAGGCACCGGCCGTCCAGATGTTGCTGCTGCTGGTGCCAAAGATGGCGTTAAGCGACTGCGAGGAGCCGCTGACCTGCGGTGTCCAAGCGGTGCCGTTCCACTTGAGCAGCGTACCGCCAGCCCCGACGGAAAAGACGTTGCTGGCGCTGCTGCCCCAGACGCCGTACAAGGACTGGCTGGTGCCGCTTATCTGCGCCACCCAGCTGCCGGCGTTAAGGCGCAGGATGGTGCCCAGGCCGCCGACCGCAAAGACGTTGCTGGCATCGCTGCCCCAGACCGCTGACAGCGAGCTCGTGCTGCCGGTGCTCACGGCGCTCCAGCTGCTGCCGTCGAAGTGCAGCGCCGTGCCGGCCGCGCCCACGGCCCACAGGTCGCTGGTGCCGCTGCCCCACAGGCCGTACAGGCTGCTGGTGGTCGGTGAGCTCAGCGCGCTCCAGGTGCTGCCATTCCACGAAAGCAGCGTGCCACCCGCCCCCGCCGCCACGACGTTGCTGGCGCTGGTGCCAAAGACGGCCAGCAGGTTCTGCGTCGTGCCGCTGGCCTGGCTGCTCCAGGCCGCGCCGTTCCAGTACTGGATGGCGCCGCCGATGCCGACCGCCCACAGGTTGCGCGCGTCGCTGCCCCACACCGCGATCAGGTTCTGCGTCGTGCCGCTGGTCTGCGGGCTCAAGCTGGTGCCGTTCCACTTGAGGATCTGCCCGCCATCGCCGACCAGCCAGACGTTGTTGCTGTCGCTGCCCCAGATGCCAAAGCTGCTGTTCGTCGATCCGCTGGAGCGCGGCGAGACGCTGCTGCCATCCCAGCGCAGGATCAGGCCGTTGTTGCCGACCACCCAGGCATCGCTGGGACCGCTGCCAAAGACGCTGTTGAGCGTCGCGCTAGTGCCGCTGCTCAGCGCCGTCCAGCTGCTGCCGTCGCCGCGCAGGATGACGCCGAACTCACCGACGGCAAACAGGCTGGTCGCCGAGCTGCCCCAGATGCCGCGCAGGTAGGCGCTGCTGCCGCTTGCCTGCGGCGTCCAGGCCGTGCCATCCCACTTGAGAATCGTGCCGCCCAAGCCGACGGTCCAGATGGTGTTGGCATCCCGCCCCCAGATGCCGCGCAGGTAGGCCAGGGTGCCGCTTGAGACCGCGCTCCAGGCCAGGCCATCCCAGCGCAGGATCGTGCCGTTCTGACCGACGGCCCAGACGTGGCTGCTATCGCTGCCCCAGATGCCGCGCAGATAGGCGCTGCTGCCGCTTGCCTGCGCCGTCCAGCTACTGCCATTCCACTTGACGATGACGCCGCTTGCGCCGACCGCCCAGACGTTGCTGGCGTCGCTGCCCCAGACGGCGGACAGGCTCTGCGTGGTCCCGCTGGACTGCACGCTCCAGCTGCTGCCGTTGTACTTGACGATGACGCCGCCGACCCCGACGGCCCACAGGTTGCTGGCATCGCTGCCCCAGACCGCCAGCAGGTTCTGCGTCGTGCCGCTGGCCTGCGGCAGCCAGGTCGCGCCATTCCACTTGAGGATCACGCCGAAGTCGCTGACCGCCCAGGCGTTGTTGGCATCCAGGCTCCACACCGAAGGCAGGTAGTTGCCTTGGGGCAGCGGGTTGCGCCAGCACCAGCCGGATGCCGAGCAGACGCTGGTCGGCAGCCCGACCGCAAGCGTGGCCTGGCCGCGCTGACTCATATATACCGCCGTCACCGTCGCTGCCCCGCGGCTCTTGCCGCTCGCCAGGCCGCCCGCGCTGATCGTCGCGACGCCGCTTCCCGGAGCGATGTCGGCGATGCTCCAGGTCGCCATCGTCGTCACATCGACGCTGCTGCCATCGCTGTAGCTGGCCTGGGCCTTGAACGCCTGCGTGCCGCCGATCGCAATCGTGACGCTGCTGGGCACGATGCTGACGCTGCTCAGCACCGCCGGGCCCACCGTCAGGCTGGCGCTGGCATTTTTGCCCATGTGCTCGCCGCGGATCGTCGCCTGACCGACGTTTTTGCCCAGCGCCAGTCCGGCCGCGCTGACCGCAGCGACATCGGTCCCCAGCACATCGACGCTGGTCCACACCGCCGCGCCGGTCACATCCTGCGTTGAGCCATCGCTGTAGCTGGCGGTCAGCTTAAAGCTCTGGCTGCGCCCCTTGGCCACCGTCGCCATGGCTGGCGACAGCGCGACGCTGAGCAGCACCGCCGGCTTGACCTCTAGCGCCGCGCTCGCCGTGTAGCCGCGATAGGCGGCGTTGATCTGCGCGCTGCCGACCGCGTTGCCCTTGGCCAGCCCCATGGCATCGATCGAGGCCACGCCGACTCCGGTCACATCGCTGGCACTCCAGGCCACAAGCGCCGACACATCTTGGCTGCTGCCATCGCTGAGCCGTGCCGTGGCGACAAAGCGCTGCGTTGTGCCCTTGGCGATGCTGGCCGAGCCCGGCGACAGCGACAGCCCCACCACCGCGGCCGCTGTCACGGTCAGCGTCGTCTCGCTGAGCTGGCCCAGATACTCGGCGCTGACCTTGGCCCGCCCGACCGCTTCACCCGTCGCCGTACCGCTGCCGTCGATCGACGCCACGCCGCTGCCCAGCACATCCATGACCGCCCAGTCACACAGCGCGCTGACCTCCTGCACGCTGCCATCACTAAACGTCGCCGTGGCGGTAAAGCTGGCCGAGGTGCCCTTGGCGATGCTGATGTCCTGCGGTGCAATCAAGAGCTTGCTGATCGCCGCTGGCGTCACCTCCATCGTCGTCGAGCCCGAGGTCAGGCTGTAGCGGGCCGCGACCCGGCTCTTGCCGAGGTTCTTCGCCGTCGCCAGCCCGGCCGAGGTCACCGTCGCCACCGCCGTCCCCAGCGTGTCCCTGACCGACCACGAGGACAGGCTGGTCACATCCTGCGTCGTGCCATCGGTCATGATCGCCAGCGCACGAAACTGCTGGCTCAGCCCCCGCGGGACCTTAGGCAGAGACGGCGTCACCGACACCGAGCGCACCGCCGCCGTGGTCGCGAAGATCGGCGTCGACACCTGCCGCCCATCGAGCTCAGCGCTGACCCGATAGCGCCCCGGCTGCGCCAGCTCCACCAGCCCCGCGCTGGGGGCCAAGAGCTCTTCTCCCGCCTCGGTATGCAGGTGCCAGCGCACCTGCTTGCTGACGTCGTGCTGGCGGCCATCCACCCCCTGCAGGCGCAGCGCGAACTGCTGGCCCGTGCCCGCCCCGATCTGCGGGCTCGACGGCGACAGCATCAGCTGCGCCCCCGAAGGCAGCGTCGCCAGCTCAGGCAGCGCCCGGCCCGCTCGCGGCTGGCCATCCCCGCCGCAGTGAGCCAGCACCGCCAACAGCGGCAACAGCGCCGCACCGCCACGCAGAAAGCGCTGCAGCGACGGGAAATAGGTTGTACAGGACAGCACAGGAAGCAGCCGAGGACGTCTCATGAATACCTCTTTCGACAGGGGACCGATGACGCAAACAAAACCGCGCCCACGCTTACACGCAAAGCCCCGTCTTAAGTCAAGCGGGGATGGCGAGTCCCCCCGTGGCGCGGGCTGCGCGCTTGGCTCGCAGGGTCAGGGCAGTCGCGCAGAGGCAGTCGTATATTCGAAGGATGTTTGAACGAGGGGCCGCAAGATATCGTTCCCCAGCCATGCTGGCCGCTCAGCTCGTCCTTTGGCTCGTCAGCCGGCCCGCGCTCGCCGAGCCCCTGCTGCGACACGAAGATGCCGAGCTCGTCCGCCCTGAGCTAGCCAAGCTGGTAGCCGTCCGCTGGGTGCCAAAAGGCAGCGGCTTTGCCGAAGAAGCGCGCGAGCTCCGCAGCTACGACTCGAGCGGGCACATCCTGCGCCACGAGCATCGCAAGCCCGATGGCTCGCTGCTGGTGTCTTACGACTTCACCTGGGATGCGGCCGGCCGCCTGCGGGCACGCACCTACAAGGACCACACCCGGCGCGTCGAGCGGCGCGAGTTCACCTATCAGCTCGATGCCCAGGGGCGAATCAGCGTCCGCATCATGCGTGATCCAAGCAAGCCGCCTGGCGAATACTTCCGTACCGAGTCCCTCTTTCGCCCCGACGGAACGCATGAGGAAGTGACCTGGCGCCACTATCCGCAAGAGGGCCCCTACCGCAGCGAGACCGCCGTGTTCGACGCCAAGGGCCGCCTATCACGCCGCTGCCCTGAGCACAGCGGCTGCTCGATGTACGAGTACGACGCGGCAGGCACCGTCTTCCGCATCCGCGAGCAGAGCCAAAAGACCCACCACTACCTCATCTACCAGCCGACCTACGACGCAGCCGGCCAGCTCAGCACCCGCACCATCGGCAATATCGTCGAGCACTACACCTGGAACGCCCGCGGCGACGTCACCGAGATCCAAGAGCGCATCATCCCCGCCCAGGGCGGCGCCCTCCGCGCCAAAACGATCTAC
>CAZVMD010000320.1:3560-8528 GCA_964628555.1 uncultured Myxococcales bacterium | reverse complement strand
AGATCTTCTCGTGCAGCGGACAGCCAGCGACGGGAATACCCAGCGGGTTCTGCTTGAGCGCCCCGGTCTTGTCATGCATGCCCCGACTGCACGAGTCCTTCTCGCGGTCGTGGCAGTACATGCAGTAGTCGATCTGATCCATGACCTGCAGCGGCGTGGCGCGGCGGTCGGTCAGGCGAAAGCCTTCGCGCTGACGCAGCTTGTGCTCGTGGCCCACGAACAGCTCGGGTAGCTGGCTGTCGGGCCGACGCAGCGGCACCAGGTTCTGGTGGTCCAGGCTGTGCGGAAAGTGCAGCGAGATGAAGTGATGCTGATGCAAGAGCTCGTCGCGGCGAGCCATGATCCAGTCGCCGATCAGATCGAGATCGTTGCGCACCGCCTGCAGCTCGGGATCGTCGGCCCCGCGATCTTTTTTGATCGTCGTCTCGCGATCGAGCAGCGCACAGACCGCCTTGGCCAGGGCGCGCTCGTCACAGTGCTGCGCCACAGGCAGCCCCAGGCGCTCGGCCAGGGCAGCCCCCCGCTCAAGCAGCTGCGGCACACTCGCGGGATCCAGCTTGCGCTTGCTGGCTCGTCGCTTGAGGAACTCGTCCTTGAAGCGGCAGACCTGTAGGTCTTCCTGCGTCGCGGCCAAGATCGCCGCTAGCGGCTCGCCGGCAGCCGGAAACAGGCGCTGCAGAAAGCGCGAGACGGTCGGCGCAATCGCCAGCAGCAGGTTCGAATAAGCGACCGGGTCCAGCGACGCTGGCTTCGCAGCAGCAGTCGGCTGCAGGCTTGGCTCGGCGGCTTCGGCGGTGCGCAGCGCCAGATACTGCGCTGCCAGCTCAGCGCTGTGCGCCTGTAGCTCGGCGAACCACGCGTCGTAGAGCCGGCGCAGTCCGTACGGCGAAAACAGGTCGGCGAAGACGAAGCCGGGAATCCCCAGCGGTGGTGGCGGCGATGCAGCGGCGGCGAGCGCGACCCGCGCCGGCTTTGGTGTGGCAGAGCTAACAGAGCGAGAGACTTCGGAGGTGTGCTGAAGCATGTCTTATGGTTTGCGGACCGGATTGGGGCCAGGTTTAGTCGCCGCGCCGAAGCTGATGAGCACCCGCTTGATGATCACGGGCTCCGACGGGAGATTCATCGGTTTGCTGGGTAAGCGAGCGATCCGCGAGATGGCGTCGAGCGGCTCGCACTGACCAAAGATGGTGGCGGTGCCGTTGAGCCAAGGCGTGGGTCGCTCGGTGATAAAGAACTGCGCTGAGCCGGTGTCGGGACCTTTGTTCGCCAGCGCCAGGCGACCGGCCCGATCGAAGCGCAGCTCGGGGCGGATCTCATCGGCGATGCTGAAGCCGGCATCACCCGTGCCGGGCTGCCCGGCGCAGTCAGGCACGGCCGAGCACTGCGGATCGCCGCCCTGGATCATGTAGTCAGGCACGACGCGGTGGATCCACGAGCCGTCATAAAGCGGCCGCCGCACCCAGGTCTTTTGACCCGGTCGCTCGGGAGCGATAAAGGGCCGCAGGCCGCGGGCTAGCCCGACGAAGTTGGCGACGGTATTGGGGGTCAGCTCGGAGTACAGCTCACAGCGCAGGGTGGCAAGCGGCGCCTTGTTCTGCTCAAGCTCCAGCGTCGCGAATAGCGGTCCACTGCCCTTGAGCCCGAAGGTGGCCTCGGCCAGAGTAAAGCGCTCGACGGGGGTGACGACCGCCGCGGCCCCAGCCGGCCGACCCGCGTTGCCAGCTAGCGGACGAGGCGGGGACGCCGGAGCCTGCCCGAAAGCGATCCCCCCGCACAGCAGGGCGCAGCCCGGCATCAGCCAGCACAGGAGGCGGCCACGCCGCGAAGTCGGAAGCAGCGGGAGCGAGGAAACGGAGGTGGTGTGGGCAACGGCGACCATGGGGCGGGGGAACCTTCGCGGAGGGTTAGGGCACGTTGACAAACTGCGCCCGCGACCCGACTGAGATGCCGTGACTGCGGGCGTAACCACCCGCAACTTCAACGACAAACTGGGCTGGCTGATCGGGGCCGCGGCCGGTCTCGTCTAGCGGCACGGTGTTTTCTTCGATGCTGATCACGACGCGCGACGCATCGAGAAAGATCATGTCCAGCGGGATGTAGGTGTTGCGCATCCAGAACCGCCGCGGCTCGGCCCGATCGAATAGGAACAGCATGCCGGCATCGGGCTCTAGGGCGCGTCGGTGCATGAGGCCGCGCATCTGCTCCTCGGGGGTGCGAGCAAGCTCGACGCGGACGCGCACCGGTGCGGCGCCGCTCGCCGGCTGGAAGACCACAGCCGAGCTGAGCTCGGAAGCCGAGCTTGGCGCATGGGCCGCCTGTCCCTGACCCGGACTGGCCGGAGGGCGCTGACAGCCCAGCACGGACAATAGCCCGACCATCCACAGGCAGGCCCAAGTGCTGACAGCGCGATATCGGATACAGAGCAACACAGCGACGCAGCGTACCGCGAAAGCGGCGCGCTTAGCAATCGATTCGCAACACCGCCGTAGCGACTGCACTGCCGTCGCCCAAGCAGCCTGCAGAGTGTCCCTAGCGCGGCCTGCGCGAGCCGGCCCCAAGCCGGCGCCGACCACCGGACTTGGCTCTGCGCGGTGGCCCCCTAGGGGGGCAGATCGGCGACCACCCGACGTCTCTAGCCGGGCGGCCAGGCGAGCGGACGACCGGCCAGAAGATGCAGGTGGAGGTGGAACACAGACTGCCCGCCATCGGCCCCGGTGTTGATGACAATGCGGAAGCCGCTCTCTTGCACTCCGACCTGGCCGGCCAGAGCAGTGGCCACCGCTAGCAGATGGCCAAGCAGGGCCTGCGCGCTGGCCGCCGGCTGCCCCGCCACCTCGGTCAAGCTCTGGACGTGCTGTCGCGGGATGATGAGCAGGTGGGTTGGCGCCTGCGGGTGGATGTCGGCAAAGGCGACACAGTGTTCATCACTGTGGAGGAGCGGCGCTGGGATGACCCGGCTGGCAATTTTGCAAAACACACAGTCAGGCGTTGCGCTCTTGGGCGTCGGCTCGTGCGTAGTCATGGCTCGCCATCATCGCCGGCCGGGCGGAGCTGTCAACGCGTCTGTCACGCGCTGGCGATGGCACCTGCCCGGACACCCACCCACGGCACCGCGGCTGCGCTCTGTGCAGGCGGAGCTGATCCGGTCTGGATCCGCGACAGAATCGGCGCAGATCTCGATACTTCAGCCACAAGGTAGGCATCCCTTCGGCTCGGAAGGTTATCGAATCTCCCCTCGGGGAAACACGCTATCATGTCGAGAGGCGTTAAGAAGTTCTCTGATGGCGTCGGTCCCCTGGGAGACAAGGCTGCTGCAGGCACTGCCGGAGGCAGTGATTGCAGTGGATCTAGAGCTGCGGGTTACCTACTGGAGCCCAGCTGCAGAGCAGCTCTACGGCTGGATGAGCCATGAAGCCGTCGGTCATCGCCTGGGGCTGCTGCTGACGAAGAATCTCTTCTTCCATGAGCGGACCTTCTCGCCACTGCGCAACCTGCGGACCGGCGAGGTCTGGCGCGGCGAGATGCGGCTGCGTCATAAGAGCGGTCGCGATGTCGATGTGCAGGTAACGGCCACTGCTCTATGCGACGACGGCACGAGCAGCGATCGGGCAAGTGATCTGCTCGGCGATCGAGCAAGCCTAGAGGTCAGCAGCGGCCGTGGCGATCCGCTGGCCCAGCTCGCGCCCCGCGAGGTGGGCTACGTGATGACGCATCGCGGGCCCACGCAGCCTGCGCTAAACGCCAGCAAGCAGCCATCCAAGGCGGCGATCGCTCAGAGCGGGATGCTGTTCCACAACTCGAACGACATCGTCGTGATCTTGGACAGCAGCGGTCGCATCGTCGCCTGGAACCCAGCCGCCGAGCGCGTCGCCAAGTGGCGAGCAAGCGAAGTGCTCAATCGCCAGTTTGAAGAGTTCGTGCAGCCGGTCAACGATCTGCACGGCATCCGCAGCGTCCTGACCCAGAGTGGTGCCTGGCGCGGCGAGATGACGATCTACGACCGGCTCGGCGAAGAGATCCTCCTCGACTCCGATATCACGGCCGTCCGTGATCATGGTGGCAACCTACTGGGCATCGTCACCATCAGCCGTGATATCACGCACACCCGCCGCAGCGAGACGGCCCGCCGCCGCAGTGAAGCTCGCCTGCGCGCTCTACTGTCAGTCATTCCCGACACGTTTGTGCGCGTGGATCGCGATGGCAATGTGCAGGACTTGGTGGCCAACGGACCATTCCAAGCGCTGTTTGATGGCCAGACGGCGACCGGCCGCAACCTGCGCGAGCTCTTTCCGGACTTTGCGCCGCGCCTACTTGCCGCCATCGAGCAGGCCAGTCATGAAAAGCGCGTTGTCCACCTGACCTATCACATCGATGATGAGCACCCGGAAGACTCGACCCGCTCGCTGAACGAAGCCAGCGATCTGATCTTCCGCGTCGTGGCGGCAGCGGAAGAAGCCCTGATCATCGTGCAGGACGTGACCGAGCTGTACACCATCGAGCGGCAGCTGCGCGAGACCGAGGAGCGCTTCCGCCACTTGGTCGAGCAGAAGCAGGTCGGGGTCTACGTGATCCAGGAAGGGCGCTTCGCTTACTGCAATCCTCGCTTCGCCGAGCTGCTCGGTCATGAGCGCGAAGCGATCCTCGACCTCCCCTCGTGCCTCGATGTCATCAGCGCCGAGGATCGCGCGCTAGCCGCCCAGAACCTACAGCGGCGGCTCAACGGAGAGGCTCTGTCGCCGTACGTCCTGCGCCTGCAGCGCCAAGATGGCGGCCAGGTCGAGGCCGAGATCTATGCCTCGCTGACCACCTATCACGGGGCCGCGGCTGTGCTCGGGACGGTGGTCGATATCACCTTGCGCCGGCAGGCGGAGCGAGCCTTGAGCGAGCGCGAAGAGCTCTATCGCACCGTCGTCGCCGCCCTGCAGGAAGGCGTGCTGCTCTTTGACGCCAGCGGCCAGATCATCACCG
>CAZVMD010000320.1:0-3460 GCA_964628555.1 uncultured Myxococcales bacterium | reverse complement strand
GCCGCCCTGCAGGAAGGCGTGCTGCTCTTTGACGCCAGCGGCCAGATCATCACCGCGAATGACAGCGCGCGACAGCTGCTCGGCATTACCGAACAAGACTTCACCGAACATCGGCTGACCCGTGACCGCTTTGCCGGCTGGCAGCTGTACAACGAAGCGGGTCAGGTCCTGGCAACGCACGAGCTGCCGCATCGGCTAACGCTGCAGAACGGCCAGCCCTTGTCCGACGTCGTCATCGGCGCCCGCCCCCCGCAAGGTGAGCTGCGCTGGGTGTCGCTCAACACCCGCCCGCTGTTCCGCCCGGGCGAGTCGCGACCGCATGGTGTCGTGGTGTCCTTTGCCGACGTCACGGAGCGCCGACGGACCGAAGAAGAGCTGCTGTTCAAAGCCTTCTACGATCCGCTGACCAAGCTCCCCAATCGGGCACTGTTTCTCGACCGGGTCGAGCGGGCGCTGAGTCAGGCTCGCCGCAGCGATCAGGCCGTCGCGGTTGGCTTCCTCGACCTCGACTTCTTCAAGCGCATCAACGACACGCGCGGCCACATCGTGGGCGATCACGCGCTGCGTCAGATTGCCGAGCGGGTCAAGAGCTGCCTGCGCGAGGGCGATACCATCGGTCGCATCGGCGGCGATGAGTTCACCCTGCTGCTACCCATGATCTCGGGCGTGGCGGAGACCGCGCGTGTGGCGGCGCGCCTGCTGGAGGTCATCCGGCAGCCGGTCGTCCTCGACAAGGACCGCACGTACACCATTACCGCCAGCCTCGGACTCAGCCTGTTTCCCCAGCACGCCGACAACCCCAACGAGCTCTTGCGCCTCGCCGACATCGCGCTTTACCGGGCCAAAGAAGTCGGGCGCAATAGCTACCAGATCTACGACGCCAGCCTGCCCGATCGCGGCGAGATCAGCGGGCGCATCTTCGTCAATCCTTCGCGCCCACCGCAGCGCCTCACCTAGTTACCCGCGAAGGGCCCGCTCTGCGATATAGGATGGAGCTGTGCCTACGGCTCCTCCCCCGTCCCGATCTCGACGCCGTCGTCTGCTATGGCGGATCTTTGCCCTGCTGGGGATCGCGCTCTTGCTCAGCGCGGCGCTCATCGGCTGCCAAGGCTTCGGCCAGATCACCCTCGGGGCCCGCCTGCCCCGCATCCGCGAGTCGCCGCAGTGGCAGGGCGGTCGCTTCGTCAATCCGCAGCCGCTGCACAACGACTGGCTAGGCGCCTTCACCGGCTCCTTCCATCGCAGCCAGTTCGCCGAGCCCAAGGAGCCAGTGCCGATGCAGGCCGATGCCGCGGCCCAGCTACAGAAGCCGCCGCCCAGCGGCCTGCGCGTCACCTGGATCGGCCACTCGACGACGCTGGTCGAGATCGATGGCCTGCGCATCCTGACCGATCCCATCTTCAGCCCGCGCGTTGGGCCGGTGCGCTTCGTCGGCCCGCGCCGCTTCTCGCCGCTGCCGCTGAGCCTGTCCCAGCTGCCGCACATTGATGCCGTGCTGATCTCGCATGATCACTACGATCACCTGGATCACCGCACGCTGATCGCGATGGCGGACTGGGACACGACCTTTATCGTGCCGCTCGGCGTCGGTGCCCACCTCGTGCTGTGGGGCATCCGCGAGTCGCGCATCATCGAGCTCGACTGGTGGCAGAGCGCCCGACTGGGAGCGCTGCAAGTCGTCGCCACCCCGGCCCGTCATGCCGCGGGGCGGGTGCTGATCGACGACGATCGCAAGCTCTGGGCCGGCTACGCGCTTATCGGGCCGCAGCACCGCATCTATTTCTCGGGCGATACCGGGCTGTTCCCGGCCATGCGCGAGATCGGTGCCCGCCTGGGGCCGTTTGACTTATCGATGATCGAGGTGGGCCAGTACGGCTCGGCCTGGCCCGACTGGCACATCGGTCCCGAGGCAGCGGTGCTGGCGCATCAGCTGGTGCGGGCCCGGCTGCTGCTGCCGATCCACTGGGGCGCCTTCGCTCTGGCCTTCCATGGCTGGACCGAGCCGATCGAGCGCACGCTCTTGGCCGCGACGGTGGCCGGCGTGTCAGTAGTCGTGCCCAAGCTCGGGCAGAGCATCGAGCCCGCCAGCCCACCGCCGCTCGATCGCTGGTGGCCGCAGCTGCCGTTTCAGACGGCTAGCCAGGCGCCGCTGCGCTCGACCCAGGTCGAGTCGCTGTATCGCTGAGCCCTACTTCACCAGCCCAGAGATGGCCTTAAACTCGGGCGTCCCGGCCCGGCCCAGCAGATCGAACAGCACGCTCTCGGTCGCGGTCACCGTCGCACCAGCCCGCTCGGCCAGCACCAGGCCGACGCGCAGGTTTTCCGGATCGCGGGAGCAGACGGCATCGTGCGGCACGAAGACGCGATAGCCGACGTGCGCAAGATCGCGAATCGTCTGGTAGACGCAGATATGGGTCTCCATGCCAAACACGATGATCTGCGAGCGTCCGCTATCGACGATCGCCTTGGCGATGGCGGCATCGGCCCAGGCGGAAAAGTCGATCTTCTCGTGGCGCTGGGCATCCGCTGGGATGGCCTCAGCCAAGCCCGGCACCGTCGCACCCAAGCCCTTGCGATACTGCTCGGTCACCAGCACCGGCACCCCCAGAGCCTGCGCACCGCGCAAAAGAATCCGGCCGTTGTGCACGAGCCGCTCCATTAGCTCCTCGTGCATGGCCGGCGCCAGGCGCTCTTGCACATCAATACAGAGAAACAGCGCCTGCTCGCGCAGCAAGCGCAGCGGTGAGGGCGAGCTAGGGCTCATCGCGGGAAGCGTCATCGTCGTCCTTTCAGTTGGGGGGCCTCGTCCAGGCTCTCTTCAGACGGCCCGGCCGTCTGAGCCTGCCCCGCAGCCGGGGTTGTACAGGCGGGTTGCCGTGGCGGGCGGCGAGCCGATTGAGGGCACATCTTATATGCGCCGCTGTGATACTGTCGCGCGACTTTGTGAGGCTGACCATGAACGACCCTGTTTCCAGCAAGTCCAGCGACGGAAAAACCCACCTCAAAGTCCTGTCCGGTATGTCGAGCCAAGAGGTGCGCGCGATGGCTCGCGAGTACCTGATGCCGGCGGTCTTCAACTACTTCAGCGAGCCGCTGGTGCTGCGCCGCGGCGCCGGGCTGCACGTCGAAGACGCCGACGGCAACACCTATCTTGACTGCTTCGGCGGCATCTTGACCGTCGGCTTGGGTCACTGTCTGCCCGAGGTCTCTTCAGCGATCGCTGAGCAGGCGCGCACCCTCGGACACGTCTCGACGCTGTATCAGCACGAGTGGATCGCTCGCCTAGCCCAGGCGGTGGCGCAGAAGATGCCGGCTGGCAGCAACCTCAAGCAGTCGTTCTTCACCAGCAGTGGCACCGAAGCCGACGAGATGGCGGTCATGCTGGCCAAGAATGTAACGGGCCGGCAAGAGATCATCGCGCTGCGCCACAGCTATTCCGGCCGCGGCATGTACGCCGTGT